>JBGAOI010000897.1:0-3363 GCA_044221885.1 Polyangium sp. (in: bacteria)
GTTGGAGCACCGTCGACGCGGCATCAGCATCGGAGACGCCCGCACTGACAATGTTGCCGTCACGACGACGCAAACAAACACGCCGTGCTTCAGGGCTATGCCACCCCTCGACAAACCCTTTCGCGGCAAACATAAACGAACCACCGCTCGAACTCTTTACCCGCAACCCGCCTTGTTCGACCTGCATGGTTTTTCCAATGGGAAAACGTGTCTCACGAATCGCGGCAACCACGAGCGCCGCCACGACGGACGCGACAAACGTTCTTCCACACAAAGTCGACAACTCACGGTATTCCTCAAAACGCGCGGCCATGAAGATCCCCATGAAGGACGTCACGATTGTGAGCACCACAAGCCACAACACCCACGTCATCGTCCCTCGAGGTTCGAAGCAGACGTTTTGCAACTGTAGCGGCAAGGAGTCAGTCGAGTCGGTGCGTTCGGGAGGCATTTACGCTTGTGTATCACGAAAAGCGGAGCATTGGAAAGAACTTGATGTCATCTCGGAACCTCGCAACGACACCATGCAAGTCATCCACAATCGTGCCAGGAATGATACACCTCGATCGGCGTCGCCTTTCGGCCGTTGCGCCAGACAAATGCGCGCTCATGCCTCGTTCGATACAACCGGGGTTCGTCAGAGCATAACGATTGCACTTGCGTTGGTTTGGTTGGGTTCCCCAAACCTTGCCGCTTGGCGGGAGCTGTGAGCGCGCGGGTCAAGTGCGGTTCCACGGCAAACCCATGCCGAACGTAACCCACCATCAAGGCTTCTTGCATGGCCCAGGCGTAATCACCCACGACAAACCGCTCGACCCCGCTGGTACTTTTTCCCACGGCGCAATAGTGTCCGCCCAGGGAATGGTTGTTGTCGATGGGCTTGCATTCAGCAAACAAGGCGTCTTGACGTTTGTCCCCCAGGACCTCGGGACGCCGCAAATGAAACACCAAGTCCGGCTGTTTGCCTATTTTTTCGGCGTTGTGATTCTCGACCGCGCTTCCTCGAGTGACCAAGACGAAAAAGTCCGGATCCAGATAAACGTCGCCTCGGGCGTCCGCCAGGTCATTCCGGAGAATTTGTTCCAATTCGTTCGTAATCGCATTTTCCGCAGTGTGGGCCAAATCATCACCCCGCGCCCGCATCATTGCGAAGGCTCGAGCAATACACGCGTGCACGATGAGCAAATACCGCACGTCCACAGGAGGAAATGGCAGCTCGATCGGAGCTTGGCGCTGCGTGAAGAATCCTCGGCTCATTTAGTTCACCAACGGAAACGCTGCTTCCAAATGCTCCCGCGCGATATGCATGGCGCACAACCGCGCCCGACTGCGAGTCCAAAAACGCCGCTTGTTGACGAGGCCCAAAAGCACGCCCCCCTCGGGCAAACGCAGCACCAAACGACTGGCCGACGTCTTCGTCGCTTCGGCCATGATTTCGGCAATCAATTCGGCTTTCGGCGTCCACACGTCACCGTCCAGAAGTACCGTGACGAACCGCCACGTTTGCAGCTCGGTTCGTGAAATGGGTGCGACCGGAGAAACCTTGACTTTTTGCCCTGCTACCTTGAAAAAAAGCTGCAACGAATTCTCGATCGTCCCGGCAAATTGCAGCATCTCGTCGTTCGACACCGGCAATGCCGCCGGCTCGCGGACGGATCGATAGGGACCATTGAATTCAACGGTGTCTTCGACCACTTGTTGATCCGCTTTGGTCAAGGAAAACAAACTGCACACGAAACTTTCGAGGGCCGGCCAATCTTTGGGCCCCGCGCCATCGAGCATCTCGGCAAGGCGCATCGTCGTTTCAACTTGCCCCGCCGACAATTCCTCGAGAATGGGGAACGGAAATGCGTCGATGTCTTTCTTGTCGACGATTCGTCGCCGTGCACCGATTTGCCCACTGCACATGTATGCAAAATACTGAAATAACTTGCTCTGACTGAGGACATGCAAAAGCGCAACGGCCAATTGTCCCCGCGCATGAGTGCCACCGGAATATCCAAAATAGTTTTTCGTGAAACAACGGTCTTCGTGGGCATATCGATACGACCGGACCGACGACGAATCTTCCCCCGGAGCTCGCGAAATGAGCAGCAATGGCGCCCGATAATTGGCCTCGTGGTACGGGCGATACGGTTCTTTCGTGCCAAACACCTCCCGAAATGTCGCAAGCTTTCCGCTTTGCACACGCGGCAATGTCGCCGCCTCTTGCGCCGCCGCAATTTCTCGGTCGGCGACCGGCAAACCCAACAACCACTTGGGCGCTGCTTTGGGCTTCATCGGCTGCAAGTCCATCCCTCGACCACTCGCCAATGCCCCAGTTTCCGCGCCTTTTTTCCAAAATGATCCCACCGACTGGGCGCTGCTCGTCAGCCGCTCCGTAATCTGCACATCCAGCACGGTTCCCATTGCCAATGCCTTGAACAACCAACCTTGTTCAAGCGCCTTTTTCAGCGGTACGGGATACGCAGATTGAAAATCGAGCCGGAATTCACCATGATCTGCAAGTTCATTCTCACGCAATGGGGTCATCAATTGAAACGTATGCTCATCGACGCTTGGTTTTTCCTGACGAGCCCACAACAAGATCCAGGGTAAATCATGGCACGCCCATACGTTGGTTTTCTCGACGTCGGATCCATTCAGAATCCCCGTCACCGATACTGCCTGTAAAAGCGCCTTCCGAGCATCCGCTTCGGGACCCGAGGTATCCAGGACCAGCCGCGCATCCAAGGCAAACGCCAAAAATCCGCCTGGTTTTGCCCATTCTATGGACCGCCAGACAAACGGCAAATCAGGTACACCGCCGGGATTCTTGTATTCCGTCGCAAGATCGTGCAATCCGCGCTTCTCGAGAACTCGACGCGCAATGCTCGTGCCGACGTCATCCACCGCTGATTTCGCGTCGTCCTTGTGCCTCGTCCATGGCGGATTGCCAACGACGACATCGAATTGGCCGTCGAATTCTGGCCCTACAGCGTCGCCCAGACTTCCCAACACGACACCCGCATGGTTTTTCTCGTCCGCTGTGCGTTGGTCGAATAAAACCAAATCCTGGAGCGCTTTGCCCGCATGATGTTCCGCCGGAGGACGCGTGATTTCATTGAGTTCAATCACCGTTACGTACAGCGCCAACGCCGCAAGTCGCAACGCCGACGGGCTGATGTCGAACCCTCGAATCTGCCGATGCAAGATGTTTTGGATGCAGGTTTTGTTCGGTCGAGGTGCCTCGGGACCTCGTTCGCGAACGTCGTGTTCCCAGCGCAATTGAACGAGCCGCCGCAAGGCCAAAACGAGAAAAACGCCTGCTCCGCATGCGGGATCCAAAATACGCGCTTCGTGGGGCGTTTCGAGTCCCGCAAG
>JBGAOI010000898.1:0-3363 GCA_044221885.1 Polyangium sp. (in: bacteria)
ACGCTCGACGAGTTGGCGATGCTTGTCCGTCGCCTTATCGTCCAGGTAGGCTGTCGCTTCCTCGGCCGTGGGAATACGGCCCAGCAGATCGACATACACGCGGCGCACGAACTCGGCATCTTGCATCGCGACGTCAAACCTGACAACATCCTTTTGTCTCGCGCGGGTGTGGTCAAATTGGTCGATTTGGGAATTGCCTCGATGGTGACGGCGCCTTCGCAAACGGAAATGGGTTTTCTCATTGGCACATTGGCTTATTTGCCGCCTGAACGCGTCATGGGGCGCGTCGAAGATGGCCGGGGAGATATTTATTCGCTGGGCATTACGATGTACGAAGCCGTTTGTGGATGCCAGCCATTCGACGATCGCCGTCTTTCGACCGTAGAACTGTTGCGTGCTGTCGTCGAGGTGAATCCCGACGAACCTCAAACGTTACGGCCCGATATTCCTCCACGCTTGAATCAGCTTGTTTTGCGAATGTTGGCAAAAAATCCCGATATGCGGCCACGTTCGATGCTGGCGGTGGCGCAAGAAATCGAAAATGTCCTCCGTGAACTTCATGGGGAAGTCGTGGTGCCTTCGCCGTCGGGTTCGGCCCCAGGGATTGCGGCGTCGGCGACCCGCGTGCCGATTCTCGCCGAAACGATGGAAACGCTGCCGCCGAAACAAGAGACGCTCGAATTGCCCCAACCGTCGATGGGGCACCCATTGCCGGTCGTTTCCGGCATGGACGACGCATTCCAGCGGGAGACGCTGGATTTGCCCGTGGATGGTTAAAGAGTCCGGTTCAAAACTCGCAACCGTCGTTCGTCCCGACACTCGCTCCGGGTTTTAATTGCGGCCGGGTCACGTCCTGGAGGGAACTGTACGGGGTTCCGAGACGGCCTGTTGACCCGCCGGCGTGTTTTCTTGACACACCCATCCGCTTCGCGTTACCGTGCGCCGAACCTTCCGCCCCCGATAACATCGAACGATGGCCATCAAAAAGTCCGAACTGTACGCCTCCATTTGGAAATCCTGCGACGAATTACGCGGGGGAATGGACGCTTCGCAATACAAAGATTACGTGCTCGTCTTGCTCTTCGTGAAATACGTGTCCGACAAATATGCCGGGCAAAAAGACGCGTTGCTCGATGTTCCGCGGGGCGGCAGTTTTGCCGATATGATCGCCGCCAAAGGCGACAAGGACATTGGCGAAAAACTCAACACCATCATCGCAAAACTGGCCGAAGCCAACAATTTGCGCGGCGTCATCGATGTGGCCGATTTTAACGATGTCGATAAATTGGGCAAAGGCAAGGAGATGCAAGATCGTCTCTCGAACCTGATTGCCATTTTTCAAAAACCTTCGCTCGATTTTCGAGGCAATCGCGCCGAAGGCGACGACTTGCTCGGCGACGCTTACGAATACCTGATGCGCCATTTCGCCACGCAATCCGGCAAAAGCAAAGGGCAATTTTATACGCCCGCCGAAGTCTCGCGCATCATGGCCAAGGTCATTGGTCTCGGCCAGGCCAAGTCCTCCAAGCAATCCATTTACGATCCGACGTGTGGTTCGGGATCGCTGTTATTAAAGGCCCACGACGAAGCGAAAAGCGCCACGGGGCATAACCTGACGTTGTACGGGCAAGAAATGGACAATGCGACGAGCGCTCTCGCACGCATGAACATGTACCTGCACGATTGTCCTTCGGCCGATATTCGCAAAGACAATACGCTGTCCACGCCGCTTTTCAAGGACGGCGCGGGGCTCAAAACGTTTGACTTTGTCGTATCCAATCCGCCATTCTCGATGAAAGCGTGGAGCAATGGTTTCAAGCCGACCGAGGACGAGTTCAAGCGTTTCCCTTATGGTTTGCCGCCGGAGAAAAACGGGGATTACGCGTTTCTGTTGCACTTGCTCGCGTCAATGAAAAGCACGGCGACGGGCGCGGTGATTTTGCCGCATGGCGTGCTTTTTCGAGGCGGCGCGGAAGCGACGATTCGCAAAGAAATCGTCCGGCGCGGGTTTATCAAGGGCTTGATCGGCTTGCCGCCGAATTTGTTTTATGGCACAGGCATTCCCGCGTGCATTGTGGTGCTCGACAAGGAAAACGCGGCGGCTCGTCGCGGAATCTTCATGGTGGATGCGTCGAAAGGGTTTGCCAAGGATGGTCCCAAGAATCGCCTGCGCGCGCAGGACATTCATCGCATCGTCGATACGTTCACGCGCACGCTGGAGGTGCCGCGGTATGCGCGTATGGTGCCGATGGCGGAAATCGAAGCGAACGATTTCAATTTGAATTTGCCGCGGTACATCGATACCACCGAAGCGGAAGATCTTCAGGACATCGAGGCGCATTTGCGCGGGGGCATTCCGAACCGCGATATCGACGCGCTCGAACGGTATTGGCAGGTATTTCCAGGCGTTCGGGCGGCCTTGTTCGAGAAAGCGGATCGCGCGGGGTACAGCCAATTGCGGGTGAGCGTGGGCGATGTCAAGTCGACGATATTCGGGCATGCCGAGTTCACGGCGTTTAATGCGACGGTGACGGCGCTTTTTAAGCAATGGCGCAAGACGTATACGCCGCCAATGATGAACGTGGCCATCGGGGACAAACCGAAGGCATTGATGACGACGTTGTCGGAATCGCTGTTGGCGGCATTTGTCGAGGCGCCGTTGGTGGACGCGTACGATGTGTACCAGCATTTTATGGATTTGTGGGAAACGTCGATGCAGGACGACGTGTATTTGTTGGTGCAAGAGGGCTGGAAAGCGGTCTTGGAGGGCAAAGCGAATACGGATTTGATTCCGCAATCGCTGGTGATGGCGCGGTTTTTTGCGAAGGAACAGGCGGCGCTGGAGGCGCTCGAAACCGCGCGGGATGGATACACGCGGCAGATTGAGGAGATGGAAGAGGAGCACGGCGGGGACGAGGGGCTTTTGGCGGAAGCGAAAAACGACAAGGGCAAATTGACGAAAGCGAGTGTGAAAACGCGTTTGTCGGATGTGGGGATGGACAAGTCGGCCAAAGACGAGCGGAATTTGTTGAATGAATTGGTCAAACTCTTCGATCAGGAGGCGGGCGCGGGGAAGCAGGTGAAAGACGCGCAAAAGGCGCTCGAGGCGAAGGTGACGGGGTTGTATGGCAAGCTGAGCGAGGCGGAGATCAAGACGTTGGTGGTGGAGGACAAGTGGCTGACGCGGCTGGAGGCGTCGGTGCACAGCGAATGGGATCGGGTCTCGCAGGCGTTGACGGGGCGGATTCGGGAATTGGCGGAGCGGTATGAGAAGCCGTTGCCGGTGTTGACGGGGGAGATTGAGGTGCTTGCGGCGCGGGTGGCGGCGCATTTGGCGAAGATGGGGGCGGCATGAAAAAGGGG
>JBGAOI010000899.1:0-3352 GCA_044221885.1 Polyangium sp. (in: bacteria)
GGCTCCATTGTTGGGCAATCGAATGACGCCCGTGAGTGTCACGTGTCCATCATGGCGCGCCAGACAAACGCGACTGTCTTTGCGCCAATTTATTTCGTACCCAAACATTTCGTAGGGCGTATCTAGCGAAATCTCCGACGGTTCGTTTCCCGGTTCGCGTTCGTGGAAAATGGCCTGCACGAATTTCCGAAGTCCAGCTTCATCCGTATAATTCGACAATACATTCGAGATCTTGTTCCGGGCCAAACCCTCGAAATTCTGATCTTCGCCCGCCGTGAATGCTTGTGCCCCGCCGGTCCATTCCCCGCGATAACTCGTGGTGCAGATTGCGTGCTGCGTGACATAATTCACGTCTTTGCCAAAAAAATCGCCGCGCTTGAATTGTTTTTGAAGATATTTCCGTTCATTCTCACGGACTACATCGACACGTCCGCGATCGGTGGTTTCCCACAGCGAGGATGCGGCATACCAATACACGATGCCGCCATATTCATCGTCCATGCCAAACTTGACACCTTGACGTTTTCGTTCGGCTTCGGTATCGTCGCGTTCGTAACTCGAAAGGCCCATATACAGAAAGCCATTTTCTTGCGGAATCGCCAGAAATGGCAATTCGCCGGCAAATTCGACGCGCCCCTCGTGCGCGTGAATGACAATCGTGTGCAGTTTGTCTTCGGGTGGCACCCTCGGTCCGTCGCCGTACAGCGGGCCATATCCAACGCTGGGGACTGTTTCAATGCCCAAAACCAACGTTTCCGTGGTCGTCATCGGCGAAAGTCGCTGCAAAAATGCCGCAAGTCGTTCGGCTGGCGTCGGTTCCGGAATTGCAGGCAAACTGGCGCTCGATGCATGCACGGCCACGACCGGTGGCGTGACGTGATGCGGTGCTTTTGAAGACGAGCAACCATGAGCGCCCCCAATGGTGACAACGAACAATCCCGTTGCGCACGTCATGGTATGCGGCCACGTCTTCTTGTTCGTACAACGTCGTCTACGCGCCCGATACAATGCTTGTTTGGATGTTTCCACGCTCATTCGCCATGACGTTATCACGCATTCGTCAAGGTTCGGAAGCAAAAACATCGCTGTACTCGACATCGATCCATTGCATCTGGCATCCCGAAAGAGTAAGGCTCGAACCCATTCGTGCCAGACGCCCTTGCAAGCACATCCCTGGCTTGTCGTTCCATCGGCCAAATCGAGCGGAAACGGATCAATGAAATATCGTTTGGCGTGGTCAAAGATCCACGTGCCAAGAATGGTTGACGAATTCGCTTTGTCGACGCTCGCAGGGGTCGTCAATCGTGTTCGGGCCGGAATACGTCATTCAGCGAAGTCGCAGTGAACAGACGCTCGCCCCACGTGTCCAAATCTTCGGCCAGCGCCAAATTGACGCGTTCTTCGATCCATGCGGGCACATCGTCGAAACGTTTGCGCAAGAGCCCCAACAGAAAACTCCGGCGCCCTTCGTCGAGGCCTTTCTTGTGACCTTCGTCAAGGCCCTTCTTGTGACCTTCGTCGAGGCCCTTCTTGTGGCCCGCCTGGTGACCTTCATCGACGATCCGCATGATTTCCGGATTGCCCTTTTTCCATAATGCAAGAGCCACTTCGCATTCCGCAATGGCCGCATTGAGCAACGCTTGCACCGCAATCGGGCGGATCAACAACCGATCCTCGAGCATCCCCGATTGCAGCCGAACAAACTCCGACTTCGAGGGCGACCATTCACCAACGTATCCCGCTTTCACGAAGATCGCAAAAACGCGACGAACTCCACGCCGCGTCAAATCCTCTGCCTTCTCGATTGCCGTACGCATCGATTGCTCGTTCACCACCTCGAACGACAGTTCTTCGAGGTACCGCGCGCCCGTTTGCGGATCGATGCCCTTTTTCCGAACACTTACGTCCGTCGCGAAGTTCGAGCCTTGGTTTACCCGCGTCAGCAAATCCGACCCCGTCGCGCAGTCTTCGACCACGTGCGGAGCGATCACGAAATCCACTCGGCTATGCGCTTCCGCATGTTCCGGGTTTGCCCCCATCGTGACGATCTTCCGACCGCGAATGATCTCTTCACGCGAGACTTCCGGCTGCACCAAGTGATCATCCACACGCGGATGCGTCTGCTGCGTGGGTCTGCGATCGGCGCTCGGAAAGGACAAGCTCGGGGTGCTCGCCGCCACACCCGGGGCAAGCAACATCCCACCATCGCCACGCTTCGGCTCCATCAAACCGACCGTAGCGCGAACCAAACCACGATGCAAGAGGAAAATCTCGACAATTGGTTTGTCAATACGACTACGTTTCGTATGCGCGATTCGCGCACTTAACAAGGCGCAGCCAACCTGAGCTTGGTGGCTCGATCAGGTAAACACCATCATGCATCGGCTAGCGGGAAGCGACAGCGTCGGCCAAGGCGGCCCGGCATTTGGGAATTCTTCCGACGAAAATCGCCAACCCTTCATTGCTCGATGCAAAACAGCGGCAACGTCGCATTGCAGCCGACTTCATCGGTGTCACATCCCATCGACCATCTCGATTCACTCTGCGTACGTCCCCAAACCCCTTTCTGGTTCCGACTCGCTGACGTCGTCCCATCGGTCCAATCACGACACGCGTAGTTCTTTTCGGGCAAATGACCATCATCTCGAGTGTTCGTCCAGACAATCGTTCGGTCACACCATTGCGGATGGGTCACCGTGGGTGGCGATTCGACGAATTCCGTAAGCCCAATGGGCGCGCGTAATGATCCGCTTGTCAATTCCGTCCAATTCATCGCGATAATGGTGCCATTCACGAGGACGTAGGGCACGGTTGCGTGTGACAAACGCGATGCAGCGGAGGTGGTTGAATCGCTGAGCCATGCCCGGTATTTGCCATCGAGGCCCGCGGCCATGGCTCGCGCTTGGCATTTGGCATCGGCCCCGGCAAGGCCCCCCAAATCGCCAGAATAAACGGTGCTCGTCACAAAAACCGTTTTGGGTTTTACGCATTGAGATTCGACGCAAATAGCACCAAGCTCGCACATGCACAGAGCTTTGCTTGGTTTTTTCGGAGGTTCCCCGACGGTCGCCCACGTTTTCGCTTGTTCTCCTTCGGCCCATTCCGCCATGACGACGCGACCCGAAATCGGAATCGTGACGAGTGGCGTTGTCGAACCGTTTCCGTACACGACAAACCGATCGGGCAACTGCAAAACGAGCATTGACTTTCGCGGCGAAACGACAGCGTCCATGGGTTTGGGAAGGGCGATGGCTTTGCGAATGTCAAGAAGGGGCACGGGCGGAATCGCGTTCGAGGCCAGCGATGTCGGAGCATCGAACATGGGGATTTCCCATTCACTGCTCCGGGCTCC
>JBGAOI010000089.1:0-17565 GCA_044221885.1 Polyangium sp. (in: bacteria)
ACACGGCTACGACTGCCAACGGAAAAGCAAAACTCGCTGCACTGCCGCTGAGAGACGGAAACAATCGATCGAGGCGCGGAAGCGCAGCGCCTGGAGCGACATCGGCCGTACGCAACGAAGACGAACCGAGCACCGTGGCCAAGAACCACGGCAAGATCGCATCGACGATGCGATTGACCATGATCGCTGTGATGATCTCGTGTACGCCACGACGAACTCGGAGGATCGCCGGGACAAACGCAACGGCGGCGCCGGTTGCTGCGGCCACGAGAAGGACGATGGGCAAAGCTACGATCGCCGGCATGCTCGCCGGGAGTTTCGTCGCGACAACCGCGCCGACCAAACTCGCCAACGCAAGCTGCCCCTCCGCGCCAATGTTGAACATGCCCGCGCGCAAAGCGACTTCGAACGCGAGGCCCGTGAACAGAAGCGGCGTCGCTTTGAAGAGAACCTGTCCAACGCCGTAAGGCGTGCCCCATGTGCCCTCGAAGGCCAGAACCAACGCGTGGGATGGTGCCTGGCCAAACCCGAAGGCGATGAGGTCGAAAAGAAGAATGCCTCCAGCAATCGCGAGGACGATGGGCAACGCAGCACGAAGAGTTTGTCTGGACATCATGCCGCCTCCATGCCGAGCATCGCGCGACCAATGACGTCATCGGCTGCATCGGGAGGTAACTCGGCAACGATGCGTCCGTTTGAAATGACAACCAGCCGGTGAGACAAACGTTTGAGTTCACCAAGGTCCGCACTGATCACGAGAACGCCGAGCCCCTTTTCTGCAGCAGCAACGATCGCCCGATGGATCACTGCGACAGCTCCAACGTCCACACCACGCGTTGGTTGACCAAGCACGACAAGCGCGCGATCGGGACTTTTCTCGATCCGATCGAGCGCTCGGGCGATGACGATCTTCTGTTGATTCCCACCAGACAACGCCCCAGCGGCTCGTTCCGGATCGGCCGGAAAAACCCCGAAGTGCTCGATGCGCCGCGATACGACAGACTTTTCTTGTGCGTCGCTCGACAGGTCGGCAAGTTCGCCAAGCACGAGGTTATCGCCTACAGAGGCTTCGAGCATCAGACCTTCCGCATGTCGATCTTCATGAACGACAGCCAATGCCCGTCGACGATGGTTCATCTCGGCCGATGATCGTACGGGTTCAAAAGGTTTTCCTCCGAACGCGACAGTCCCCGTCATGTCCGGCTCGAGTCCCGCGATGGCGCGAATGAGTTCACGTTGACCATTGCCTTCGATGCCTGCAACTCCAACGATTTCGCCGCGCTTCACAGAGAGTCGCAAACCATCGAGCACACGTTTGCCGTTCGCATCGACAACCACGACGTCCTCGAGAAGCAGGGCTTCGTCGGGTTTGTCTTGGAGCGTCGGGGCTTTGGTGGGCAGCGGCGGTTCGCCGCCCATGATGGCGCGGGTGAGTTCGTCCTCGAGTTTTGCGCATTCCGCTTGATCAATTGCGCGAGAGACGACAGTGCGCCCTCGACGCATCACGGTTACTTGGTGTGCAAACCGAATGACTTCATCGAGGTGATGGGTCACGACGGCGATCGTCGCGCGACCTTTTGCGAGGTTGCCGAGCGTTGCGTAGAGTTCTTCCGCTTCGATGGGAGACAAAACCGCGGTAGGTTCGTCAAGAAAAATGGCTCGCGCACCTCGAAAAAGAACGCGCAAAATCTCGAGACGCTGACGTTCACCCACGGCCAAATCGCGGGTTACAGCGTCGAGGTTCACTTTCAGTCCCGTTTGTTTCATCAGGTCGTTTGCGCGAGCACGCGCGGATGCGAGATCGAGTCGACCCAATGACTGCGTGGGTTCGGCGCCAAGAACCAGATTTTCGAGCGCGGTAAACGCGGACACGAGCATGAAGTGTTGGTGCACCATGCCGATCGATGCTGCGTTTTCTGCGCCTTCGATTTGCACGACGCCACGGGCCTTTGGGACGAAGCCGGCTGCTGCTTTGAGCAACGTGGACTTTCCGGCCCCGTTTTCACCGACAATCGCGTGAATCGCGCCAGGTTCGAGCGTTACACGTGCGTCACGTACAGCCCAGAAGTCGCCGTATCGAACGCCAAGCCCCTCGATTTTGATGATCGGACCGCGCACGCGGTGGAGGATACCTGGTCGAGGCAAACGCGGGGAAAGTTTGTCTTGGGGGCAGCTACGCGAGGGATACGTTTGTCCGGGGCAGGGCTGACGACAAATTGGATCCCATAGGGCGAACGATGCGATACAGTCGATCTGTGTTGGGAGCGGAACGATGATCGCGTTGATTCAAGAATGGATTGCATTTCTGCTTCGCTGGCTGCACCTCATGGCTGGCATCGCCTGGATCGGAACTTCGTTCTACTTCAACTGGTTTGATCTTTCGGTACGCCCGCCCAAAGACAAGGTTCTGAAAGAAAACATTCGCGGGACGCTCGACGAAATTCACGGTGGTAGTTTTTATTATCACGAGCAATATTGGCCAGACAAACACCCCGAACGATTGCTGGTTCACGCTTGGCCCGCCAAAACGACTCTCGTAACGGGAATCTTGCTTCTGGCTTTATTTTATTGGCATGGCGCACGAACCTATTTGATTGATCCGAGCGTTGCGGACATTGGCCCACTGGCTGCCATTGGCATTAGTATCGCGTCAATAACGGCGTGCTGGTTTTTCTACAACGAGGTTTGTTTCTTTTTCGAGAGCAACCGGACCGTTTTTATCATCATGACGGTCTTCGTAACTGCGGCGACCTACGGATTTCAGAATATTTTCAGCGGACGCGCGGCGTACATTCATGCGGGGGCCATGCTCGGCACCTGCATGGGGCTCAACGTGTGGACGTCCATCGTTCCCCATCATATTGCAATGCGCAAGCAATTGACGTCCGGGGAACCTTTGAATCGTCAGGACGGCGAAGCGGCCAAAAGGCGCTCGCAACACAACAATTATTTTACATTGCCCGTCACGTTCGCAATGATCAGCAATCATTTCGCGGTGGCCTACAATCATCATTTTGGATGGTTGATTCTGTGTTTGGCCATGGGCGGAGGCGTTGCGATTCGGCATTATTTGAATCTCTTGTACAAGGAAGATCGCAAAGAGCAGCGTTTGCTCGCGGCGATATTGGTAGCGTTTGGCGCAGCGATAGGCTTGACGTTCATCAAAAAGCCGGAGCCGAAAATCGTTGGTCCGGTGGATACCGCAACGGCCATGACGATCATTCAGAATCGTTGCACCACGTGTCATTCGACCAAACCCACGTACGCAGGATTCGTTGCGCCTCCGGCAGGATTTGTCATGGAATCGGTCGAACAAGTTTTGGCCAAGTCCGAGAAAATCGTACAACGAACTTCGGTTTCGCGTGACATGCCCATGGGCAATATCACGCATATGACGGACGAAGAACGAGCGATGCTCAAAGTGTGGATCGAGGGGCAAAAGAAATGAGCATGGAAGAGATTCGACCACCAGCTTCATTGCGCCTCGATTGCCCAAAACCGAGATTGTTTTTGGCTGGATCCATTGAAATGGGTAAAGCCGAGGATTGGCAAGCTCTCGTTACCCAAGCGCTTGCCGATGTCGACGTACTCATTTGCAATCCGCGACGAGATGCCTGGGATGCAAGTTGGCCGCAAGACATTGATTTTGCTCCTTTTCGCGAGCAAGTCGAGTGGGAACTCGACGCGCTGGATCGAGCGGATTTGATTGTATTTTATTTTGCGCCCGGAACAAAATCGCCCATCACACTCCTCGAATTGGGATTGCATGCGCGACGTGGGGCGATCGTCTGTTGTCCAAATGGATTTTGGCGTAAAGGTAACGTCGATATTGTTTGTCGCCGATATGGAATCACGCAAGTAGATTCGCTCGAAGAATTAATCGCGCAGACCCGAGAAGCCTTACGCACTGTTGCAAAACACTAGGGCATTTTCGCAAATCATTACGTCGTCGACGTTCAATACGTTCACGACAGACTCGAATTGCCTTTCGCTCACCATAGCAGTTTCCCACCAAAGACCTGTACCGCATGAAATGGGGGGTTGGGGGCGAAGCCCTCATCGTCAACTGGCTTGAGGGAAACTGCCGAAAGCCGTGTAGCGGCTTGTCGGAATGTTTTTCCTGCCTGGGGTTGAACGCGAAGCGTTCAACCGGCATGCAAAGTCGAATTTCTTTATAACAAAAGTACGTTTCGTTGCGTTACCTTTGCTTTCCGATTCCGGAAAGTTTATTGAGCGACGATCGAAATTGCCCCTGTTGAAATCGTCCAAGACGACGCATACTGTGGTTGCAAGGAGGCGGCATGAGTCTTCAAAAGGTTGCGGTTGTCGCGCTTGGAGGCAATGCGCTTCTGCGCGCGGGGGAATCCGCAACAACCGAACGGCAGCTCGCGCGCGCAGAGCAAGCAGCGCATTGCATTGCTGAAATCATTGCTGCCGGCTTTCGTGTCATCATCATCCATGGCAATGGGCCTCAGGTTGGCAATCTGCTCCTGCAAATGGAGTCATGTGCCGATCGGATTCCGCCAAGTCCGCTTGATTTCGCAGTTGCAGCAACCCAGGGCATGATGGGCTATTCGCTCGAACAGGCATTACGCAACGAGTTATCACGGCGAGCGATTGCTGCGGAAGTATCGACGTTGGTCACACTTGTTGCAGTAGATCCAGCGGATCCTGCGTTCGAGCACGCGGAAAAACCCATTGGACCAGTGTTGTCGCCCGAGCGAGCGGAGCATATACGAATTTTCGAGCATGCATCGGTGGTGGAAGAACGAGGTCGTGGATTTCGCAAAGTGGTTGCGTCGCCACGACCCATTTCGCTCATTGAAGCGGGAATCTTGCGCAAACTCGTGCATGCAGGCGTCATCGTTTTGGCAGGTGGTGGCGGTGGCATTCCGGTTGTGCGCACATCCGATGGCAATTTAAAAGGCGTGGAAGCCGTTATCGATAAAGATCGCACAGCCGTTTTGCTGGCTCGAGCGGTACGGGCGACGCACTTGTTCATTTTGACAGAGGTGGAATATGTGCAAGAACGATTTGGTCGACCGGACGCGACGAACCTCGTGCATACGACAGCCGCGCGAATTTCTGAATTGATGGAGCAAGGCGAATTTCCGCCTGGAAACATGGGGCCAAAAATCGAAGCGGCCCTTGAATTTCTAGCGGCCGGTGGCCAAGAAGTGGTTATTACGTCACTTGAAGCATTACCTCGCAAAACGGGCACACACATTCATCCATGAGCCAAAAACATGCACGTCGACGCTGATCGCTTGGGTACAATCGATTTCACACTGGATGGACTACGACGCTGCGTACCGACTCATCCTGGTGAATCGGTGCTCGAAGTTTTACGGGAACGATGTGGCGTGACGACAGTCAAGGACGGTTGTCGTCCCCAAGGCCAATGCGGAGCTTGCCTGGCGATCGTCAATGGTCACGCGCGCGTGACGTGTACGCTGCCAGCCGACCATATCCAAGGAGCGGAGATCAAAACCCTGGCAAGTTTGTCCGAGGATGAACGAGAACGACTCGTGCGGGCATTTTCGCGAAACGCGGGTGGAGGTCAATGCGGATTTTGCGTTCCCGCCATCGCTCTGCATACAACGGCGCTCGTCGAACATCATCCCGAGCCGACGCGCAAAGAAATTGAAAAGGCGCTCGATGTACATCTTTGTCGTTGTACCGGTTATGTGGGATTCGTCAAAGCGATCGAAGCGTACGCGCGAGAAAAACAAAATTCCGATTCTGCCGAAGTATTGACTGAAGGCGGCGTGGGTGCAGGAGTGCCACGACTAGGTGCAGCCGAGCAGATCTTGGGCGAAAAACAGTTTGTCGCGGATATGGTTCGACCCGGCATGTTGCACGGCGCGCTGGTGTTGTCCGCACACGCGCGAGCGACAATCAAGAAAATCGACCTTACCAAAGCCCTTCAAATGCCTGGCGTGATCGCTATCGTGACGGCGAACGACGTACCTGGCGAACGATATCAAGGTTTGCTTGAACGGGATTGGCCTGTTTTCATTGCGGAAGGCGAAGAGGCTCGTTGTGTTGGTGACGTGTTGGCCGCGGTGGCGGCCGAAGATCTGGCGACGGCTCGAGCTGCTGCAAAACTCGTCGAAATCGAATACGACGTGCTCGTGCCCATTGTCGATCCAGAACAATCGCTCGCTGCAACCGCGCCACGTGTCAATCCTCGTCACGAGAATTTGCTGGGGCGCACGACGATTCGTCGGGGAAATGCCGAAGAGGCGCTCGTTCATAGCCGTCATGTAACGCGTGGTATTTATTCGACACAACGAATCGAGCACCTTTTTTTGGAGCCGGAATGCGCGCTGGCGGAAGTTCTTCCGGACGGACGGTTGTGTGTTTATTCGCAGGGGCAAGGCGTCTACGACGATCAGCGGCAAATTGCCTCGACACTTGGATGGCCGGAAGATCGCGTCGTGGTGCGGCTCGTGCCGAATGGTGGTGCATTTGGCGGAAAAGAGGACCTCACGGTGCAAGCCCATGCGGCACTTTTGTCGTGGAAAACAGGTCGTCCTGTAAAACTTTCGCTCGATCGAGAACAATCGATTCGTATGCATCCGAAACGGCATCCCATGCGTTTGGAATTTGAAATGGGATGTGATGCCGAAGGTCACTTTACGGCCATTTGCGCACGCATTCTGGGAGATAGTGGCGCGTATGCGTCGGTCGGGACAAAAGTGCTCGAACGCGCCGCCGGCCATGCTGCGGGAGCCTATTACATTCCGCACGTGGACGTCGATGCGTGGGTAGCCTATACGAACAATCCTCCGAGCGGCGCCATGCGCGGGTTTGGCGTGCCGCAAGTCACGTTTGCTCTGGAATCCTGCATTGATGACTTAGCAGAAGTGACCGGAATCGATCGGTGGGAGATTCGGTATCGCAATGCATTGCGTGTTGGCGACATCGTCACGACGGGTCAGGTGCTCGAAAAGTCCGTGGGCATCGTGAACTGTCTCGAAGCGATCAAGCCCGCGTGGGATGAGGCCAAGAAAAACAACTTCGCGGCGGGAATCGCCTGTGGTATCAAAAACTCGGGAATTGGGAACGGTGTCCCCGAACGAGGTCGGGTGCTCTTGCGCGTGGAAAACGATGGCCTGATTTCGCTGTTTAATGGTTTCACCGAAATGGGTCAAGGCCTATTTACTGTACTGGCCCAAATCGCTTCGGAAGTGACCAAACTACCGCTCGTGACGTTTCGACCGCGTGTCGATACGGACGAACCTTGTGCGTCAGGCCAAACAACCGCGTCACGTGGCGCTTTGTTATCTGGTCAAGCGGCGAAAATTGCCGCTCAAAAGCTTCGCACGCACCTCGACCAAGGAAAGTCGTTGGCCGATCTTGCCGGCCACGAGTTTTTCGGGGAACACGTCATTACCGATACGACAGCCATTGATACGCATGCCGAACATCCCAAAACGCATACGACGTATGGGTTTGCGGCGCAAGTGGTCGTCCTCGATGAATTGGGGCACATTAAAAAGGTCATTGCCGCGCACGATGTCGGTCGGGCTTTGAATCCTGCATTTTGCAAAAGCCAGATCGAAGGAGCCGTGCATATGGGCCTGGGATACGCGCTCACGGAAGAACTCATTTGTGATAATGGCATGCCCACAACGTTCTGGCTGCGGGATCTGGGCGTTTTGCGAGCGAAAGACATGCCTGCCGTCGAAGTCATTCTCATTGAAGAAAACGAGCCGGAGGGGCCGTTCGGAGCCAAAGGAATCGGTGAAATTGGGCTCGTTCCCACGGCCGCCGCGGTAGCCTCTGCCATTCGCGCGGGAGAATCTGTAGTGCATCATGAATTGCCCATGAAAACCAGCGCTGCCGCGAAAGCAATGAGCGTTGGAATGCACCATGCACATCACCATCCGCCGCCGTCGGAACGAGTGCATTTGCATCGAGGAAAACCCTGAATGACGCACGGCGATCACGGATTCGTCAATGCCCACACGCATTTGTATAGCGGACTTGCGCCCTTGGGTTTGCCTCGGCTAAATCCGCCAGCACGGAGTTTTTTGGAGATACTCCAGCGATTGTGGTGGCGACTCGATCGGGCACTCGACCACGACCTTCTTCGGGCATCAGCGCAGTTTTACGTGGCAAACGCGCTGCTTTGCGGTACGACGCTGCTCGTCGATCATCATGAATCGCCGAATTGCATCGAAGGTTCTCTCGATATCCTGGCCGACGTTTGCCAAGATCTTGGGATTCGTGCATTGCTTTGTTACGGCATTACCGAACGTAATCGTGGCGAACACGAGGTTTTCGCGGGACTCGAGGAAACAAGGCGTTTTTTGGAAGGCAATCACCGCCCTCTGGTGCGCGGAGCCGTGGGAATGCATGCCGCCTTTACGTTGAGCGACGAGGCGATACGTCGCGCCGGCATCCTTGCGCGACGTTATGGCGCGCCCGTGCATGTGCACGTCGCCGAAGATGCCATTGACGTGGATCACGCGCGCCAATGTGGATATGCAGGGCCGCTGGAGCGCTTGCGGACGCTCGATGCGCTGTCTCCCGGAAGCATTTTGGCGCATGGCGTATTTTTGACACCAGAAAATGTAGCTATTGACGTGCCAAACCTCAAAGCGTGGCTCGTACAAAATCCGCGGTCGAACGAAGCCAATGGCGTAGGTTATGCGCACGTGCTTGGCGCCCATCGTCACGTCGCGTTGGGTACGGATGGTTTTCCCTCGAATATGCAAGACGAAGTCGAAGCATTACGCCGCATTGCCCAAAATGCTGGAGATCTTCACTTCGAGCATCTTGGTGCGGCGCGACTCGAAACGTCTGAACGCCTGCGGCGCGAACTTTTCGGACCCACACCGGATGACATGGTCGAATGGGAGGACAACGACCAACCTCTTCGACCCCGACGCGTGGTCATCGCAGGCCGTGAAGTGGTTCGTCAAGGGCAACTCGTGTCGGGCAATATGGAGAAAATCGTCGAAAACGCTGGGCGCGCAGCAAAACAACTTTTCCAACGAATGCATACTTTGGGAGATGAATCATGACGCGACTGGGAATCGAAGAACACATTGTCGACGAATCCACGCTCGAACGTACGGCGGCGCATTTTCGTGCACGAGGCATTCGTTTGCCCACGTTTGCGGAATTGGCCGATCCGGCGACAATATCTTCAGCGGTCACCGGTCGTTTGCCAAAGATCGGACGAGACGAACCGCATCCTTTGAATCTTTATCGCGTGCATTGGTACAACGATGCCGAACGAAACGGATTTCGCGAGGTGCCTACGCATATCGAATTGCCCTCCTCATTCACCGGTGTGCGCGCGCGCATCGTGGTTGCACTGGGAGATCGTTTTCCACTCATTCATGCGCACAAAGTCCTGGCGGCGTATGCGTGCCTCGTTCCACGTCTGGTAACTGGGCAATTCGACCCTCTCGGACATCGCGCCCTCTGGCCTTCGACGGGCAATTATTGCCGTGGAGGTGTGGCCATATCAAAGATATTGGGCTGCCGCGGCGTGGCGATTTTGCCTGAAGGGATGAGTCGCGAGCGATTTCAATGGCTCGAGAAGTGGGTTGAGAATCCGACCGTCGATATCGTCAAAACTCCCGGAAGAGAAAGCGACGTGAAGGAGATCTACGATACGTGCGAAGCGCTCGAGCGACAAGATTCGGCCAATGTTGTTTTTAATCAATTTTGCGAATTTGGCAATCACGTGGCGCATCGCATGGTCACCGGCCCAGCGCTCGAACGCATTTTCCATGATTTACGCGCGCAAAAATCCAATCTACGTTTAGCGGGATTTGTTTCCGCCACGGGTTCGGCGGGTACGATTGGCGCCGGCGATTACTTGAAGGATCGCTTGGGCACTCGCATCGCGGCTGTCGAGGCCCTCGAATGTCCGACACTTTTGTACAATGGCTTTGGTTCGCACAACATCCAAGGCATTGGGGACAAACACGTGCCGTTCATCCACAATGTCATGAATACGGATGTCGTCACCGCCGTCTCGGATGCGGCAACCGACGGCTTATACGTACTCTTTAATGACCCCATCGGCCAAACCTACTTGAGTGAACGCCATGGCATCGCAAGAGAAACGATCGCAGCGCTCGGTTCTTTTGGTTTTTCGTCGATTTGCAACGTATTGGCAGCCATCAAAATGGCCCGGGCCTTGGATTTGGGCGACGAAGATGTCGTCATCACGATTGCGACCGACGGCGCCAGCATGTATACAAGCGAAATTCCACGTATCATCTCGGAACGATGGGGCGGGCATTTCGATGAACGCACGGCCGCAATGACGTTCGGACAGCATCTTCAGGGAGCAAGCACGGATCATTTGTTGGAATTGCGCCATCAAGACCGGACCCGTATCTTCAATCTAGGCTATTTCACCTGGGTCGAACAACGCGGCGTTTCACTTGCCGATTTCGAGGCTCGACGACATCAATCATTTTGGAAGGGACTCGAAAAACTCCCTGCACGCTGGGATGAACTGATTCGGGCCTTGAACGAACGTATTGGGAGTCCGTCCTGATGCAATCGAGATTGGTTTGTCTTGGATGTGATGCCGAACTGCCACCATTAGGCGTATTGCCGCTTGGTTTTCGGTGCCCGCATCAAAACAGCGACACGACGACCGATCACATCCTCGTGCGACGTCTGACGCATGCGACAGCGCCCATTCCCAATGCCTCGGAAACGAATCCATATCTTCGTTTTCGCGACTTCGATCACGTCTATCTCGCAGCGCGAGTCGCTGGTTTGTCCGACGCTGACTATGACACAATTGTTCGGCAGCTCGACGCGGCGGTCTCGCGTGTTGATGGGCGAGGGTTTTCCCTAACACCGTACGACCACCAAGTGTCTCTCAGCAAGGCGTTGGCATTTGCCGAAATGGGCGGCGTGTGGGTGAAAAATGAAACAGACAATGTCTCCGGCTCTCACAAGGCTCGACATTTGTTTTCGGTGCTCTTGCATTTGGAATGCGTCCGCAGGCTGAATCTTGCGGACACCTCGAGCGAATTGGTCATTGCTAGTTGTGGCAATGCCGCGCTCGCGGCGGCAGTTCTGGCCCGGGCCGCCCAGCGGCCATTACGCATTTTTGTTCCAGAAGACGCCGAAGGTCCGTCCTTGGAACGAATGCGAACGCTTGGAGCTCATGTCGAGATCTGCAAACGTGCTGCGGGATTGCTGGGCGATCCGACGGTGCACCGTTTTCGTCAGGCCATTCGAGACGGAAGCATTCCATTTTCGTGTCAAGGCCCAGACCAAACGTTGGCGGTGCAAGGAGGCAAAACGCTGGCTTGGGAAATGATTCATTCCGACCAACCACTGCCCGATCGCATTCTCGTTCAAGTAGGCGGGGGCGCATTGGCGAGTGCGGTGTTTTCCACATTCGAAGAAGCAGTATCAGGGGGACAAATTCGTTCCTTGCCGCGATTGCATGCTGTCCAAACCCGCGGATGTCATCCACTTGTCCGCGCTTATCAACGCCTCGTTGCTACCATTCAACACCAGCACGGCTTGAGCCTTTCAGAAGACACCGAAATATGTGCAATGGAACTGCGTGACAAACTCGGCCCCGACGGGATTCTTTCGGCAATTCGTCATGCCGCACGTCACCGCGCTCAATTCATGGAGCCGTGGCCAACGGTACCCCACAGCGCTGCTCACGGCATTCTCGACGACGAAACGTACGATTGGCTCCCCGTCGTGCACGGAATGCTTCTTTCAGGAGGATATCCCCTTGTCGTTGATGAAGCGGACATCGAACACGCGCTCGAACTGGGCCGGAACCAGACGAAAATCAACGTATGCGCGACGGGAGCGTCATCGCTCGCGGGACTCGGCGTACTTTTGAAAATGCGACCGCGGTTGCAACGTGAGCGTGTCGCAGTCTTGTTTTCGGGCCATCAACGATAAACCAATACCGTCAACGTCGCCGCGATGAAGGGGGCGGCGGAATCGAAGCCCGAGTTTTACGCGCCAAAGCTTCTCCGGCATCGAAGAGGCGTCCCAGAGTCGCCGCGGGTTGATGGATCCGCATACCCAGCATCAGCGCTGCAATCACAAAAGGCTTGTAACTGGCTTGCTTGTAGGTCTCGATGCGCGCAGCCTCGAATACCTCACGGTCGACTTCACCATGCGAACAAGACACACCGCTGATATCCGCGGGCAAACAATGCATGTACAAAGCCCGCATGTTTTTCGTGAGCCGCATACGCGCCGACGAACAAGTCCAGTCTTGGTATTTGGCGTTTTTCGCAAGCGCCTCGACTTCCAATTCCTTGAGGTGGTCGGTTCGTCCAGACCGCAAACGGTTCGTGCGTTCCTCCATGATGGCATAAGGCGCCCACGATTTTGGATAAACGATATCTGCATTGGCAAACGCATCGTCCATCGAATGGGTCACCTGGAGCGATCCGCCCGTTTCCGCAGAAAATCGCCGTGCTTGCGCGAGCGGCAAGTCCGCGAGTTGATATCCGGGAGGATGGGCCAAACGAATATGCATTCCAAATCGCGACAAGAGACCAATGACGCCTTGAGGAACGCTCAATGGCTTCCCGTAGCTCGGAGAATACGCCCAACTGACGGCAATGGTACGTCCTTTCAAACCTGCCAATCCCCCAAACACGCGGGCTAGCTGACGCAGGTCCGCAAGCGATTGCGTTGGATGGTCGAGATCACTTTGCAAATTGACGACGGATGGTCGATTCAAGAGTGCGCCAGCGTGATGGGCTTCAGCCAGCGACGCGGCGACTTCGCTCATGTAGAAATGGCCCTCGCCTAGATGAATGTCGTCGCGAATGCCGAATACTTCCGTCAGAAACCCAATCATGGCGGCGGTTTCTCGCGTGGTTTCGCCATGACCGACTTGGCTTGTTCCTTCATCGAGTTCTTCGGTGGCCAAACCCAGAAGATTACACGCGGATTTAAAAGCATAACGAGTCCGCGTGGATTTATCGCGAAAAATACTCATACCCAAGCCGCGCTCGAATACCTTCGTCGAAATGCGATGGCGCACGAAATCTTCGAGAACTTCGGAAGCCAACAGCACCCAACGTAATGTTCCCTCGTCGTGGTCCCACGTCGCCAGAAAGTCGCGCTTTTCAAGAGCACACGACATTCTCTGCAATCGCTCGACCTTCTCTCGCAGTTCATCCAATGCATCCATAGCCGTGTTCCTTCCGTCGCCGATCGTTCAAGCGGATTGTCCTACGAAAGCGGCGGAGAATGCCGCGTAAAACGTGGCCGCTATCGTCAAGTGCTCAATGGGGCATTGATCTTCCGGGGTATGGGCATGCACTTCGTCACCCGGGCCAAACCCCAAGGTTGGAATGCCAAACATACCCGCTGTTGCGATTCCGTTCGTCGAAAACGTCCATTTACCCACGTTGGGGCGGTGCCCAAGAGCATGTTCACCGGCCTGCAGAGCAGCCTGAATCGCCGGATGGGCTTCTTCCAAGACCCATGTGGGATAATATTTTCGCGTTGGATAAATGACGCCGCGCCATGATGGACGCGCATATTCGAGAACGGACAAACCCGCGTTTTCGCGCTTTACGGAGACTAATTGAGCCAGCGCTTCGAGCGCGCTTTGTTCCGTTTCGCCCTTCGTCAAGCGGCGATCGAGATGAATGGTACAACTATCGGCAACTGCACATAACGACGGCGAGGTCGAGCGAATTGCCGAAATGGTGACCGAGCCTTTTCCAAGAAACGGATCGGCCGTCGCCGCCAGGTCTTCATTGTATCGGGCAATGTCCTGAACAATAGGAGCCATCTTGTAAATCGCATTGATGCCTCGCTCAGGAGCAGAACCATGGGCGCTTCGACCTTGCGTGCGCAGTTCCACTTCCATACGCCCACGATGTCCGCGATAAACCGCCAAGTTTGTCGCTTCGGTACTAATGACGACGTTGGGGTGCAAGACGCCTTCACGCAGAATGTATTGCCAACATAAACCATCACAATCTTCCTCCATGATCGTTCCGGTCACCCAAAGGGATACATCGTCGAGCAATCCGAGCTCTTTGGCTATCCGAGCTCCATGCACCGCGGCAGCCATGCCCCCTTCTTGATCGCTTGCGCCACGACCAAAAATGATACCATTCTCGATGACACCAGCATAAGGATCGAATCGAAAGGTCGACCGATCGCCAACACCAACGGTATCGAGGTGTGCATCCAGAGCGATAACTGTTTTTCCGGAACCAACACGACCAAGCACATTACCAAAGCCGTCGATTTTCACCTCATCGAACCCAGCGCGCTCCATTTCTTCTGCAGCACGCCGAACAACACGTTCCTCTTCGCCACTTTCCGAAGGAATCGCAATCATATCCCGCAGAAATTGCACCATATCGTCGGTATAACGCTGCGCCCGATCAGCAATGGCGCGTGAGATTTCGTCTTTCATGCTCATTTCTCCCACAAACAAGAAACCCAATTGATATCATTTGGCGAAAGCGCAGCCCGGCGAAGCACGTTCAGAATGCCATACCAAGTCATATCGATTTCAGCCGCCGATTCGCCCGCCATTGTATGCTCGACGTCGTGTTCTGAAAACGTAACACGAAACCCCGGTCCTTCGAAAAGTATGCCGTCACCACGCGCCTCGACGCGCCATTCAATGCCTTCGAATCGACCCAACGCCATTTCGCGCTCGCTCGTGCGTTCGACATAGACGCCATCCAAGCGGCTCGAATCGAATGAAGTCTTGCTTCCGAAAAACCGTGGTTTGATTCGATAAGGGCCGCCGTCCTCGGGACAAAAGACGTCACAATTGCCGCACTCGTTGCAATGATCCGCAAAATTGGCAATTTGGTGTTTTTCATCGACGCGTAAAAGTCCCGAGCGTTGAAACATCCATGTCCCTTCTTCACGACGGGCTTTGAGGATGGGAATTTCCGTGTGTCCGGTGAACAATTGAAAATTGGCGTCGTTCGGACAAACGGGTATACATTTGTCGCACGTAATGCAATCAAAGAGGTGCAACTTCGAGCCGAGCTTCTTTGGCGGCTTCTCGTGATGCGCCAAGTCGTACCGGCCGCCCGTGAGCACCGCGTCGGCATAACTCGTCGTATTGAGACGTGCGGCTTCGCGCACCCACGCATCGTACGCGGCGCCAGCGACACCTCGCAGATCCAAGCGTTCATCCAAGGCTTTTGCGCATTGCATTTCCGTTGCCGCATCCAAGTGCAAATTCGTCAATGCTTCCCGCCCGTGCCCACGCGCCCGAATCACCCAATCACCACGCGTCGTGGCTCCGGAAGCATCCATTCTGCGAAAAAGTTCTTCAAAGTATCGTTGACTCCGGCCGTATCCACCTGGCTTGAGCCAATCACTGCATACCGTGACTGGAGCCAAATCCAGAGCCAATGCGTCAGCGAAATTCGACCAATCGATACCCGCGGAAAACGAGATAGGCAGATGCATGCCCAACGCTTGACGTGTTTGCGCCGCCAAACGCACTGCAAGCACATGCAAGGGCGGGCCGGAGAGATACGCCTCAGGAACGTTCTTCGGAAAAAATGTTCGCGTATTTTTCACGACCAGCGTATTGGTCAACTTTACCCCAAATCCGAGGCCCAAGTTATTCGCTTCACCAGACAAGCGAGAAATCATGGCGACGACATCATCCCATTTCGCATCGGAGTCGAATGCGGCATCGGGCACTTCGATATCACGATAACCGAGTTCATCGTGAAGAATGCGCCGCAATTCTACCTTTCCAAGCAGGGTAGGATTGAGCTTGATCGTCGTTGGTAGACCATATTCATGCATGATCCATTTCGCGATGTGCTCGACTTCGCCCGGTGGACATCCATGAAAAGTCGACAATGTGACGCCCGACGCGAGACGTGGCGAAACATCGACATCGCGGTATCGCCGCAATTCGGTTGGTATCTGGCCACGAAGTTCATCCAGAAGCGATCGGGCATCGCATATCCGGTGCAGGAACTGGCTTACTTTGGGGCTTTGAATGCCCGCCAAGTCATAACCAACGCTGGCTTCGAATAACACGCTTTGTAATGGTTGCGGAATCTTGGTTATCCCACTCTGGGCAACAATCGCAATGGCCAATGCAGCTTTTGCGTATTCCTCGAGCGACTCGGCTACCCGTAATTCTTGGGACCACTCGATGTTGTACCCGACGGTAGCCATGTCAATGCAGGGCCGAGGACTCTCGAGGTCATCCTTCACTTGAACTGTTTTTAATTCAATGACGCGCCCGCCGGCCAAATAGGACAAGATAATATTTGGAGCAAGCTGTGTATGCGGCCCTGCAGCGGGACCGAAAGGCACCGGCGTTTGAACGCCATGGATGGTGGCACTCAGATCGCGTCCCCCAACGCTCGCGAAAAACTTGCGCGCTGGCAGGTCGAAAATGCACTGGCGCATGTCCATCTCGCGAAAGATTCGGTGCAAAAGAGCGGGAAATGGGTAGGGGCGCAAAATCATCGTAAAGGCTCGACTTCGAAACGGGGCACCAACGCGCCTTGGTGTGCAAGGCACGTGCCAGGCGCGAGATGTTCCATTTCGGTCTGCGTACCACGCCAGGAATCAACGTTTGCTTTTCAAAATTTCTTGTGCGTTCGAATGCGCAATAAATTGATGCGACGATTCAGTCAACCCAATGCCCGCTCGAAGACTCCAATCAGTCGTTCGATTTCCGATTCCGTGTTGTAGTGCAATAAACTCGTCCGGACGACGCCGTTGGCGACATTGAGTCCCAACGCTTCGCAAAGGCGTATTGCATACATGTGGCCATGTCGAATGCCAATGCTTTCGCAATGGGCCGCTTTCGCAATGTCCATGCTCGATAATGTTTCATGTACGAAACTCACGGTGCCTACGCGCGATTCATCAGCCACATTCGACCCGATGATCCTCACGCCACGTCTGTCCCGCAAATATTCAAGCAGTCGCTTTGTGAGCGGCTGTTCGAGGTCACTCATTCGTGAAAACGCACGTTCAACGGTCTCACGATTGCCTCCGTTTGTCCCGCCAAGAAACTCGAGGTACGGGCGCAGCGCCAAGAGGCCAGCGCATCCTTCGTGCGAAACGCCCCCAAGCTCGAATTTATAGGGAAGATCGTCCTTGGGTATGAAATAATGGTTTGGCCCTTCAATTTCGGCAAAAGCATCCGATCGACCATACATGGCGCCCATATGAGGGCCATACACCTTGTACGTGGAATACAAATACCAATCCACGCCCCATGCTTGCACATCCATAGGTCGATGCGGCGCGTACGCGACGCCGTCGACGACCACGCGCGCTCCCGCTGCGTGCACGAGGTCGACAATCGCTTTTAATGGAACAACCTGTCCGAGCAGATTGGAAACATGAGGAAAGGCGACGATTTTCGTCCGGTCCGTCAATAACGCAGCGAGCGATTCGAGCGAACATTGAAAGGTTTCTGGATCGACACGCCACATCTTGACCACGACCCCGCGTTTTTCGAGACGCACCCATGGTCCAGCATTCGCCTCGTGATTGGTTTGGGCTACGATCACCTCGTCACCTGGTTTCATGATTTCCCCGTACGCATTCGCCAGGATC
>JBGAOI010000008.1:0-15010 GCA_044221885.1 Polyangium sp. (in: bacteria)
TGCGAGATTGAAAGGGCGTCCGTTGCACGGGAGGCGTGGGAATTGCGCGTGCGAGTTGGTTATGACCGAAAATTGTGTGCGATGGTGTTGGATACGTTTGTCCGGGAATTGCAGGTCGAATGAAATGGCGCCAAATTGCATTGACACCGGACGCAATTCGAGAATCCTTATCAAGGACGGGTTTGGCGCGAGGCCCACCGAAGCCAAAGTGAGCACGCTTGGAACAGCTCTCGTTGCCGTTTACCACGACGCGTCGCATTTGAAACACCCACGCATCTGGCGTGATGGCGCACTCGCGTTTGCCAGCGCCGATGTAACACCGCACGAATGAGGACTGTGTCTGGACACGTGCGAGGGCACAAATTCGTAGGATTGACGCAGGACAGCGTACACGCGTCAATGACGAAATTGGCGGCTTGTTTGGACTAAGTACGGGTGGAGTGAACGTCTCGTTGCCGACGTGAACGATTTCAAACGCGACGTCGATTGATTTCTTCGGGCAATGCCCAAGTATCGAAGCTGGAAAAAGGAGTATGTCGGCATCGCGCCTGTACTCGATGCCCACGCTCGAGCCATTCTCACGATACACGACATACTCCCTCGAAACCTGAACGATCTCACGGCAGGTTTGACCTGAATGGTCAATTGAACGTCACCTTCGAGAACGTCAGTCCTTCAGCTCCACGATTGCCTCGCGGCACGGCGTGCTCAATGCCCTTGCACCTCGAAGTTCGCGAGGCCCCAGCTCTCGTCGTAGAAGCCGGAGAGCCCGTCCGTCGCGAGTGCGAGCGTGACAGTGGACCCCGTGTGGGGAATGACGAGCTTCATCCGATACACGGAATCCCCGTAGGGATAGAAGAGCGTATTCTTCTCGAGCGCGCCGTACTGGGGGTCGCTGCCCAGCGTCGGATAGCTCTGAGGACCGAACGTATTGGAGAACGTAAAGCTCTGGAGCAGATTGTTGTCGGCGCTCGCGCTCCACGTATGCGGCCCGAAGGGCCCGTCGCCGTTCCAGCCGTTGAGGATGAGCAGGTCGAACCCGACGATGAGCTCCGTATGGGGCCCGAGGTTGTACAGGGACAGGTTCACGGTCTCGTTGTAGAACGGGCCCATGAAGGAGCGATCGCCGAGGGGCGTCGAGCTCGTCACGATGGAACTCCACTCCGCGCCGATATTGCCCTGGAAATCATTGAAGTACACGCTGCGCGGACCACTTTCGAGCGGCCCCAACCCGGCGGCATTCCTGCGCGCGACGATCTCGTTGGACGCGGTGGCCAGGTCCTGATCGTTGATCAGGCCCACATCGAAGATGCAAGTTTGCTGGGCAACGGGATCGGTGATCTGCACGCAAGCGGCCTCGCCTGTGGCGATCTCCTGCGGCGTGAGGTTGTTGAGCCACATGGGCTGGCCAGGCGCCGTTTCATCGGTGCAATCCGTCCCCTGCTTGATGAGCGCCTCAGCCGGTGTGGCCACGCGCCAGACCGAGGCGAAACTGTCCTGGTTGCGGTACATTTCCTGGAATGTAAGCGGCGTGTCGCTGCGCCTGTCGCCGTCGCGGGTCAACATGAATTCATTGCTGCGATTGCCATCCATGTCCCCGAGCAGGCCGAGCATCTTCCCTTCGCGGTGCAACGGTACGATGAGGTTCACGCTATAGATGTTGCGGACGAGGAGCCGCTCGCCGCTGGGCCAGCCGATCACAGTGCCGCCGCCGGACGGGGTGTAAATGCTCCCGCCTCCCGCGAGCGAGAGCACGCCGGCGGGGATCCCGCTGGGCTGTCCGTTCACGTAGATCGTGCCGTTTCCATGGATCTCCACAATATCGCTGCCAACGCGCGCGCCGACGGCGTGGGCGACCGCGACGCGCGGATTCGAGGTCGGGCACTGGCGGATCTGGATCTCGAAGCCGGGGTTGTCGGTCTGCTTCGCCATGACGAAATCGCCGGCCGCCTGAAAATCGTAGGCGAGGCCGTCGAAGGTCGCGTAATGGGGATCGCCCCAACATCCAGCGGTCCTGCACGTCGTAGGACCGCGGGGGTCGACACGGCAGCCGTTCGCGATCTTGACGGGGATGACATCGCTGCCTCCGCCCTGGTGGGGCACGCCGCAGAACGTACCGTCCGATTGGCCCGTGACGAAGAAGTTACCATTCGGATCCACGGCAACCCCGTAGCCGGCCTCCTTCGCAGGCGTGCCGATGTATTCCGTGCGGACGAGGTTCCCCCCGGTGTCGTGTTGCCAGAGCAACATGTCCTGGTCGTTCAAGCCGTTGAAGCCGAGGGGCGCGCCGGTCGCGACGTCGTGGGCGGTCGACCCAGTGATCAGCACCGTCCCGTTCGCGAGGGCGATACCGTTGGCGAACACGTTCCCGCCGTCCACGGTGGTCTGGCGTGTCCAAAGCTCGTCGAAGTTCGCGTTGAGCTTCCTCAAGAAGGCATTCCACCGTTTGTTCGGATTGGTGAACCCCGGGAGGAAGCTGCCGACGGTATAACCCATGATGTAATGGAATGTCGCGCCGCCCTCCTGGGCCGTCACGATACCCCACCCGCGATCGGCGAGAGCGGTCCCGAAGGGTTTGTATGCCTGCAGGACGCCGTTGTTGCTGTATCGCACGACGAACGCCTCGTCGGCCAGCGGCCTCGGCGAGCCATTCAGGCCGCCGTTCGTGTATCCGGTCACGATGATCGAGCCGTCCGCCGCCACCGAGACGCCGCGCGCGATGGTGGAACGCTGGTCGGCGAAGAGCTGCTTCGTCCATCGCTGTATGCCGTCCGGAGAAAAGCGGCTGACGAACATTGAGGTTGTGCCGGAAGCGGGCGCTGGACTGACATTGGCGAGGTTGCCCGCGGTGGACCCGGCGACGACGATGTCCCCGTCGGGCGTCATGGCGACGGCGAACGCTTGGTCATTGCCCGGCACGCCGAATTGCTTTTTCCAGGCCACACGGCCGTCGGCTTCGAACTTCGTCAGCGTTGCGTCGCTGGAGTTGGCGGCGGCATTGGTACCACCATAATTGCCGTTGCTGTAGCCGGCCACGTAGATCGCGTCGTTATTGCAGGCGTGCGCGACCGTGACGGCCATGGCTTGATCGCTCGCCGACGTGCCGAGCTGCTTGGTCCAGAGCGGCACGCCGTTCTGGCCGAGCATCCGGACGAACATGTCAAATCCCCCGTTGGAGACCTGTTGGTCGATCTGGTGGCTCGTGTATCCGACCTCGATCATGCCATTGCACTGGGCGGCCGTGCCCGTGCTGACGTCGGCGCCGGGGGTCCCGAGGGTGGATGGGTTGCGCCATTCGAACCCCTCGAAATTCGGGCAGGCGACGCTGAGGCCCATGGGCTTCGGGCCCTTCGGCGCTTCGTCGTCGGCGAGGGGATCGAAGGGGAACGGAAAAAGGGGGCTGTCCACGGTGGCGGGGCGGCCTTGTTCGTCGACGAGACCCGCGCGGACCTTGGCGGGCCGCAAGTCGATCGAGGGAGGAGCCGCGACCGGAGGGGCCGCCGCCGGGCTTGTTGTGCTTTCGTCAGCGCCTTCCGGACTGTCGGTGGCTTCGCAAGCGTAGGCGAAGACAAGCATTGCAGGGATGATCAAACTTCGATAACGATGGTTTCGCATGGTATGCCTCGATTCGGAATGCAGGGGGCTCTTCCTCATTGTGAGGAAAAGTGACGTCATGACATGTGTGCGGCGGGGGCTGCTATTTGAGACGACAAGGCCATCGCTGCGCGCGTGGCGGCGTTTTCGTCGGGATTATCCGCGCGATTCGAATCACACGCGGCAATGGCGCTCGCCACGATTGCACAAAACAAAAGAGCTGCTCGATTCAATACGATCGTTCGCATGGGTCTGTCTCCGAAGAGTTTGTCGGTTTGAAACGTGGCATATGGTTTTACATCGCGGCGCCCTTCGCGTTCCTTCACGTCCAGATTGTCGCGGTTGAGGTTTTCGATTTCTTTACCGTTGTTGCTCATGACTTGCTCTTTCGATCATGCAATACGACTGACCATCCATGATGAATGGGCAACCGTTTGCATAGTTTTTCGCCACCTTGGTCTTCAGACGTCGCAGAAACTCTCGCGAACTTCGTGGCCGTTGCGTCGAGTTCGTTGCACGCCGAGAAATCCGACGAATCAATGCGAATTTCGCAGACGCAAATTTCGACAGGCAATTCGCATTGCGTTACGAACTGCGCCCATTTTTACGAATTGAGCAATTGAACCGCTCCAATTGTGCAGCGCAGTATCGACGTCAGCCCTTGGACAAACTGTACTCTTCCCTCTGCGATCACGTGACGTGTGTCGTGACGTGCCCTCGAAGAGCCTAGGCGACTGGAGCAGTTCGGATACAACAAAAAAATTTGACGAGGGCAGGCGCATCTGGCGCTGGTGCGGACGATCCGCAACCCGCAATTGCGATGGCAAGTGCCTAAAACAATATGAATGAAAAACGAATCATGGGTTTCTCTCTTGAACCTCGAAACCCCAGATGCGAATACATGTCGCAAAACGCATGCACATCCATTCCATAAAGATTCGCTGACACGCGCCATCTGTAGATATGGAAGTCCCGCAGTCGCATTCATGCATACTCCTTCCCATGCGGATGCACGGGAGCTTTGACAACTCGCCCCTGCCAGGTACGCCTTCCCCGTTTGCCCGAGGAAATAGTCTGGCACTTTTTCAGTTGCGACTTCGCTGGCGAAGGCAAACTCCTTTCTCTCGGATTGCGCCGCAGGCCATTCACTGGCACAATGGCCGCATGAGTTCCGCTGCGGTAGTCCTCGACCCCGCTTTTCCCGGCATCGAACCCGCCGTATTGGAGGCATATCGTCAGGCACCCGATAACGTTGTTGCGGAGATCCTCGACGGAGCGTTATCCCTGATGCCCCGACCTCGGCCCCGACAGGCCAAAACCGCCGCGCGAATCGCGGGCGCGCTCCGTGGCTTTCATGATCCGGACGACGACGAACCGGGTGGATGGGTGGTGCTCATCGAACCGGAGTTGCACTTGGGGTCGCGACCCGACATCATCGACCCGGATCTGGCAGGCTGGCGCCGTGCGCGTTTGCCCGAGGAGCCCGCCGAAGCTGCCATTCGGGTCGCGCCTGACTGGGTCTGCGAGATTCTCTCGGATCGCACCGACGCGACAGATCGAGGTCCAAAACGACGAATCTATCGTCAGGCAGGGGTCGGTCACCTGTGGTTGTGCGACCCTCGAATCCAAACGCTCGAGGTGTATCGGCTGGAAGGCGGACGCTGGATGGAGCTTGATACGTTCGAAGGCAATGTGAAGATTCGCGTGGAACCATTCGAAACGATTGAACTCGACCTCGAACGTATTTGGCGGTGGTAAGAGGAATTGGTCCGTGTGAAGGTATTCATCTAAAATCACCGCCTACGAGCAGCGCCTATGCCCACGTGTGTCCGCGCATCAGGAAAAATCGATACGAGTGAACGTTGGCGAGCACCAAACGAAGAAGCGAAGCGTCTCGATGGATGTGTCACCTCAAGACCACGGCGGCGGCGCGGAGCAGTGCAGACGCGTCAACCTCGAAATGGGCCGGTTGTTTGACTCCGGTGCCCATTTCAGCGCGCGAGATGGCACCCGGTGAAAAACCGCAATGGTTGCACCAGCGAGCGCGCTAGCGCGCAATGCTTGGCGCAAAGAACTCCGTAAGCGGTGGCGCCATGTTTACCGGAATGTCCTCGCCCCACACGCTGCTGGTAATCGTTCGACCGGTCGCTTTTCCGTCGCGTCCAATTTCATAGAAGACAGGAACCTCATGGGTGGTGATTCTGACCGGCGCGAGCTGGTCTTCGCGCCAATGATCGATATCGAACCGCAGCAGATAGATTCCTTTGTACGCTGCGACCATGAAGGGGTCGTTCTCATACTTTTTTAGCCCAACACAGGGTCGGCACCAATTCGCTGAGGTCACAGCGAACAGCCGCAGGTTCATCGCATCTGCGCGTTGCAGGCGGTCTCGAATCATGGCCTCGGCACTTCCTTCCGCTGTAGGAGCCTCTTCGATTTTGTGCGATACCTTAGTGGACTCCGACGGGGGCAGCGCTGCACCGGCTCTCGTTTCCGATCCGGGGCCGGGTGGTTTGGTCTGCTGCGCTGGTTGCGGGCGATGTTCCGAGCATGCAATCGTGAGCGTGCAAGCGAGCAAGTACATGCGCATGGCGCCTGCATATCACCGAATTTGATGACGCGGGAACAGGATTGTGACGCGGCTGGACTGTAATGCTCGCGCTGCCCTGCATTGACGCCACACCGGTCCGATCCGCACCGCGCGCTCAGATGTAGTTTGAGCGAAAGCATCTGGCAGCGAGTCTGCACCGCCATGCGTCGATGCATATGCAGCTTTGCCTTCAGGCGTTTCCGAAGCCATTTTCACCATCAGTTCAATCGCGTAACGCCTGATATTGCCATCGTCGGTGTTTGCCTCGACCATTGCGTCGATCCTATTGAGTTTGCCGCTCCAAACGTGGCGCGTTTTGTGACGCTCGAGCCATTTCACAGAATTCGCGTGCGGTCAAACCGCTTTCGCGCCATTCGGCGATGAGCGTGCTCCATTTGCGGATCGCTTGTGTCGATGGATGCTTGGTCTGCTGCGCCATGAAAAACCTCCGGCGCGGGACTTTGGCGACGAAGGACGACGAGCGGAATCATGGGGAGCACCGAACGGATTCTTATTATCCTCGTCTTGGATTTCCCACGAGTTACAAACACTTCCCCGATATGATTATTCCTTTGGAACGCGGCGGCGCGTCTTGCGATTCCATTTGCCGTTGATGAGCTGCTCCTCCGTTTCAAGCACAAAGTCATCCTGCGTGCCGTCCTCAATTTTTCGGAGCACGGTAACAGGCTTGTCATTTCTGACCTCATGCTCCTCGGTCATATGATAGCAGCAACCACTTTTTGTAAACGTAACAAGGCGTTTCCTCGAAGCATCCACCTGAAAGAAACCAAGCGATTTATGTGTTAAATCGCTTAATTCTTTGGATAGAACGAAACCGCCTTTGACATCCGAAAGAAAAACGCCATACGTTGGCCCACCATAAGGTCCATCGTTGCCGGTTTGCACTGCAAAATCCTCGCGGCTATCAAAATTAAAATCCCCCGCATTCAGCGTCCCTTGGTATTCATCAACATCCGCTGAATTGACGAGCAATTCACGCTTGGAATCGAGAACCACGCATACCTCGGGCAGATCGATATGCTGAGCATTCTTTGGGTCGCCCTTTGGAAAAACCTGCAATTCGGCAGGCTTCTCGCAGATAAACCTTGAATCGCTTGATGTGGAAGAGAACTCTGCCTTCATAATCAATCGAAAATCATAGTTCTGCGAAACTGTGTGCACTTCAAATATGGGCATTGCATTACGAGACGTTTCAACTCGCCGCGCCTCAACGGACATTGGCCCCGATGTCTGTGGAACGGCTGGTTCCGACGATCGAGCGGGCTTGGCATTCTGCATTGAGGACAATTCGCCCGCCGTTTTCGGCTCCGACAGCGGAGGCTGAGAACGTGCGGGCGACGTCGTAGGATGTCCACAACCCAAGGCGAGCGGCATTAAAACACATGCGAGAACATATACAAGAGATCGCACGACCATCCTCAATCGCAAAGGCTTAGCGCAACCAACGCAATAACTTCTTGTCGAGTGTATCACGCTCTCGCCGGTGAGGATTGCTATTATTTGGGTGTTCAAACGAGCATCGCCACAACAATTGATAGCGATTTTTGCACGGTTTCTGATGGAAGTCGCGCCTTGCGCATCATATTGTGGTTTCTATCACGACTCGTCGATGACGTCCGCTCAAGAGAAGGCAAAACAGGCGGACGTCAAAACGCGGCGGAGTGGAATCAAATGGCGAGATCATTTTATTGGCGAATGCGATCCTTGTTATGGTGATGTCCCGGCAAACTGTTTCGACGGACAACTCTCCGGCAACGAAACGGACGTCGATTGCCGTAGGTCCTGCGAACCATGCCCAGGCGGTGGCGGCGGAACGTGCGATGGAACTGGCGATTGCAATGCCTGTACAACGTGCGCGCAGAATGACCCATGCGCCAACGAGACGAATGCATGCGCAGCCAATCCAGATTGCGGCAATTTGTTGAACTGCGTTTACACGTGTGCCGATCAGCAATGCATAACCGACTGCTATGCAACGTATCCCGCCGGAAACCCCGACTTCACGAATTACGATTCGTGCGTCACATGCACCGTTTGTTACAACGATTGCGGCGGCATGAATTTCTGCCCCTGAATGGTCCGTTCTCGCCGCATCATCGCACGAATGTACGTTGCAAAGTGAAACGCATGTCGAAAACCATGCGCTCGAAGAGGTCAGAACCACAACCCATGGTTCCGTAATCCAGCGCTACCAACACCATCAATCGGGCGGCGTGGAGATGTAGCAGCCGGCGGGTGTTGTGCACAAGGTAACCCTCGGCGAAATTGGTCGCCTCAGACCGAGAGTCGCACGAGGCAACGTGACACCACGATGCTTCACGCTCGATGCGACCTTGTGAACGCCGAGCGCCTCGCCGCCATTGGCAAGATGGCCGCGCACACCACGCACGAGATTCGAAATCGTTTGAGTTCCATCGGTTTGACCTCAAAGCTTCGCGACGATGCGGCGATGCGTGACGACTGCTTCGCCACACGTTGACGCCATTCGTCGCGGAACCAAGCGGTTCTCGAAGATGTCCGAGCATGCATCACGAAGGCTTCGACGACTTGCGCAGCGAGCCCTTGATCAACACACGCACCAAAAGCGATGGCTGAGTGGATCGTTCGATCGAGTCTGTGGAGTCCGATGTAGCGGAAGAGTCTTCATCGAGGGCGTGTGGTCATGACAAAGAGACACGAACGTTCTTAAACTTTGACCACCAACCATTCGTCAAATCACGGTAACGCTCCGCCGCCCCACGGCAGTAGGATCAAAAAGACAAACCCGAGCAGCACCAACATGAGCAAGCTCGTCACGAGGTACGTCGATCGTGGTGAACGCGCTGTGCTCCATCCATCGCCGTAGAACTTTCCCTTCGAACGCGTGCGCAGCTTCTTCTGCACGCCACCCAAAAGTTCCGGTGCGACAGACCCCGGCGGAGGCCGCAACGCACGACGCAACATGTCGCGCATCTCCACTTCATCGAGCGGCACTTCGCCTTCGTCTTCCGAAGTTTTCGCGCTGTTTGTCTTGTCCTCTTCGGCGAGCCACGCGTCCGCTTCGTTCGCCAAACGCTCGGCTTCATCATCGGTCACGTTCTCATCCGTGCCCAACGCGTCTTGCGTCTCGTCCGACGCATTCGCTTCCAGCTCCTGCTTCGCGTCGTCGCCGCTCATGACTTCTTCTCGCCTTTGGGTTTGTCGCCGAGCGCCTTTTCCACCAGCGCCTTGAGCTGCGCGCGTCCCCGGAAAATACGGCTCTTGACGGTTCCTTCAGCCAAACCCGTCAGTTGTCCGATCTCCTCGTACGACATGTCCTCCACATCGCGCAGAATGAGCACCTCGCGAAAGTCCACATCGACCTTCTCGATCGCTCGCTTCACGATGCTCTCGAGTTGCATGCCTTCGAGCGCCGTGTCGGGTCGTTCGACACGCGCCACCGTCACGCCTTTTCCGCTCTCACCACCGAGACGTTCGGCCATGTCGTCGATGTCGTCTTGTTGTCCCGCTTTTCGGCGCGACAAGTACTTCATGCGGTTCTTCGACAAGTTCACCGCGATGCGGAAAATCCACGTGGAAAGCTTTGAGTCCCCACGAAATTGATCGATCGCTTTGAAGACCTGGACAAACACCTCTTGCGCCAAGTCTTCCGCCTCTTCGCGACGCCCGATCATGCGGTACACGAGCGCAAACACGCGTCGTTCGTACGCAATGACGAGCTCGTTGAACGCAGACTCGTCACGTGCCACGAGACGCGCGACGAACCTTGCTTCCTCGGTTTCGTCGTCGCTCACGGAAGACCGCTCCTCACACGAGCTACGGTAAACGGCATCGCGACGAACACGCTAGCGACTTCGATCTTTGCGCTGATCACGTTCCAACACGCAGCGCTGAAATTACAGAATTGAACGAACTTGGTTCCGACGCGTGGATTCGAACCACGATTAGAGGATTCAAAGTCCTCCGTCCTGCCCTTGGACGACGTCGGAATGTACCCGTTGGGGTCACGGGGGCGGCACCATAGCGCGAACTTTTTCGTTTCGCTACAGGGTGTTTCAAACAAAAACGACTCAACGTCGCCCGCGGCGAAATCGAAACTGTCCCGCTTCTTTGTGTCGGCGAGACGACGAACTGACCGGTTCCACCACACGCGCGGCTTCTTTTTCCAGCCGCCGATGCGTCGCTTCTTCCACTTGACGATTCGCCCGTTCCATCGCGCTGTACAGTTGTGCAGTGGCCGCCGGCATCGCCGCTACCGCCAAAGCCTGCGTTTCGAGACGTTGCGGAACGATCGTCAAAAGCGCCGCCGCCGCCACCGCAGCAACACCTCCAACCACCGCGCCCCATCGCCCAAAGGACAAACGTCCCCAACGAGAAACGCGTCCAGATTGCGCCGGAGCGTCGTCATTGGCCGAGTCTGTCGTTCCAAACCCAAGCGGAGTACGCTCATGCCCGCGTACGGACAAGAACGGGGTGGGTGTCGGTAAAACCGGCGGAGGCACGAGCGAAAGGGAATCGTTGAGCGCGTGGGCGAGTTCGGGGACATCACGCACGTGCTCCCAGTTGTCCATGTTCAGGTTCCAGACGCGCGTTTTTGCGTCGAAGTCACCTCGAGCCAAGGCCAACCAGAGTTCGAACGTGGTCATCGCGATGATGTTGCCGTTTTGATCGACGCACCAATCGGGCGGAGGTCGAGCAGGTTCCGGGCGAATTTCCGCGATGTCTTCGCGGGCAACAACCTGAACAGGTTTGTCCGCAAGCACTTCCGACACGACAGGAAGGTCGTCACGTTGAAATGTCGCTTCGGGATAATCCGTCACGACGTCCAAGAACGTGGGTTCGTCGACGTCGATCTCGGTTTGTCCCAACGTGATGAGCTCAACCGGGGGCAAACTTACGTGTTCAGACGGGTCTTGAATGGACGACGACGTTTTCGACGCCTGCATGAGACGCCCTTTCGCGATGGAAAAAGGCCCATCGCCCAAAGCTCGACGGGGAGCGTTCGGCGGCAAGCCATTGAACAAAAACGTCGTTATCAGAGGCGAAAAAGAAAGGCCAAGTTCTGTGCGAAAGTGCCAGGCACCGCCCGCCCAGCCTCACACCCCGCTGATCACTTCGCAGCCCATGTACGGACGCAACGCTTCCGGAACCACCACCGTGCCATCGGCCTGCTGGTACTGCTCCAAGATCGCGATCACGGTCCGACCCACCGCCAACGCCGATCCATTCAACGTGTGCAAGAGTCGCGCTTTCCCCTTCGGCTCCGGGCGATAACGAATCTGCGCCCTTCGAGCTTGGTAGTCGCCGAAGTTCGAGCAGCTCGAGATCTCTCGATACAGATTTTGCCCCGGCAACCACACCTCGAGGTCGTAGGTTTTTTGCGACGCACCGCCCATATCGCCCGAACACAACAGCGACACGCGATAATGCAGGCCCAAACGTCGGAGCACTTCTTCAGCATGTCGCGTCAGTTTTTCGTGCTCTTCGCTCGACGTTTCAGGCGTCGTGAACCGCACGAGTTCCACTTTGTCAAACTGATGTTGCCGAATCAGCCCACGCACGTCCTTGCCATGGCTTCCGGCTTCCGCGCGAAAACATGGCGTGTAGGCCGTATACGCGATCGGCAGTTTGTCCGCTTCCAGAATCTCGTCCGCGTGCAGGTTTGTCACGGGCACTTCAGCGGTTGGAATCAAGTACAAATCGTAGGCTCGTTCCGGATCCGCCTTGTGCGTCTTGAAAAGATCCTCGGCAAACTTCGGCAACTGCCCTGTTCCAAAGAGCGCCGAGTCTTTCACGAGAAACGGCGGCAAAACTTCCGTGTACCCATGCTCGCGCGTGTGCAAGTCGAGCATGAAGCTGATGATCGCTCGTTCGAGCCGCGCGCCCGCGCCCATGAGCACGGTGAATCGAGCGCCTGACAACTTCGCTGCGCGCTCGAAATCGAGAATGCCGAGTGACGTGCCAATGTCCCAATGCGCTTTCGGCGTGAATGTATAGGTTGGTTTGTCGCCCCAAACGCGCACGACGACGTTGTCTTCTTCGCCTTTGCCTTCGGGAACGGACGGATCGGGAATGTTGGGCAGAAGCGGCAAAATGGCCTGAATCGCCGCGAGCACATCGTTGAGTTGTTTTTCTGCTTCTTTGATCTCGCCGGACAGTTGCTTTAGCGCGTCACGTTGCTCGGCGAACTCGGGCGACTTCTTGTCGGCCTTGGCCATTTTCTCATTGGCCTGATTGCGCTGAGCTTGTTTCGTTTCCAAGGCCGCGATGAGTTCGCGACGTTTTTGACCGAGTTCCGCAATGGGAGCGAGCGTTTCGGCAGCAGCGGCCGATCGTCGCGCCAAACCGGCGCGAACTTCATCCAAGTGATCGACGACGTGACGGAGATCCAGCATACGCGGGGATGTAGTCGAGGATCGAGCGGATGTCATCCTCGAAGATACAGCCTCGAGTCGCCAAGTTGGGGAACCAAAGCGGCTTTACGGCGCGGAGAATGGGACTGTTTCGCGATCGACTCCGCTATCCCCGACGCCGACGACTTCTCGCCGCTCGAGTAATTCGCATATGACCAAGACAAGCAACGTGGGAGTTCTCGCCACACAATGAAACACGCCGGCGAAGCTTTTGATGACTTCACCGGCGCGTTGTTGTTCAGGACGAACTGAAGACGACTCGGTTTAGTTGTACGTCACCTTCGAGAACGTCAACCCATCGGCGCCACGATTCACGGAAATCGTATCGCCTGCCTTGAATTCGCCCGACAAGATCCGTCTCGCCAGTTCGTCCTCGATGAGCCGCTGAATGGCTCGCTTCAGCGGACGCGCGCCGTATTGCGGATCCCAGCCGCTTTCGATGATCGCGAGTTTCGCGCCGCCCGTCATGCTCAGCGTCAAACCTCGCCGCGCCAAACGCTTTTCAAAGAACCCGAGCTGAATGTCGACAATCTTCTCGAGCTGCGTGCGTTCGAGCTTCCGGAACACCACGATATCGTCGAATCGATTCAGGAATTCCGGACGGAAATGCTTGCGCACTTCATCGAGCACCACACGTTTGACCAATTCGGTTTTGTCCGCTGCACTCAATGTCTCGCGATCCTCCACCGCCATCGCCGCAGCCGTACCCAGGTTCGACGTCAGAATCAAAATCGTGTTCTTGAAGTCCACAGTATGACCCTGACCATCCGTGAGTCGCCCGTCGTCGAGCACCTGAAGCAATACGTTCCACACGTCCGGATGCGCTTTTTCGATTTCGTCGAAAAGCACCACCGTATACGGCCGACGGCGCACAGGCTCGGTCAATTGCCCGCCTTCTTCATATCCGATATATCCCGGAGGTGCACCAATGAGCCGCGCGACGGCATGCCGCTCGCCATATTCGCTCATATCGATGCGTACCATGGCTTTTTCGTCGTCGAACAAGAATTCAGCGAGCGCTTTTGCCAATTCGGTTTTTCCAACACCCGTCGGCCCAAGGAACATGAACGAACCAATCGGCCGTTTTTCCTCGCCAAGCCCCGCGCGAGAACGTCGAATCGCATTCGCGACGGAAACCAGCGCGTGATCCTGACCGACAACACGCTTGCGCAGTTCATCCTCGAGCCGCAAAAGCTTTTGCATTTCGCTCTCGAGCATCTTCGACACCGGAATGCCCGTCCATTTCGACACGACATGCGCAATGTCTTCGTCCGTGACCTCTTCCTTGAGATAACTGCCAGACTCTTGCATTTTCGCCAAGTCACCCCGCAATGCTTCGAGCTTCTTTTCGGCATCCGGAATTTTGCCGTAATGCACTTCGGCTGCTTTCCCAAGGTCCCCGCGACGCTTGAAACGTTCTTCTTCGACACGCAAGTCTTCAATGGCCTGCTTCGCTTTGCGAATGTCCGTGAGCAATTCTTTTTCCCGCATCCATTGTGCCCGCATCGTATCACGCTTGGTTTGCAATTCGGCGATTTCGCGCTTTACTTCCTCGAGACGCGCTTTGCTGGCTTTGTCTGGCTCACGTTGCAATGCCTGTTCTTCCATGCCCAATTTCACGAGCTGCCGTTCCACGTTATCGATGGGCGTGGGCAAACTTTCGATTTCCATGCGAATGCGCGAAGCTGCTTCGTCCACCAAATCGATGGCTTTGTCCGGTAAAAACCTTTCGGTAATGTACCGATTGGACAACATCGCCGCAGCCACGAGCGCCGCATCTTGAATGCGAATCCCGTGATGAATTTCGTAACGTTCCTTGAGTCCACGCAGAATCGCAATCGTATCTTCGACGGTCGGTTGACCGACGTACACAGGCTGGAATCGCCGTTCGAGCGCCGCGTCTTTTTCGATTCGTTTGCGGTATTCGTCCAAGGTTGTCGCGCCAATCGCTCGCAATTCGCCGCGCGCCAACGCCGGCTTGAGCATATTCGCTGCATCCATTGCGCCTTCGGCCGCGCCCGCACCCACGAGCGTATGCAACTCGTCGATGAACAGAATGACTTTGCCTTGCGCGCCTTCGATTTCTTTCAGCACCGCCTTGAGCCGGTCTTCGAATTCACCTCGGAACTTCGAGCCGGCCACCATCGATGCCAAATCCAATGCCGCAAGACGTTTGTCCTTTAATGACTCGGGCACGTCCCCCGCCACGATTCGTTGCGCAATCCCTTCGACGATGGCGGTTTTACCAACACCCGGTTCGCCAATCAGCACGGGATTGTTTTTCGAGCGCCGCGACAAGACTTGAATCACGCGACGAATTTCTTCATCCCGTCCAATGACTGGATCGATTTTGCCTCGTTTGGCAAGCTCCGTCAGGTCACGTGTATACTTTTCGAGCGCTTGGAACTTGCCT
>JBGAOI010000008.1:15020-44040 GCA_044221885.1 Polyangium sp. (in: bacteria)
CGCGATCCGTCACGCGATGACTGCCGCGTACATGAGCGAGCGCAGCGAGGAGTTTGTCGTAGGACAGGCCCGCTTTCTCGAAGATTTGTGCCGAATCTTTGTCAGCCTTTAACGCTGCGAGCAACAAGTGCTCGGTAGAAATGAAGTCGTCTTTCAGGGCCTTCATTTCATCTTCGGCGCGTTGGATCACAGCGAGCGCCCGGCGGGAAAGGCCAGGTTCGGCTCCGCCGCTCACCCGAGGATACCCATCGATTTTGGCTTCGATGGCTTGAAGGATGTGTGCGCTGTCGGCGCCAGCTTTGGCGAGAAGTGGAGCTCCGATGCCGTCCTCTTGCGTGAGGATCCCGCGCAAAAGATGCTCGGGATAAAGCTCCGGATTCCCCCTCCGGCTGGCAAAGTCGATGGCCGCACGAACTGCTTCCTGAGCTTTTGTGGTCATTCGGTCGATACGCATGGCCAGCATCCTAAGTCAGGATCTTTTTATAGCAAGTCCCTTGCCAACACTTGATCTCGTTCGTATGTCCGGCACTTATCGTTGACGATACGGAATGGGTTCACCCAAACTCGCCGAAAGCAACGCCCGATTCACGCAAGTTCGCGCAAGCGGCCCGACCCACCCTCGCATTGGTTTGTCCGGAACTCGGTCAAACCCAGGTCACGTGGTCAGGTTCTATTTGGACGAACAGTTTTGTATTCGTTGCGCGAATTTTTTCTTGGCCGGCGGGCGGGGTTGTGGTAAAGAGTGTGTATGGTCGCGAATCCGGCGATGATCTCGTACGTTCCCTACGCGGAATTTCTGGTGCGTGAGGAAGCGAGCCTGACGAAGCACGAATGGCTCAATGGGGTCGTGTATGACATGTCGGGGGGAACGCCCGAGCATGCGGCTCTGATGTCGGCCGTCAGTGGGGAATTGCGAAGTTTGCTTCGTGGTAAACGGTGCCGGGTCTATAGCGCCGACTTGGCCGTACGTGTATTGGCAACGGGATTGTTCACGTATCCTGATGTAAGCATCGTTTTTGGGTCACTCGAAAGAGATCCTGAAAACAAAAATGCCGCGACGAACCCGCGTGTCCTGGTCGAGGTCTTGTCGGATTCGACGGAAGCCTACGATCGCGGGGAAAAGTTCGCTCATTATCGGCGCATTCCGACGCTCATGGAATACGTCTTGGTTTCGCAGAAAGAACCGTGCATCGAAGTGTACCGACGTACGGAATCTGGCGAGTGGGACGTCGAAAAAGCTTTGGCGGGTCAAACGGTGAACTTGCGCAGCATCGAATGCGAGCTCGATGTGAATGAAGTGTACGTTGATCCGTTGGCGAGCTGATCGTGCACGCGGTACGTTTGGACGAACCATTTTGTATTCGTTGCGCGAATTTTTTCTTGGCCGGCGGGCGGGGTTGTGGTAAGGTGGGTGCATGGTCGCGAATCCGGCGATGATTTCGTACGTTCCCTACGCGGAATTTCTGGTGCGTGAGGAAGCGAGCCTGACGAAGCACGAATGGCTCAATGGCGTCATCTATGACATGTCGGGGGGAACACCGGCGCATTCAGGATTGCAGACTCAGGTGATCATTCTGCTTGGCATACAGCTTCGGGGAAAGCGTTGCCGCGTCTTCAATTCCGAACTGGCTGTACGGGTTCTGGCAACGGGATTGTTCACGTATCCCGACGTCAGTATCATCTGTGGGGCGCTCGAACGAGATCCTGAAAACAAGAATGCCGCGACCAACCCTCGAGTCTTGGTCGAAGTTTTATCGGATTCGACCGAAGACTACGATCGCGGGGAAAAGTTCGCTCATTATCGACGCATTCCGACGCTCATGGAATACGTCTTGGTTTCGCAGAAAGAACCGTGCATCGAAGTGTACCGACGGACGAATTCTGGCGAGTGGGACATGGAAAAGGCTTTGGCGGGTCAAACGGTGAACTTGCGCAGCATCGAATGCGAGCTCGATGTGAATGAAGTGTACGTTGATCCGTTGGCGAGTGCGTAGGCGTTTCGCAATCCGTCAAACGTGCGCCACAAGCTGCAAACTCTTCTCCCACGTCTCCGCCCGCGCCGCAACCTGAGCCCGCTCCGTCGGCACACCGTAATGCCCGAGCACGTCTTCATCCAAGCCCGCAACATCGTTCTCGATTTGTTTCGACAATCGATTTTCCTCGACCTGGCGCTTACGCTCCAAACTTTCGCCCAAAGCATTACGAACCGAGCGCCCACCGGCCGACATGCAGAACGCAAGAATGTCCCGCGAAAGATCGGCATGACCAGCTTCGTCACGCGCAATGGTTTGCTGCGCCAAACGAGTTGCATCATCGCGAATCGCCAAGGCTGAACGATCAGCGCTCGTCGCTGCCGAACCTTCTCCGACGCAACCGTCCCAAAACGCTTCGACCGCCAATCGTTCGAGCAGCGCGTCGAGAGAACCATCCGTCGCTGCCGGCGTTTCGGGAATTTCCGCATGCATTTGCACGTCGCCGTGAGCGTTCACGAGGTTCGTACACAACGTCGTGTGAACCGCTTCTTCGCGCGCAGCTTGTAATGCGGCACGAACCAAGCTCTCTGGAGCGGATGCTCGGCGCAGATCCCGCGCGAGCGCCAGAAATGCGGGAACCGACGCACCTTCCATACGTGTTGCTCGCGCCCAATGCATCATGATGCGTTGCCGAGTCGCCTCGTCGATACGTTGGGCCAAATGCGGACGCGACAAACGACGCCTTTGCATGTCGAAGACCAGGTCCGCACCCACCGGTTCGTCGCAACCTCCGAGATGCAAAGGACGTCCTTCGACCACTGAATTTGCAGCAATTACATAAAAAACCGACGCGCCGAGTAAAATCGAGCCCGCTACGATGCCTGTCGTCAACAATGCGGTTTTACCGGCGGAGATATTGCGAGCTTGCACATTTTTCAATTGCGACAGATCAATCTCGACCCTTGAACCCTCGCTGTCAATGCCCGAAAAATTCGGGCCGTCCACCGAAATGGATTTGAAACTGTGCTCGCGCGTTGCCCCATCAACCCGATGAAAAATCAGCTTCGTACTGCTCGTAAAGTCGACTTCCTCCATGTTCGCGCTGCGCATCGTCACCGCATCGCCATCGCGAAACAGATTCAAGCCCACGACCCCCTGAGGCGTCAGATCCCACGTCGAGTAACAACCCGTCGTCGTGGCGGCCGCAGAAACCAACGTAACCAGCGCAAGCTTCGAAGATGATTTCATTCTCTGATCTCGCACTCATTTTACACGCCCGTCAAGACAGATTCGCGCATGCTGCGCGCAAGAGATGTATGCACATAAACGCCAACAGCTCGAGCCATTGCCGCTGTGCAGCATTTCGGAAAAGCTTGTGCTCCGTGTAGCGACTTCCCACTCCTCGTACAAAACACGTCGTTCTACTTTGACGAACTGTCCACTGCGCCGATCCTATCGAAAACGTCAATTTGTTCTTGCGCACGTCGGTGTCTTCGCGCTACTGTGGTCGCATGTCCAGCAGCGTGGTGCCCAAGCCGTATGTGACTTACGCGGATTTCGTCGCCCTCGAAGCGGCAAGCGAGACGCGGCACGAGTGGCTCGATGGGATCATCTACGACATGTCCGGCGGGACGCTGACACATTCGAGACTCAAGGCTCGGGTAAACTACCTCCTCAGCCAGCACCTCGAAGGAAAACGGTGCGCTGTGCTCGATTCAGACATGGCCATTCGGATACTCGCAACCGGATTGCTCACTTATTCTGACGTGGCCGTTTTGTGCGCGAAACCAGAGATGGACCCTGAAAACAAGAATGCGTTGACAAACCCACGCGTCATCGTGGAGGTCTTGTCCGATTCCACCGAATCCTACGATCGCGGGGAAAAGTTCGCCCATTACCAACGCATTCCGTCACTCATGGAATACGTCTTGGTTTCTCAAAACGAACCGTGCATCGAAGTGTACCGACGCACGACATCCGGAAAATGGGAATTGCTCGAAAAGGTACACGCGGGACAAACTGCTCATCTCACAAGCATTGAATGCGACCTCGACGTGGACCGTGTGTATCACGACCCTCTCGCGGCTTGATCATTCTTGGATGCCGACGTCGACCGCCACCGCTTTCGCGACGCGCACCAATTCCTGAGGATCGATTCCGACCAAATATCCGCGCCGACCGCCATTGATGTAAATCTTGGGCAAACTCAAGACTGTCCGTTCCACAAAAATCGGCATTGGTTTCCGCAAGCCAAACGGGCTTGTCCCGCCAACCTGATATCCACTATGACGTTCAGCCACATCCGGCTTACACGGCTCCACGCGCTTTTTCCCAATTTGGCGCGCCAGGTTTTTCGTGGATACTTCTCGATCTCCGTGCATCAAAATGATCAACGGCTTTTTCTCTTCGTCCTCCATCACCAACGTCTTGACGACATCGTGTTCGGGTACGCCGAGCTTTTGGGACGAAACACGAGTACCTCCGCGCTCCTCGTAATCGTACGGATGCTCGGAAAACGTCACGCTGTGTTTCTTGAGAAAAACCGTCGCGGGTGTTTCGGATACCTTGCCCATGTCTCATCCATGGCACGAAATGGCGCTCGCGGAGGGAACAATACACCTCCGCGAGCAAACCCAAACGTTGCGCTAATACCTAGATGTCCAGGTTCTTGACGTGCAGTGCGTTCGTTTCAATGAATCGCCGGCGTTCATCGACCTGTTCACCCATGAGAATCGCAAACAAGCGACCCGCTTCGGTTTCATCGTCGATTTGCACTTGACGCAATGTGCGTACGTCCGGGTTCATCGTCGTTTCCCAAAGCTCTTCGGCGTTCATTTCGCCCAGACCTTTGTAGCGGCTGATGGCAATACCTTTTTTGCCGCGTTCTTCGAGGTACTCGATGAGCGCTTCGCTGTTCTCCAGGGTGCGATCATCATTCCCACGCAAAACGGCAATCCACGGACCTTCGCCGGCCATATCCGCCAACGTCAATTCAATGCCGAGAGCTTCCTGATACTCCGGCAAACCCAACAAATCCCAGTCCAAAATGCTGGTCCGCGCACCCGCGCCGGGACGCGGCACCACTTCGATGCGATGCGCTCCACGTTCCGGATCCACCTGCGCCGTCACCTTGAGCGGCATCATGTCCGGGTAACGTTTTTCCAAATACGTGCGCAGTTTATCGCTCGCGGCGACGACCTTGCTTTCGTCCCGCAAATCCGCCTGTGCCAGTTTGGAAGAACGAATCAACGAAGCAACGATACGTGCATCGCAACGTTTGTCGAGGTTACCCGCGACGACGCGGAATCGTCGCAATCGTTGCGACAACATGCGTAATGGTTCGCCCGACACGGGCGCTCGATCCCGTTTCTCCGTAAACAACGCCAATTCTTCCACGGCATTTCCGACCAAGTATTCGTCGAGCGCGTGTTGATCCTTCATGTACAAGTCTTTTTTGCCCTTGCGCACGCGGTACAGTGGCGGCTGCGCAATGTACAAATGACCCTGCTCGATCACTTCCCGCATCTGGCGGAAGAAGAACGTCAAGAGCAACGTCCGAATATGCGAACCGTCGACGTCGGCGTCGGTCATCAGAATGATCTTGTGGTACTTGAGCTTCGCGAGTTCAATCCCGTCTTCACTGTCGGCCTTTTCTTCGCCCTGCTGCATACGCACGCCACTGATGCCGCAACCAAGCGCTGTAATCAACGTGCCGACTTCTGCAGAACTCAGCATACGATCGAGCCGCGCTCGTTCGACGTTGAGGATTTTACCTTTTAATGGCAAAATCGCCTGGAAATGCCGGTCGCGACCCATTTTCGCACTGCCGCCGGCGCTTTCCCCTTCGACGATGTAGATCTCGCTGACCGTCGGGTCTTTCGATTGACAATCCGCCAGTTTGCCCGAAAGCGACGTGATATCGAGCGATCCTTTGCGAATGACTTCGCGTGCTTTTCGAGCCGCTTCACGAGCTCGTGCAGCCAACACCGCTTTTTCGAGGATCTTCTTCGCCGTGGGCGGGTTTTCCTCGAACAACTGCCCGAGTTTGTCCGAAACAGCGCGTTCGACGATACCCTTCACTTCGCTCGAAACGAGTTTCGATTTGGTTTGCGAATCGAAAGAAGGATCCGGATGCTTGACGCTTAAAACGCAGGTCAAACCTTCACGAATGTCTTCGCCTTGCAGTTCTTGCTTCAGGTCTTTGAAAAGATTGTGCGCTTTGCCGTAACCATTGACGGTTTTCGTGAGAGCCGAACGCAAACCGGCCAAATGCGTACCGCCGTCTTTGTTGTGGACGTTGTTCGTATAGCAATAAATCTGTTCGGAATACGAACCGCTCCATTGCATCGCCACTTCCACCGTAATGGGCGGACCCGCCGGAGGACTCGTGCGTTTTTCCCCTTTGTCACCATTCGCTGGCGCTTCCGGGCCACCTTCCACAACGAACGAAATCACTTCGGCATGAATCGGTTCCTGTACCTGATTCAACAATGCCACGAATTCCGCAATGCCGCCCTTGTACAGAAATGTTTCACTTCGACCCGAAGGGCGTTGATCTTCCAGGTGAATCACAAGGCCGGCATTCAAATATGCGAGTTCGCGTATTCGATTGGCCAATATGTTGTAATTAAACTCCGTCACCGTGAAAATCGTCGGATCCGGCTTGAAAGATACACGCGTTCCCGTCTTGTCCGTTGCTCCCACGGCAACCAGTGGCCCTTGCGGAAATCCTCGAGCGTATTCCTGATGCCAAACTTTGCCTTCACGCTTGATTTCGAGTTTCAGCCATTCCGATACGGCATTCACCGCCGAAACACCAACACCGTGAAGACCCGCGCTGACTTTGTAACTCGCATTGTCGAATTTGCCACCAGCATGCAGAACCGTCATCACGACTTCCGCCGCACTTACGCCGCGAGCATGCATACCTACCGGAATTCCGCGGCCATTGTCCTCGACAGTCACCGAACCATCGAATTGGACCGTGATGCGAATTTCAGTGCAGTAACCCGCCAAATGCTCGTCCACCGCATTGTCCACGGCTTCCCATACCAAATGATGCAATCCCGACCCGTCATGTACGTCGCCAATGTACATACCCGGACGCTTACGTACGGCTTCGAGGCCTTCGAGAGCCGTAATGCTGTTCTCGTCGTAGGAGGGCTGCTTGGGTTCGGTAGGCTGAATACTCGTCACTTCGGTCGTCATCGTCATCTGCTTTGGCTTTCCCGCAAATCGCACGGTCAACGTGACGTAGAACATCACGTCATCGAGGCATTTTTCTCCTCGAAACCAATACGTTGATTCCGTACGGGACAACCCGGTGCTCGTGGTTTGGATTCACGTGGCAAAGGGCCGTTTCGAGTGGGCGAAATCTAGCTTTTTTCGCCGGATCGAGCAAGCGTCAGGCAGGGTTTTTTACATAAAAATGTCATGTCAGGACAAGGCCCGACCCGCCTCGACCAACTCACCCCCGACAAGCTGAAAATCGGCGCGATCACCCGACCCATTTTCAGGCCCTCGGATGAGCTCGGGACGCGTGGTCGTCAGGAAAATCTGACCACGATGCAGACCCAAGAATGAAAACAACGCCCCCGTACGCTCCGGATCAAGCTCACTCGACACATCATCCAAAAGCAAAAGTGGCTCGACGCCTCGCTCTTTCGCAATCGTCGCCGTCTCCGCTGCTTTGAGCGCCAACGTCAACGCGCGATGTTGTCCCTGCGAAGCCACAATGCGCACGAGATGCTCACCAAATCGCAACTCGAGATCATCGCGATGAGGACCAAATCCTGCACTCGGACGTACCCCGTCTTGTCGTCTCCGACGCTCGAGTTCTTCGCGTGATTGATCAACATCAGCCGATCCTCCCGCGTGATACCGCGCAACGAGCTGCAAATCAGGTGCCGCAATTTGTGCAAACGCCGTCTGCAATTCTTCAACGAAAAGCTCACACGCACGAGCTCGTATCCGCGTCAGTGCTGCTCCGTGCTCCGCACAAAGAACTTCGAATGCGAGCAGCTCACTTCCATCGAGCACACCACGCTTGAGAAGTTCATGCCGTGCCTTGAGCGCATGCGTGTAGCGACCTCGCGTCTCCGCACTCCGCACATCCACGAACAAGGCCAGCCTGTCGAGCATCGTGCGCCGTCCAAGCGCTGGGCCCGAGGACAAACTCAGTTCGTCCGGGTGGAACACCACCACGGGTGAACGCGTCGCGTATTCGACGAGCGCTTTGGGTTTGTCTCCGTCGATGCGCACGACGACACCCGCGCCTCGACCCGCCGTACCCGCACTCTGCTCACGCGCCAGCGGTTCGAACGCTTCACTGCGTTCAATGAAGCGCGCTCGAACACTCATGGCCGTTTCGCCATGACGAACCATCTCGGCAAGACGCGGCGTGCGAAAACTTTTCGACGTCGCCACGAAGTAGATGGCTTCGAGTAAACTGGTTTTACCGTGACCGTTGTTGCCCCAAATCACGTTGAGGCGAGATGCGGGAGTTATGTCGACCCGCGACAAGACGCGCATTCCGCGCACACTGAGCCGCTCGAGCTCGAGACGATTCATTGGAGTTCACACGATTGAGCCTCTGAAGAGTTTGGGGCGATGAGCACAGAAAGCGACTCGAAGCCCCAAACGCCTAAGCAGAAGTTCATCCGCATCAGATGCGCATCGGCATGATCACGGACAAGTAACTCTCTTGCGCAGTCTCACCAGCGGGACGAAGCACAGCCGGGTCGAGTTCACCCGACACGCCCAAGATAATTTCGTCGCTGTCGATGGCTCCGAGCACATCGAGAAAATACTTTGCGTTGAAACCAACTGTGACTTCGGGACCTTCGTAGTCGATCGGAACTTCATCAAAACCGTTACCACTCTCGGGACTCTCGCTCGTGATGCGAAGAGCGCGTGGCGTCACGGTCAGCTTCACGCCACCGGTGCGATCACTCGCGGCGAGAGACACAGCACGAAGCGCATCCGCAAACGGCGCTCGAGGAGCACGGATGCTGCTCTGTGTGTATTGCGGAATGACTTGGTGATACGGCGGGAACTGTGCGTCGACGAGTTTGACCGAGAACACCATGCCGCCAACGCTGAAAAATGCGTTGGGCCCGCTCTGCGTGATCGTCACGCGCGGCGTGTCTTTTTCCGTCTTCGCACCATCGGCAAGACGACGAAGTTCATGAATCGCCTTGAGCGGAATGAGCATCGTCGCTGTCGCGCTCTTGCCCTCGAGCGTAATTTCCATCTTCGACAAGCGATGACCATCCGTCGTCACCATGCGTACGCGGTCTCCCGCCCACTCGAAAAGCGCGCTGTTCACGTGCGCGCGCGTTTCATCCGTCGAGATGGAGAAGTGCGTGCGGGCAATCAACTGCGAAAGCAAATCGACCGGCAACTCGAGCGACGGTGAGTCCGCGGCAGGCTTTGGCAACTGCGGGAACTCACTGCCCGGCATGCCGTGAAGCGTGTAGCGACGAGGTGAACCAACTGCCTTGATGACGGTTTGTGCACCTTCACGCGCCGTGATTTGAATCGGACCATCAGGCATCGCTTTGACGCGATCGAGCAGGTCTTTCGCAGGCACAGCGACCGAACCAGCGCTGACGATTTCTGCCGCCGTCTGACCCGTAACCGCGAGGTACAAGTCCGTCGCTGAGACGCGCAGCGAACTCCCATCCGCGGCGAGCAAAACGTTGGCGAGCACCGGCATGGCGCTCTTTTTGTCGGCGACGCCCTGACAGCGATCGACCAGACGGAGTAAATCTTTCTTGGCAATGACGAGGTCCATGGCCCTATTTCCCCGTGCGCAAACGCAACGGCCCGGTCCCTCTTAGCAGGGTTCGCGGCGCGGCAAAGTCCAAATCACCAAATCTCGACAAGTGTTTCACTTGTGATTTTGCCTACGCTACGCTCTGGGATCATGAGTAAGAGAAATTTATAGATCCGTGATCGTCATAGGGCCTGTGGAAAGTGGGGACAACGTTAAAAAAGCTTGTGAGATCCAAAGGTTATACGTGGATCTGATCGTGGATAAGTGGCGGATTCGATCGGGACGAATCGGGGATGTTCTGACCTGGGTCCGGGGGAGCCTGCATCTGTCCCCAGGTAGATCCCGGAGATCCACCGAGATTATCCCCAGGTTGCGCGTTCGAATTGGTGAATTGAAGAAGCGTTTCAAAATACTTTTCAGATCGATGATTTTGAGGTGGCTCTGGGGAGCAGAATCGCCGAACGTAGCTTCGGCGCGATGAGCGAACTTCGCTGCCGCCACTGCGGCATCCGGCACGACGAACGGCTCGTCATTTGTCCGGCGACGGGACTGCCCCTCGGGCCATTGTCCAGTTTGCCGCCGCGCGGAGCTTCGAACACGCCCCGGCCGTTTATTCCGCCCGCACCCAATGTTCCACGTGCAGTAGGCCCAAGCGCTCCGGTTCGTCCTGTCGTACCACCCGTGTCCGCACCTCGAGCGATTCCGGCAGGGCCCAAAGGTGTCGAGCCGCCGCCGAGTGTACGCAAGCCAGAGCAGCGACGTGATCTGGTTGGTGTCGAGGTTGGCGGGAAATACCGCATCAAAGCGCTGCTTGGACAAGGCGGCATGGGTGCTGTGTACGAAGCCGAGCACGTGGCGATTGGTCGTGTCGTTGCGGTGAAGGTTCTTCATCCCAAACACGCGCAACAAGCCGAAGCAGTGGCTCGTTTGCGACATGAAGCGCGTGTCGCGGGCAGCATCGGTCATCCGAATATTTGCGAAACATACGATCTCGGAAGACTTGATGACGGTTCGCCGTATCTCGTCATGGAGCGACTCGTTGGTGAGACGCTCGATCAACGAATCAAACGTGATGGAGCGCTTCCCGAACGCGACATCGTCGACGTGATGTTGCAGGTTTTGTCAGCGCTCGGAGCGGCGCACGACAAAGGCATCATTCATCGTGATTTGAAGCCTGAAAACGTCTTCTTGATGCGTCGAGCAGGTTCACCTGCCATCGCCAAACTTCTCGACTTCGGCATCTCGAAAGCGATGCATGACAACCGCGATGCAGACCTCACGATGCCCGGCATCGTCATGGGCACGCCGTACTACATGGCACCCGAACAAGCGCGTGGTGATCGAGGCCTCGATCATCGTGTCGATATTTGGGCAGCAGGCGTGATTTTGTACGAAGCGCTCTCCGGTCGCCGACCGTTTGTCGCGCGAAACTACAACGCGTTGCTCGTTCAGATTCTCACGTCGAAGCACAGACCGCTTTCGGAAGTGCGTCCGACCATCAACACATCGCTCGAGCGAATCGTCGACAAAGCGCTCGCGAAGATGCGTGAAGATCGATTCCAAACGGCGCTCGAATTTCGTGAGACGTTACGTCGATTCGTCGAGCCAGAACCACCGCCGCAATCGATACGGGGAACTGCACCGCAAGCTCAAGCAACGCAAGCGGCGCGTATGTCGTTCGCAAGCGAGCCTGATGAAGACGAGACAGTCGTGTTGTCCTTGACGCACAAGGAAGTGGCAGCACTTGCAGCCGCACGCACCTCGGCTCCGAACTCGTCTCGTCAAGGTCCAGGCTCGTTCAATTTTGACAAACGTTCGGCTCCCGGTGTTCCACGACCATCAGGGTCGTCTGCGGGTGATGCGAAAACAGTCGCGATGGGTTCGGCTGTCATTCCTGCACCCAAACCACCAGGTCATGTGCCTCCACCTGCACCGACAAAACCGCTGTTGGCTGCGCCGCCACCAGGGGATCGAGTTGCATGGTTGCCTCCACCGCCACCCGAGACGACTGCGGAAAAGAAAACGCTCGAAACACCAGATGCACCTCTCGTGGGTGAGTTGCGTTTCGACGCACCTGCGCCGGTGACTCAACGAGCAGGCGTACGTTCGCCCGAGCGTCTCAGCTTCGACGACGAAATCGAAGACGAACACACACTCGTCGATCCGCCTTCATTTTCAGGTGATCGCACGACGTTGGTTCGTCCGTTTCCGCCGCCATCCAACAAGGGTCGATGAGTCGAACGTCGAGGTCGAACATCACGCGCGTCGTGACGCAAGGGTTGGTCAAGACGTACGGGTTTACCGTTGCGCTTCGAGGTGTGAACGTCACCATTGACAAGGGGCAACTCACGCTCATCGAAGGAGCAAATGGGTCGGGAAAGTCAACCCTTCTGGGCATCCTTGGCACGGTGATTCGTCCGACATCGGGCACGGTGACGTACGAGCCGCTTGGTGAGGACTTGGACGAGGTGCGTCACGAGATTGGCTGGTTGTCACACGAGTCGCTCACGTATCCGGACTTGTCGGGTCGCAAGAACATCGAGCTTGCGGCGAAGCTTGGCGGCATGGAGGTCGGGGACGTGTGGGATCGCGTAGCGGATCGCTTCGAGCTGGGTGCGTTTGCGCTTCGGCCGGTGCGTACGTATTCGCGGGGGCAGAAGCAGCGGGTTGCGTTGGCGCGAGCGCTCGTGCATGCGCCGTCGCTCGTGCTGCTGGATGAGCCAACCACGGGGCTTGATAAAGCGGGTGTGAAGCGACTTTTGTCGGTGGTGGATGACGAGGTAGCGCGAGGAGCGGCGGTGGTGGTGGTATCGCACGAGCCGGAGTTGTTTCGGGAGAAGGCGGGGGCGAGGTGGGTGCTCGAGCGGGGCAAGTTGGTGGAGGGGAAATAGGTTTACATGTAAAACCTATTAACTCGTTCGAAAATCAGGATCGATTTGTTGTGTTCTTTCACAAGGGCAGAGCTGGAACGGGGCGATTTTGGCGCGCGTGAAAAAGGCGCAGGAGCCATATCTCGGGGCTGCTTTTTTATCGTTGCTTACAAACCAAATGACATACGGTAGACGGCGAAGAATGAGCCGTCTCAATACAACGTCTCCTTCTTGTCGTTCGATCGTCCCTACCGCAGGAAATTCCGACAATAGGCGAATGGCTTCATCGATGCCATTTTGCAATTGTTTGATCCAATGGTCATCGCGATTTTCTGCGAGCCAACGAAGTTGACCATTCAAATCTTTTTTGAAGTCAGGATGAAATCGAATGCGTCGAAACATGGCGAACGCTCGTCACGGGTGAACCATGCGCAAAGCATCTTCGAATTCCTTGTCAATCTCTTCTTTGGAGACTTCCTGAACGTCGCCATTTTCGATTTGTTGCCATGACGTCCACGCTTGTGCGCGTTGCCATTCTTCCGCATGCGTCAAGTGATCGACCGTATCCAGCTCTGCCACGCGTTCGTGGAGGAGTACACGCACTGCGGTGTCGAGGGTTAAGCCTCGTCGTTGGGCTTCTGCTTCGACTTTTTCTTCGAGTTCTACGGGAATAACGACACGAATCGCGCGCTCGCCAGCAGGTTTCCGAATAGTGGTCGTCTTGGCCATTTCTTCTCGCGCTCCAGCATACTTCTCTACCATAGGTCAGGTCGATGCCCAAGTATTCTTCGTATGAGCCGACGAGCCCATTGACATCTTCGCGCTTCCAAGCGACCGTGCACATGTCAATTCACGGAGACGATCATGGGGCTCATCGAAAAACGACTCATCAAAGAAGCCAAGGAAACTTGGGTCCTCGAAGAACAAAAGGACATGCGGGCCATTGCCAATTCCGAAGTCACCGTCGATATCGATTGGCCCACATTCGAGTCCGACGAACCTGCGCTCCGCAATCTCCAACACCTCGGCGTGCGTAAGTTGTCCAATGCGTTTCGGGTCATCTGTGGCGACGATCTGGGCAAAGAGGCTGTGCGCGATAGCATCAAACGAGTGGTCGTCATCAACGACAAGGAGGTCAAAGAAGGTTCCGTGAACCTCGAGAACGGTACCGTCACCTTGCGTTGCGCCTTCGCCAAGGGCTCCGATGGCTGTATGGGCGACTTGACCATTGCCAGAACGCTCGAACGGATGTTGTAGACCTCGAACGGGCAAAACGTGGTAAGAGGCGGCCATGAAAAATTTTGACCAAACGTTTCCAGAGCTTCTGAGCGAACTGCACGAGCTCGATATCGATTTCGATGAAGACAACATCGACTTCGAGCCTTATCAAGAATTCCTCAGCGCCGAAGACAACGTGTCTTGGATTCGCGCGTGGACGGGCAATAAGAAGCTCGACGGTTCCGAATATCGCATTTTCGGGCAAGATGGGACCGGGGGTTATGCCGCGTTTTGGCTCGTGCGAAACAAGAAATCCGTGCTCGATCAACCCGTCGTCTTTTTTGGCTCCGAAGGCGAACTTGGTATCATTGCCGCGGATTTTTATGATTACCTCTGGCTTCTCGCTGGCGGGTTTGGCCCGTACGAAGCCGTCGAAAGTAAGCGGCACAAGCCAAAAGTGAATGCTGAATTCACGAAGTTCGCGGAAAAACACGCGAAAAATCGTCAGAAAAAACCCCAAGACGTCATCGCCGCAGCGCGAACCGAATTCCCACAATTCGTGACCGATCTGCGCGCTCTCTGCAAATAATTGCCCGCCTCACCGCTCGGTAATGTTCCAAGCCGCCAAAATCGACCGAGCCACGTCTTGAACGGCTGGATCCGTGGGTTTGGCGCGGGGAAATACGAAAACGCGCCGCGTAATGCCCAGCCAAACCATTTCTTCTGCATTCGTTCCCGTCGAGGAATCATTCGTCATGGGCGGCTGAAGCAAGAGCAATGGTTCCGGCATATCTGGCGCGAGTGTTCGATACGCATGCAATGCGGCGGTGACGTCATGCAAGACCCCCAAACGATCCGGCGCGACAAGGAGCACGAGGTCGGGTTTTAGCGCTCGAGCCAAGTCCAAATTGGTTTGGCTCTTGGAAAGGGGCGACAAGACTCCGCCCGCCGTTTCGATGAGCACACAACGAGCGGAATGAGCCTGGACCCATTCGAGGATGGTATCGAATTCAATGCTCACGTTTGCATGACGCGCAGCGAGATGTGGCGAAACGGGTTCCGGAAAAGCATAAGGCGGCAAACGTGCCGGGTACGAACTAAATGCAGCAAGCGAACCGAAGTCGGTGCTCGCTTCCGTGGGTTTGGCGGGTACACCTGTTTCAATGGGCTTCAACGCAACGACCGAAATGCCCATCGAGGCAAGAGCCGAGGTCAAAGCGATCGAAGCGTGGGTTTTTCCGAGCTCGGTGCCCGTTCCAAGAACGACAATGCGGGTCATGTTGCAAAGCTTGACTGGACGTTGAAGTTGACGGTATCGGACCACGCATCGTGAATTCCCGCTAGGAAAAAGTCGACTTCGTGATCACTCAATCGCGCGTGCGCCGTAATGCGTAGCCGCGAAGTCCCTACGGGGACGGTCGGAGGGCGTATGGCTTGGACCAGAATGCCCTTGTCCCGAAGTCGGTTCGAGATCCGAACGGCAACATCTGGCGCTCCAATGACGACGGGCAAAATGGGCCCGATGGATGGCAAGAGCGCAGGACCAACGATTCGAGACAATTCGGTTCGTAGATACCCTGCGATATGTTCGAGCCGGTCACGACTGGCGTCGTCCCGAGCGACGCGCAGAACACGTTCGCTGATGGCGTGAGCGAGGCTTGGGCTGATGCCGGTGGAAAAGACGAAGCTGCGAGCTCGATTCCAGAGCCACGTTCGCAAGGTACGCGGGCCAGCGACGAACGCGCCTTGAAGGCCGATCGATTTGCCAAGCGTTCCGATGAGAATGTCGGGTTTTACGTTGACGGACGCGGAGATGCCACGTCCTGCGGGACCGAGGGTTCCGACAGCGTGAGCTTCGTCGACGATGAGGGCGGCATTGTGCTTGTCGCAGAGGGACCGAAGACGATGCAGATCGGCGACATCGCCATCCATGCTGAAGTACGATTCAGTGACGACCCAACGGCGCCGTGCATGGTGGGCATGTTCAAGAGCGTGGGCTACGGCGTCGGTGTTGAGATGAGGTGTGACGACGACGGTTGCGCCGGAGAGCCGACAGCCATCGATGATGGAGGCGTGGTTGAGCGCGTCGGAGATGATGACATCGCCGGACTTGGCGAGGGCGCTCAAGGTACCGACGTTGGCGGCGTAACCTGACGAGAAGAGGAGAGCGGATTCAGTATCGAGCCACGATGCGATGATTTGTTCAGCGCGGGCATGTTCCGGATGTTCACCGCTTACGAGACGCGAGGCACCAGCGCCTGCGTGGGTGTGATCATCGTGGGCAACTTTCGGCCACGGTTCGAGGGCATAACCGAGATAATCGTTGGAGCACAGGACGAGGGTATTCGGGGGCGGCGGCTTGTGTTGGCGGAGCAACCCTTGTTCATCGAGCGATCGGATTTCGTCTTCAAGGAATTGGAGCGCGGAGGCCATCAACGTTCCTCATGTTCGGAGACTTCGGTGGTTCCGAGGGTGGCGTCGATGCGGTCGCGGAGTTTGGTGAACGCGGAGCGAGCTTGGTGGCGCAAAGCAGCGTTGGCAGCTTTGGCTTCTTCGAGTTCGTGGGCGAGTCGAAGTGCGGCGAGGAGGAGCGCATGCGGATTGGCCATGCGTCCTGGTGGGGAGACTTCGGCGAGTTTTTGTTCGACCACGAGGGTCGCGCGTTGCAGGTCGTCCTCGGAAGCTGAGGTGACGACTTTGTATTGCTGCCCGCCCACGCGAACTTGGACCGTGCGTCCTGCCATAAGTGGGGGACCCTAGCATGAAATTGGGCGTGCGGGGTGTTTCACGTGAAACATGTACAAGGGAGGCGACTTTGTAGTGTACGAAGCTTCGTATGCGAAACGCGAAGCCGCTGATGGAGCTGGCAATGGAAGCGCCGGGGATTTCACCGACGGATGTCCCTATCCGCTAGCTCGTTGAGCTTTTGGAAGCTGCTTCAGCGGCGCTTGATGCGGTAGCGCGAGAATCTGGCGTGGAACCGCCGGTGATGCGCCTCGTTGGATTGCACGAAGGTTCGGCAGCGTACGACCTCTATTCAGACGCGGAGAATGCAGCGATTGTTGTTCAGAAGCTCCACGTGGCCATAAGGGACTGCGGGGCGACGTCGGGGGCACCGGTTCGCAAAGCTCTTGCTCGATTGCACTCGGTCGGAAAAGACGCGAGAGTGCGCGTCACTTCGAAGGTTCCGGTACGAGGGAAAAAGCAAGCCACTGTGCTCTACGTACAGCAACTTGCTGAAGCGGACGAACTACAATCTGAGATGGCCGCGGAATATTATGGTCGTATTGTGGGATTACAGGCCCGCAATGGCCAAATATACGTTCGATTACGTTTCGATGATGGCGGAACGGAGGAATTCCGAGCAGGCCAGGAAGTCGAACGCAAAGTCGTGTCGCTCTTCAACTGCACGGTAAGAATGTACGTTTTGCACTTACTCCACGGCTCAGAATGGACCGAGAGTTACATCGAATCGATAGAAGAATGGTCAGGCGAAGATTTTCTCTCGGTGATGCAGTCGATTCGGAGCGATCTGAGTAAAAAGGGCGTCTCTGTGGACGTGGAAGCTTGGCTCCAGGAGCTCGATGCGTGAAACGCCGGTATCGATACCGGATTCGTTCCTGTGGTTGGGTCGACTCAACCTGTGAACGCATTCCACGGTGGAAATCATCGACACGACCACCGTGCCACGTAAAGGTCAATTGCACCTCGCCCATCAAGTGGCGAAGTCACCGACCTGACGAATCAATTCTTGCATCGAGGCATGCGGTATCCGACATGGGTGGGTGGCAGGAGCCCACCGTTTCACGTGAAACACTCCCTCCACCGAGACCATTGACCCGCTGCGCCTCCTGAGCGATCCAAGAACCATGAACGGACATCGCTCAGCCGTCCCTATCTTCATTGCCGTCGTCTGTGGTGCCTCAACGGCACTCGCCGACCCCCAACCGACGGGCGGCATCACCATCGGCGCCGCAGGCGTCGCGACACAACACCAATTCTGGAAGGACACCGCCTTTCATCTCGGCGTCCGGAGCGACGTCATGTTCGGTCGAACAAAAGTCTCGAGTTTCGGCGCCGGCCCCTATTGCGAGATGCTCACCCACAACTTCAAAGAAGTCCAAGTCGGCCTTGGCGGAGCTTCCCTCCTTCCCATCATCGACGGCTTCCCTCTCGTCGTTTCAATTGGAGCCTACGGACGCTACACACCTACGTTCGGCATCGAACCCGGCGTCGCGTCCTCCCTTTTCTGGGGCATCCGCAGCTACAACCATCACAGCGTCTACAACATGGCCGGCGGACTGCTCGCCCAGTTTCGTTATGGCCTCGGACCCTCAGGGGAAACGTCCATCATCATCTCGGCCCAAGTCGACATGGTAGCGCTGACGCTGCCGTTTCAATTCATCTACCAAGCCATTCGTGGCGGCTCCCCCGATACGCGCCCACTCAAGTGACGGGCCTGCGCCTCGCCACGAATGCTCGCCACGTCCACCAAGATTCAAACACATCTTTCGCGAAGATTACCTCAATCCGGTCTCCAATCGCTTCCATGTCAATCGTGAGGATCGTTGCAGCGGCAAGCATAAGCCCGGGCGACACTGGTTGTAGCGGGCCCTTCACGCCGCGCAGCTTCCGTCTCTGGAGCACTGGTGGTGAACGTCAAAAGCGTCCTCCGCCGAACGAATCGGCGGGGGAGCGCTGGGGTGAGGTGCGAAAGAGCGAGCATGGCTCAGGTGGGCCCCGGTGGTGGCTCGTGGGCGAGTTCGCCTCGACGCAGTCAAACCACCGCGTGCCATGCTGCCGCGCTGTGGTCAGATACCCCTCACGGGCGGCACAACGCAGCGTTCAACGCCGAACACGATCGGCAGTCGACAGACTCGTCCATGCCTAGGCGACAATACACAGGCGCGTCATCGCGAATGTCGCAATCCACGCCAGGTCGCGCCGGGTCGTCCGCATCGCCTGGGAAGAAAATCGAGCACCCATTGCAAACGGTAATGGGGAACGCCCAAGAATCCGTTTCCACCTCGACGCCGCCCAACGTTTCACCTCGGAGGATGATGTTCGCGATGATCTGCCCCGGCGTGATGCTTTGAGCACTCGTCGGATCAATCAATGTGATCGCGGCAACTCCCAAACCAGGATCCACACCTTGGGCTGCCTCGGCGAAACCTGTCACGGGAACGACAAAATTCCCATTGGCAATGGCTGCTCCAGCGCTATCCGTGAGGTTGACCTCGGCTTCGTAGAAACTGACGTGGGACGTTTCGGTGCGAAGCGTCGCCGCATTTCCACGCCGCACGAGTTGATTACCCACCAGAACCGGGATCCAGTATTCCCTGGATAACGCCGTGTCGAGTCGACCCGCAAAACGAGTCTCGGCGTTGTTGGTGGCTTCCACAACACACGTGTCCTGTGGCACAGCCATAGCGCCGATGATGAAAATGCTACTGCGGTTGTCTGCACAGCCTGGGCCCAGCAGTGTTCCAAAGGCACCAAGCGCAATCAGCGAGCCTATGATTTTTTGCCGAATCTTCATGTTCAGGGACCTCCAACGCGCCCAGCCGCGTGCCTCGCATCAAGAGGCTAACGTCTATCGTATCCAGGATTGATACGTTCGGCCAAGATCCCCATGATTATTCCGTGCGTTTTGTTCCGTCGTTCGCAAAATAAGCCCGAACGTCGGCCAAGGGCACCAAGTCAATCCGAGGCTGACCTACTCGTTCGAGCATGACGAGTCGCATGTCCGACGCAAGTCGCTTCTTGTCAAACGTGATCAACTCGAGCGCCCGGTCCATCATCTGTCGGTCCCATTGTGTGGGCAAACCTACTTCCGCTAGACGCCCCTCGATCAGGTTCGCCACGTCCATGGATGTGATCCCTCGCGCTATGCCGAGTTGCATGATGGCGACCATGCCCAAGGCGATAGCTTCGCCGTGAGTGAGCTCGTCGAAGTTACCGGCGGCTTCGAAACCATGGCCCAGCGTATGACCAAAGTTAAGCAGCATACGTTCACCGGATTCGCGTTCATCGCGGCTGACGATGCGAACCTTGACCCCCAGTGAGCGGTGGATCATTTCCTCGACGACGTCGACGTCTCGGCTGAGGACTCGCTCCAGGTTGCTGTGCATGAACTCGAGCAGTTCGGGGTCGGCGATGGCGCCGGACTTGATGACTTCGGCCAGGCCTGATCGGTAGGCGCGGTCGGTCTCGGTGTGGGTAAAGCTTGGGTCGACGAGAACCGCGGTTGGGTGGTGGAACGCGCCAACGACGTTTTTGGCGAGGCCCAGGTCGACGGCGGTTTTGCCTCCAACGGCGGCGTCGACCATGGAGAGCATGGTCGTGGGGAGGGCGACCCAGCGGATGCCACGGAGGAAGATCGCGGCGGCGAATCCGGCGATGTCGGACACGACACCTCCGCCGACGGCGACCACCACGGAATTGCGGTCGGCATGGTGGCGGAGGAGGTCATCGAGGATACGTTGAACGGCGGGCCATTGCTTGTGGGGTTCACCTGGAGTGAGGACGACTTTGCAGGCGAGCGATATTCCGGCATCGCGGAGGGCTTGCAAGGTTGCCGCCGTGTGGAGGTTGTCCACGGTTTCATCGGTGACAACGCATACGGACGACGGGGCCAAGGCACGCAGGTGTTCGACCAGCGCGGTGGGCACGTCGCGCGTGATGCGGGCTGCGTACGTTGTCGAAGCGGACCGCACCAGCAGGTTGCGACCTTGCCACGATTGGAACACGGCATGCGCCACCACGTCGGGCGCGCGTCCATCCACGCGGATACGCGCATGCGCATCCGCGTACACCTGCGCCCGTGAGGCGTTCAGCTTGCGAATACGGTCCAGTGGGTCGGACGCTCCATCGAGCAGCGGGCGTCCCGAGGGCTGAGCGGCCACTGCTGGAAGTAGGCGTTCGGCGACGGTGCTCGGTTCCGCAACGAGGTTGACCACACAACCGCGCTGAAGCGCCTCGGCGCGCAGGTCGGGGTCGACAAGGGCTCCACCGCCGAGCGCGATGACTCGGGGTGACGTATCGGCCAACATCGAGCGAAGCTGCTGAGCTTCGAGCGCTCGAAAGGCGGCTTCGCCCTCCGTGCGAAAGATGTCGGCGATTGTTTTACCGGCTACCTGTTGGAGGACGGCATCGAGGTCGACGAAGGGGACGTTGGCGAGGGAGGCGACGATGGGTCCGATGGTGGACTTGCCGGTGCCCATGAAGCCGCCCAGCAAGAGTGGGCCGTTTGATGTAAGATTACTCATAGGATTTTGTTTCACGTGAAACAAGGTGGACGGTCAGTAAGCAGCGAGCTGTTCGAGGTACCCGGACACGTTGCGGCGTAGTTCGGTCAGGCTGTCGGCGCCGAACTTCTCCAAGAGCGCGTCGGCGAGGGTGATGGCCAGCATGGCTTCACCCACCACCGACGCGGCAGGCACGGCACACACGTCACTCCGTTCGTGAGCCGCGTCGAACCGGTCCTTGGTGTGCACGTCGACCGAAGGCAGCGCCCGCTTCAAGGTAGCAATCGGCTTCATGGCCGCTCGGCAAACGATGGGCATCCCATTCGTGATGCCGCCTTCGAGGCCCCCAGCTCGGTTCGTGGGTCGCGTGAACGAGTGCCCCGTCGTGTCGTAGTCGATCGCGTCGTGCACGGATGACCCGCGCACGCGGGCCGCGCCAAAGCCCAACCCAACCTCGACACCTTTGATGGCGTGGATGCTCATGAGCGCTTGGCCGATCCGACCATCGAGCTTGCGGTCCCATTGGACATGGCTGCCCAATCCCGGAGGCACCCCCAACGCCACCACCTCGAAGATGCCTCCCAACGTGTCTCCCGCGTGCGCCGTCTCGAGGATCGCTTGGCGCATCTTCACGGCCGCGACGTCATCCGTGCAACCGACGTCCGATGCGCGTGCCCGCTCCCGAAGCTCCCTCCAAGGCAGCTCAGGCACCGTCGCATCGACGCTTCCGATCGAAACGACATGAGCAAAGACCTCCACGCCGAACTGGGCCAGCAGCTTACGGCACACACCACCCACGGCCACGCGGCCCGCCGTCTCTCGAGCGCTCGCGCGTTCCAAGATGTCGCGTAGGTCTTTGCGGTCGTACTTCAATCCGCCTGCGAGGTCCGCATGACCTGGTCGCGGACGCGTCAACATCTCCGGCGCAACCTCGAACGGCGCTGCCCCCATGCGCCCTTGCCAGTTTGCATGGTCTCGATTCTCGATGCGCAAGACGATGGGCCCACCCAGTGTCTCGCCGCCTCGCACACCCCCTAGAAACTCGACGCGGTCGGTCTCGATCTTCATCCGGCCACCTCGACCGTACCCGCGCTGCCGGCGCTCGAGGTCTCCGTCGACATCGGCCGCCAAGAGAGGCATCCCGGCAGGTATGCCTTCCACCATGGCCGTCACTGCCGGCCCATGAGATTCGCCCCCTGTCATCCACCGCAATCGTGTCATAGCGAAATGCTAGCACTACGGCGCGCAAGTCGTTACAATACGCGTCCGCCTTTCCGTGGATTGTCTAGCTCATCCCGGAATTTCTTCCGAACAACACGATCTACACATCGCATGAACATCTCCGTTTGCGCTACGATGGAGCCATCGATCGCAATGTCGAAGCTCCCCAAAGATCTCCCCGGTGAATGGGATCGCCTCGAAATCACCGAACGTGCGGGCGCCGTTCGCTTTTCCGTTCACGTCCGTCCTCGTTCGTCCCGGTCGACTATCGTCGGCGTCCGTGAAGGCTCTCTCGATGTAGCCCTCACCGCCCCTCCTGCCGAAGGGGCAGCCAATGACGAGTTACGCAAATTGCTCGCCCGCGTCCTCGAAGTCAGCCGACGTGACGTCAACATCATCGTTGGTGTTGCCAGTCGAAGCAAACTCATCGAAGTCAATGGCATCACGCCAGACCTCGCCAAGGATTGCTTCAGCAAGGCCAAGCGATGAACACGCGCTCCCATGTCACGTTCGAAAAATGGGAGGGGCTCGGGAACGACTTTGTCATCATCGAGCTTCCCGAACGTGCCTTGCCCTTCGATGCACAGAAGACGCAATCTCTGTGTGACCGTCATCGAGGGATCGGAGCCGATGGCATTTTGTACGTCGACCATTCTGGGCCATACCCGCACATGATTGTGTCCAACGCGGATGGCTCACGCCCCGAGATGTGTGGCAATGGGTTGCGCTGCGTGGCTGCTTATTTGGCCCAGCAAGTCGCCAAAGGCCAAGATGTGGTGACGTTGGTGATTAGCACGGACGCGGGTGAAAAACGTTGCGTGGTCGAACGCGGCGATCATGGGTATGCAGTCACTGTGGACATGGGTGTCGCTCGGCAAACGGAACCGCTCCACGTGACCATTGCGGGACAACCGCAAGCCTTTACGATGATCGATATTGGCAATCCGCATGCGATTACCTTCGAGCCAGGATATACGCAATCCGATATCGATATCGTCGGTCCCTTGGTCGCTACCTCCATTCCCGGAGGAACCAATGTCGAGTTTTGCCACATCGATACATCGGGAGTTCGTCCCCGGATCGATGTGACCGTATGGGAACGCGGTGTCGGACGAACCTTGGCGTGTGGCACGGGTGCATGTGCGGTCGCGGCCGCGGCGTGTGACATGCAAGCCATTTTATTCGACCAACCCGTCGACGTCGTCCTGCCCGGAGGCATTCTCGAAATTACCGTCGCCCCAACGCGTCAGGTACGAATGCGCGGCCCCGCGCGTTGCGTTTTCCGGGGCGAGGTGGTGGTACGATGATTCGCACGCAATCGCAACGTCCTCCGGCGTCTCGACGCCCCATCGCTGAAAAGCCGGGGACATCTTTGCGGGTGTTGTGCGTTTCGGCCGACCCGAGTGTTCGTGAGCTCTTTAGCCGCGTCTTGCGAGGGGACCGAGTCATTGCATCGGCGGACTTTTCCGAAGCCGTCGCGCGAACAAGCGTGGAAACTCCCGAGCTCGCATTCATTGATTTGTCCGTGGGTGAAGGCGCTGGATTAAGCGTCATTCAGCATTTCAAAGCGCTGCATCCAGAACTCACCGTGTATGCCCTCGCCGCCAAAGAAACGCTCGAGCAGGCTGGAAATGCCATCGCCGTTGGATGTTCGGGGATGCTCATGTTGCCGCTCTCTGGTGACGACATTCTCACGGCCATCGGAACCGTTCGCCAACGTATCGTCGAACGGTACGAACGTGATCAGTTCAAACTGGCCGCGGCTCGTGAAGCGCGTATGGCCGCTTGGCTCGCTCGAGTGACCGCATTGACCGGGGCAACGGACAAACATGCCGGCGCGAAGCTCTTGTTGGAACTCTTTGCGGAGGTCAGCGGGGCCAAGAGTGTCGCGGTCTACTTGGCCGGGGATACGCCCGGGGAATTGGTGCTGGGAGCGGCCAGTCCGAACTTGGTCGACCCGCCTGCAAAAGGAAACGAGACGCAGCTTTTTGAAGCATTCGTAACGCAAGGTCGCGTCGTGGCCTTGCCGATTACTTCGCGTAATCTGTCTGCAGGCTGCGCCATGTTGCGCGACGCTTTGCCTCAGCCGGACAACTTGCTCACGCAATTGGCCACTGCAGCCGCGGCGCCATTGGCCCTTCTTGCCGAACGAGAACGCTCGGCACAAGGGGGTGCGGCATTAAAAGACCCGACATCGAGCGCTTATTCATTTGCGTATTATGTGGATGTCGCCGGCCGCGAGATTGCTCGAGCCCGACGTTATGGGCGACGTTTTGCCATTGTGACGGCTGTTGTCGAGGCGCCTGATCCGTCCTTGATGCCCAGCCAAACCCAAGTTGCCGATCGCTTGTTATCGACCGCGGACGATACCGATATGCTTGCCCGCGTCGACGAGAATGAATTCCACCTTTTATTGCCAGAAACGAGCGGTCTTGGAGCGCATGCTTGTCGGCGACGCATTTTGCGCTTGGGGCTCGTCGATCGACCTGCCGTAACCCGCGCGACGTTGCTCGTGGGTGGAGCGGCATTCCCGCACGATGGCCAGGACTTGGGCAAGCTGCTTCGAGTTGCCCGTGAACGGGCCGAAGCCAGCCGAGCGTCGGTTGTGCATCGCCTCGATACCGACACGAGCACCATGCCCGAATTGCTCGAAATGCTGACGTGGGAAACGGCGAACGCTGCCCCGGCCAAACAGATTTTTGCCGTTCGGCCGTTGGAGCTCGTCGAGCCCGAAGCGCAAGCCTTGGTGCACACGGTGATCACTGATGCCTTGCGGGCTGGTCCGGTGATGATTGTCGTGACGAATCATGCGAATTCGTGTTTGGGCACGGCAGCGCGAGCGGCCATCACGTCGCATGAAGAGTACGTCACGTTTCATGGGCTCGATTTACGTTCCGCGCGTGGGTGTTCTCGAATCGAAGCTTTGGCGGTCATTGCGGAACACGGAGCGTATGCGTTCGTCGCGCGAAACGACGACGGTTTATTGCATGGCGCGCATGCTGCGGACCCCATGCTTGCGGATATCGTTGCCGAGCGGATGGGCCGCGCGGCAGGTGTGCGGATTTTCGGATAAGGGCAGCTCATGTCACGGCGCGTGCTTCTGGTAGACTCCGACGTCGATGCATTGGGCACCCTTGCTTCGGTTTTGCGTTCCGTCGGGTTGCTCGTCAGCATTGCCAGCGATGCCGATAGCGCGGTCGAATTGGCCTTTCAGTTTCACCCGGACATTGTAATTGCCGGTCGCGAGATTCATCGCGGCGGTGATGTTGGATATGTTTTCCGCGGTCGCGGTCAATTGGCGGAAATCCCCGTATTGTATTTGCTCGAGGAAACACACGAAGACGAGGCATTACCCGACGAAGTTCGTCGTGTCGAAACCGATCAGATCATCACGCGCATTACGGGAATTACGCCGCGATTTTCTCGATTGCCTCCGCCCCAGCAAGACATTCGTGGGGACCTCGAACAAGTCCCGCTCGTCGACATGCTTCAGCTCTTGGCCATGAACCGGCGTACGGGTGCATTGAGCATCACGGCGCAGGAAGGTAATGGCGAAGTGCGTTTGGTGGATGGTCAAGTGGTCGATGCGACATATCGACGATTGGCCGGAGAACGAGCGCTTTATCGATTGCTTGCGGCGCGTCGGGGGCGTTTTGCATTTTCGCCCGGAGATGCTCCAATCATTCGACGCATTCAAGGGTCGACGAACATGCTGCTCATGGAGGCCATGCGGCAAGTCGACGAACAGAACGAACGACGCATGCGATTGGCCCCGCACGGCGAAGTGTTTGTCGTCACGGACCAAGCGACAAAACTCGGGATGTTCGAAGCGCCCGAATCGCGGCGTATTTCGACCAATGCCCCTGTGCGTAATCGATTGCTGGATTATTTGCACATGCCGCGAAGCCTCGACGAGGTGCTCGATGAAGTCGACGCCCCGGACCTCGAGATTTGCGATATGCTTTTGGAGCTGCGCAAGGCCGGTTTGATTCAAACAATTGCGTTGTCGACAGTGACGACGCCTTTGGCACCGCCCGAGCAATATGCCGTTTTGCGTTCGATTGCGAGCCGTTTGGAACGAGCGGGATTTGCGCCGCCGCCACGTATCGTGTTCGCGATGAGTCCGCAACGATTGCCGATGTTGGCGTATTCGATGCGCCGCATTGCGGACGTCGTTGCATCGACGGAATCACCCGCGCGAGCGCCATTGCCGCGATTGATTGGCAAGTTGACGTTGGGTGAGGGGATTGAAGTGGCGGTGGTGGGTTTGCCCGCGGACGAGGCGTACGCGCCCACATGGGGCCTTGCGTTGCCCGGCTCCGCGGTGCTCGTGCGTATTGGAGACATTCCCCGCGGGGCGCTCGACGCGTATTGCGAAGCTGTCGAAGTGCGGGTGCTCGAAGCGGAGCAATTGGTGGGACCGTTCGATCCAACGGTGCCAGCGCAGGTAGCGGGCTTGCTCCGGGCGACGCTCGAGGCTGCGGCGGGGACGACGTAGTTCAACGCGGTCTACTTCAAGTCCAGGTTTTGACCGACGTACCATCCGGTCATCATGTCCAGAACGTCTTCGAGGATGATAACATCATTTTCGCGATGTGCCTTTTCCGCCATTTCGCCAAGAAAAATGTTGAATTGGCTCACGAGTTCGTCTTTCGATACGCCGTTTGCATTCAGCGTTTCGACCATCTCGCGCAGACTTTTCCGCGGGTCTGGACTTCGAAGAGCCTTGTCCATCAAGTCACCTACGGCGCAAGATCGCCGCGTTGCGTCATTCATAATTGTTTTCCCCGGGTTGAACTTCTGCTATGGTCGCGCCGCAGTCGCCATTGAGCGGGTCTACAAGGGCGCTTGGCCGAGGAGAATCGATCATCGTGGAATCGCAACGAAAAAAGATTGCAGTCATTGGTGGAGATGGAATTGGTCCGAGCGTCACACACGAGGCCAGTTTGTTGCTCGAAGTGTATCGAGACAAAGCAGGCTTGCCCATTGATTTGTGGCAACTGGATTTGGGAGCCGATCGATATCTGCGCGATGGTACCACGTTTCCCAAGGAAATTCAGACTGCAATTCAGAACGAATGTGCAGCGGTGCTTTTGGGCGCCTTGGGTGATCCTCGTGTGCCGGGCCTCGAACACGCTCGCGATATCCTCTTTGGGATGAGGTTCGGTTTCGACTTGTACGCCAATGTTCGTCCGGTCAAAGCCTTGTCGGATAGGCTCGTGCCGCTCAAGAACCGCACGACGAAACACGTGGACATGGTGGTATTTCGTGAAAATACCGAAGGCGTTTATGTGGGAATGGGCGGGCAATTCAAGCGCGGGACGCCGGATGAAGTGGCCATCAACGAGGACCTCAATACGCGCAAAGGCGTGGAACGAATCATTCGGGCGGCGTTTGAGTACGCCAAGAAAAACGGGAAAACCAAGGTTTGCATGGCGGACAAGTCCAATGCCATGCGCCACGCGCACGAACTTTGGTACCGAGTATTCGATGAAGTGAAACGCGAATATGCGGGCATCGAAGGCCGACACTTGTACGTTGATGCCTTGTGTTTGCTCATGATTCAGGATCCGTCGCAATTCGAGGTACTCGTCATGAACAACCTTTTTGGAGATATCGTGACGGACTTGGGCGCGGCCCTTCAAGGTGGTTTGGGTATGGCCGCGAGCGCCAATGTGCATGCGTCCGATCCGACGCGGGTTGCGTTGTTCGAGCCTGTACATGGGTCAGCGCCGCCGCTCGCGGGCAAGGACATTGCCAATCCCTTTGCCGCATTACTCACGGCCGGTATGCTTCTTACGTACTTGGGTTGGCCTGAGGAAGAACAGCGTATTGAGCGTATTGTGTCTCAGGCGATCGACGACGGAGCATGCACGGTGGATGTTGGCGGCACGTTGGGCACGCGCGCAGCAAGCGCGTGGGTGCGCGAACGCGTCGCGAAAGAGCTGTAGACGTGTCGGCGTGAGGGTTTGGCATGATAAAACGGTGCCAAGCCCTTTCGCTCTCAGCGGTTTCCCATCAAAAATGACCGGACATCGCAAGGCCGGTGGTCGACGGACCAAGCTGCACGGAAAAACCGACCGCCGGATTCTTCGTCGGAGCCTCGTCTTTGGGTTGCAGCGAATCAAAGTAATACGTAATCGCTCCGGCGACAACCAACCCCAAGCCGATGCCCGACGCTGCCAGCTCCAGCGTTTGATACTTTTGTTCCGCGACGACCGCCGCGTTGTAGACATCTAGCTCCGATTGCGCCAAATTCCCCGTTTTTGTTTTCTCGAGCAGGGATTCGCTTGTCGTTTGCGCATTAAAACGCAAAGCACCATGCACCGCTCCACCTACAAGGGCCACAGTGGCCGCACCGAAAAGTACATAGGATACGGTCCGTTGACGCGTGCGTACGAGTGGCACGACGAGGGCATATGTTTGTCCTGGCTTAATTTGGAGAGACTCCCGCCGGCCCTGGAAACCCAACGATGTAATGGTGACCGTATGCGCACCGCTTCGAACTTCGATAGGCTTTTGTAAAGGAGTTTCGCCCACGATCCTATCGTCAATGGTGATCATTGCGCCTTCGCGCGCAGTGAGCTTCATTTGCAGGGTGGATGTTTCCGTATCAACAGTCAGTACTTCGACGAGCGGACGCAAATCATAGAATTTTCCGCGACGTTCACGCGGCAGCGATTCAGATTGGATCAACTCCTCAACCCTGCGCTT
>JBGAOI010000900.1:0-3351 GCA_044221885.1 Polyangium sp. (in: bacteria)
TGTCGGAGAAAAAAGGACGAAACCAATCGTCGCCGTTGAAACGACGAGGAGCGAATACGTGATGGCTTTGGCGACAAACGAATCTCCTCCCGGCTTCCCGTACGCTTTCATGAATTGCGGCACGTACGCGCTGTTGACCGAACCGTTGATCATGATCAACGTGCCGGTTGTCCCATAAGCAACCGAGTAAAGTCCGACAGCGTCGCGATTGACGAGTTTTTCCAGCAACAATCGGTCGGCAAACTCGAGCGCCCAGTGGCTCGTGAGATGCACGACCATGGGCAAACCAAACGCAAGAGCTCGACGGAGTGCAGCCGTATCCCAAAAAAACCCAAATGCGCGATAGCTGTAACGTAGATGGACGACCAGTAAGATGGTCGTGGAAATCACTTGCGACGCGTAAACGGAAAATACGCCAAGGTTTGTCGCAAGCAAAAGGCCGAAGGTAATGGCGGTGCTGAACAGGGACGTCGCGAGGCGAATTCCCGCAATGAGTTTGGCCCGTTCTTGAGCCGTCCAGATCACTTGCGTAATGGCAACGTGCGTTCCGCAAAGCAGACTATACGCGACAATTCTGCCAAAAGGGGCATAAGGAAGGTCATCGAAAAGGCGTCGGTAGACCGCAGGCCCAAAAACTTCTTGGGCAATCGTCAAAACGACGGTCCATCCAATGAGAAACGTACTGATGGTCCCAATCGCTCGTCGTCGCGCGCCATCGTCGTCCTCATTCGAGAAAAACATGCGATTCGCAGCGCCATCCAGGGCGAGTTTGTAGAAATTTTGCTGAAAATTGGTGAGCGTGCGCGTGAGACTGATGACGCCGAAGTCCGCAACCGTGAGCAAATGCGAGAGAATGGGATCGGTAGCGAACGAGAGCACCGATAAAAGTGATTGCGCAGCGGCGTAAAGGGTTGAGTTCTTGAACAGCCGGGTGAGCGACGTGGTCGGTTCTATTTGGCTTGGTCCGCTGGCCTGCGGCGTGTCGGGGGATTGATTGGACGTCACGTCGAATCGATCCTTTCGGCCGGTAACATGCCGAGAACAGGCCCACCCACCGAAATCACGATACCCGAGTTCTGTGTGCCAAGCGCTGCGCCCGCAACTTCAGTGCAGATTCGGTAAACGTCGTGGTTGTTGTCCAAAGGCATTGCGCAAATACGGCCGGCAAGATTCGCGGTTTGGCCCACTCACTCCGGCGCATCGCGTTGTAGAATGGAGTGGCATGAACGTGGATGACGTGTGTAACGCGACCGTGTAACATGTTCGGCGTCAACGGTCAAGGGGGGCATGTTTCCAAGCTGCTCGTGTGCGTATGCCCTCGAATTTGCGCAGTTTCGAAGTGGTACCTTCCCTCGTTCACCACCACGGAAAATAATGCGGACGCGTCGCCAAAGGTTGCTCGCAAGCGGAATCTGCGGGACCCGAATGGACATTCTCATGCAGACGCGAGGATGTGCACGGCGAGATGTTCACGCGTCATCGACGTGGCCAGTCGGCAATGGGAAGGCGAAATGCGGGCTTGGCCGAAGCGCGGGATCCATGGCCAAAATGTCAATCAAGCGCAGGGAGGCTGGCGAAAGATCGATGGCCACAGAAGGATGCTCCCCCTCATGCAATGGCAAGAATTTGAAGTATTCGCGCGCCGACGACTTGAAGTGAAAACAAAATGGAATGACGTTGGTGTAGCAATACTGCGCTGGTTCCTGATTGGCGTCCTCCATCTCGTGTACTTCTCCGTAGATCTCACGTGCCCGCTGCAACCACTGTCGCGCGGCATCGGATGGATGGCATTTGACCAGGATGTGATGATGCGGCGGCAATCCGTCGAAAAACACGCGCAAGCGCTCGTGGTAACACGCGTCGTCCTCGGAATTCACATAGGTCGACGGCATCAACAACAATGCGGTCGCGCCCCGATCTCGACGCTCGCGCGTAACAGGAAAGCGCAGCAACGTCTGCTGCGATGCAGGCCAAATCTCGTGAAATCCAAACAACTTGCCAATGCGAGGATGCCACTCCGGCCTCCAGATGAAATGCACTTCGGTACGGTGAAAGCTTAACAAGCTGCCAAGGTGACGCATGCGCCGCGGATGCGCGACGACGTGGCGAGCCGTGTACGCCAGCATATTGTAGATGCGATTGGGAACACTGTTGCTGTGCAAACCAAAACGACCAAGATGGCCACGAGTGGACGATTCGATGCGCGAACGATACTGCCCGCGGAGCAGCGTTCCTGTCCCCTCTTCAATGTAGTGAACTGTCTTGACCAGGGTGGAGTTGAGCAAAAAGCGACCTAGCGCACAGCTTGTCTGCGGCACGAACACCGTCAACCCTTCGAATCGGTACGCCGGTGCATCGTGGAAGAATTCGTAGATCGACTCGAGCTCGTACACCAACTGCTCGTCTCCAAAACACAACTCTTCGACATCGGCTACGCCCAGGGTCTGTCCGCGTGTGGAAATGACGAGCGATTGGGCCTTATGAGCTGCGTAGGCTGGCAGTTGGAGGATCTGCTTGATCACCAACCCAGTAATGGGCGAGTGATTGAGATAAATGTGGGTCTTACGTCGTCGTTCGGCCATAAAAGAGCCAGCTCAATCGTAACGAGATGCGGTGGCGGTCAATTGGATCCTGGGAAAGATGCCCCGAGCGTTGTGGAAGTTCTTTATCTGTTGGCCCCGCTCTCTACGCTGCTTTCATGGCCAGTGCAAGTGTCTCGGTCGAATTTTCGTTGCGGTTATCAATGGCCACTTTGCGCAAGCAGGGTGGGCCAATGCGTATCCGGAAAGTTGCGGTTTTGCTTTCGATTCAGTGCTGGCCTTTGCACCATCATCGTTTTTGCCAAAGTAGTGCGTTGTTCCACGTATACGTTGGCATTGGCCGGTTTTTGCACGATTGCATGCACCGAGGCGTGGAGAGAATCGGCTTCTTGCTCGCGGCAAGTCCGCATGCCGATGTGTTGTCAAGCACCTTGCCAATGCGCGATCGCTCTGGTAAAAGTGCTCCGGTCGACCACCCGTCAACGTACACGTGCGTCGATTTTCCTCGCTACCGCACTGAAGACATCGAATGACCATCTCCCTTCACGAACCTCAATTTGACGCCGCTGACATCGAAATCGTCGTGGAAACGTTGCGTTCGTCCTGGGTTTCCACCGGCGGACCTCACGTGGACGCGTTCGAGCGCGCGTTTGCGGCTTACGTGGGCATGCGGTTTGCCGTCTCCGTTTCATCCGGTACCGTGGGCTTGCAGCTTCTCCTTGAAACGCTCAAACGTCAACGAGCCGTACACGGGGCGTTCGAGGTTTTGGTTCCTACGTTGACATTCATTGCGACAGCCAATGCCGTCATT
>JBGAOI010000901.1:0-3350 GCA_044221885.1 Polyangium sp. (in: bacteria)
CGGTTGCTGAGGACGACGACGCCATCTTTCGCGCCATGATACAGATGCTCGCCAGCCAGAAAATCCGTTGCCGCTCGGATTTCACCTTGGTCATTTATCGAAATCAACGACCATTCACCCGTCGCTGCGTCGACGAATTCATCCCAGGGTTTTTCCGAAATATGTGCCGCGAGCTGTTCGGCGACCGAGGACGACACCGAGTATGGCGCCGGTTTTATCCCTGCAACCCAACCATTAAAAACGACAAACGCACCTCGAGCCGATGTATGCGTGTAACTTCCGTTGGCGCATTCTACCGCCGCAGAGAAGGCTGCACATACCGTCCCATCAGGGAACTCGTGCACTAATTCAACCTCGGCCACGATCGGAAGGTAACGTCGGGCCAATTCAATGCGGCGGCGTGCATCCGCGGCACCATGGCGGGAGCGAACGAGGAGGTAGGTGCAGGACATAAGGACGATGGGGTAGGATTTGTCGTTGTTAGCCGTGTTGGGCGACTACTTCGTGCAGATGGACTCCGGACAAACCTTGTGGCAGGCAGCACAATAGCCGAGTTTGCCTTGCTCGGCAATTTTTCCTTCAGTATCGACGTTTTGCCACTCCCAATCGAAGTTCGCGGCGTCATACCCTGCTTCCCGTTTTTTCATTACGGTCCACCGATTGAGATCCTCACACGCGTCATCTCTGTATTGCGCTTTGAGGAGCACTGTGCCTTCGGGCAAAGGCATACCGGCCGTGAATGCCGCTTCGCTCGTTTTTGTCACGTAAAACAAGTAGTGCGGGTCGCTATGCGTGCTGCTTTTTCGGCACGCACCTACCTGCGCCATGTTTGTTTGGTAGTCTTGCGGGAAAAACGCATTGGGGTCGACTTCTACTTCGCAGCCCATGATCAGCGAAGAAAGAATACACGCGGAAGCCAAAGTTGTTTTCATGAAAAATCTCCGTTTCGTTGTCGATTGGTTTGTCGTTTCATGCCCGCACGTGATGCTCGAGGTGGAGCGTACGCGCAGGCAATTCCGGATGCGCGAGATCTTGCCTTAACCAATAACGCATTTCTGTCTGCCGCTGGGTCGAGCTGGTTTCGATTTGAGTCAAACTTCGCGTCGCCGAAGATTTGCGTTGCATGAGAGGCGCCCATTCTTGCCGACCCTCGGGTTGCAAAAGGTGATACGTTGGAATGGTGTCCGCGTGAACAGCTCCAGCTTCGAGCCACTTCTCGAATTCGTCGCGTCGATAGGCGAGGACGTCGTCGGTTCGCCAGGCCGATGACGAAAACATCAGCCATTCCGCGTGATGCTCGGTAAAACGCAAATCATTCCGATCCCATAACACGGCATGTGTTTCGTGCGGATCCATGAGAATGATCAAAAATGGTGGAAACGGCGCAGGATCCAATTCGCGGCGCAGCCATTGCCGGGCTGCTAATCCGTCACGCTGCCCCATGAGATCCACGATGATCTGCCCACGGCTCGGACGCGATCCGTCTTGCGGAACGAAATCGGTATCCATGAGACCGTATTGATTCAGCAAACAAGCGTGCACTTGATGTTCGTTCGTCCCTATCCACGTTCCGCCAGCATTTCCATCGAGCGGCCCCATCCACGTAATGCGTTTGGCAGGGTGATGCATCTCGCGCGGAGGCAGCTCGGGGGCACGCGTGATCGCTTCGTCACGATTCATCGTGACGACTAATCGGTCGTTTGTCCGGTGAATCGTCAATGTGCACATGAAACGAGGTTTGCTTCCCGTTGGTTTGTCGCCGATGTTTTTGCGCGATGTATACTCGTCGAAAAGGCGACCCCCAAATCCGTGGGCATGGTGAGGCCCATGGACTGAGCGAGCAATTTCACGATGGCCAAGTGGTGAATGATATGCTGCTGCAAGAATGCGAGTTCGCGGCCGAGCGTCGTCGCCATTTCCGCGCGTTCCCCCGTTGCTCCGCAGAGCGATTGAAGGCGAAGTGGCTTCATCAAAGCGTTTTCATCGAAGGTTGTCAATTGCTGCGTGACTTCGTGCATGGTTTCAACGAAACGCGCGGGGAAAATTTCTACCTCCTGATTCCGGTCGCGTTTGTCATAATCAATCCACGACGAATCCAGACCCGCAAAAAGAGATTGAAAATGCTCGATGCAGTGGCGCAAATGCTGGCCAATCGACCGATTTTCTTCGCGGCCGAATGTGTATTGCTCGGCTGTTAGCATGGTCGCGACGGCGATACACTGACGGCAACTCATCATACATCCGGCCACGAGATTGGGAATTCGCTCGATACCGTCCGCCGCCTCGGTTTGCATGCTCATCTGCTCCTCGCGCGGGCGTTACGGAACGCGAAGCATTTGGTTTCGAACATCCACCCATTTTGTTGGTCGGTACCGCGATATTCCTGTGAATCACGACAATTTGAGGTAATATCGCACGTTCTGCCCACACCCAACTGGCGTAACTCGATATGATCCTCCCGCTCGCCCACGAAGACATGGGACATCGCCGATGGCCCTTCATCACGATCGCCATTGTGGTCGCTTGTACAGTCACCCATGTCATCGTCACGCCTGTCGAAGCTTCGCGCGAACGAGCAACCCGTCAAGCTCTGCGCGAGGCGCTGCAATATCACGCGTACCATCCGTATTTGGAAGTCCATTCGCCCATTGATTCGATCATTGGCTCCGCGCGTATGTACGCGGAAAACCCTCCGGAAAAACCAAAATCCGAGGAAGATCGGCTGCGTGAACAGGCGCACTTGGATGCTCTCGGCCAAATGTACCTGGAAAAACAACGCGATCGTCCCGTGTTTCATTATGGATATGTGCCGGAACGTGGCGACGTTTTGCAGCTTTTTACGCACCTCTTTCTGCATGGCGGTTGGCTGCATTTGATCTCGAATATGTGGTTTTTGTGGCTTTGCGGCGTGAATCTCGAAGATCGCTGGGGCCGAGCCGTTTTTGGTCCCTTTTATCTCGTGGCCGGAATTGCCGCGGCCTTGACCGAATTGCTGTTCGGCGGTGTTCCCGACATACCGCGTATTGGTGCGTCCGGGGCCGTTGCCGGAGCCATGGGCGCTTTCTTGTTGACGCATGCGAAGACACGCATTCGCTTCGTGACGTTTCTGCGCCTTCGACCACTCTTTTTTACGGCGCGAGCGTACGTCATGTTGCCGTTATGGTTTGCCTCGGAACTTTTCTATTTTTACTTTGCCAAACCAGGCACCGTCGCCCACGGAGCGCATATCGGTGGATTCATTTTCGGTGCCCTCGTAGCGCTTGTTCTGCGACAAACAGGCGTCGAGAAAAAGCTCGATGCCGCCATTGAAGATAAAATCACCGTCAAACAAGACCCGCGTATCCTTCATG
>JBGAOI010000902.1:0-3348 GCA_044221885.1 Polyangium sp. (in: bacteria)
TTTACCGGCCTGAAAATATTCCTTGTACCCCGTGCCCCGCAGCGATGAACGCTTCAATTCCCAGATGCTCTTGAGCGAATACGCCATGCGCATGTAATGCTTGGCCTTGGGATGACGCAACAGAGCGCGCGCAATCGGTCCCGCTTTCGTTCCCATGCGGTCAACGTACGGCGTTCGAATGACGCTCACGGGAACACCGCTAATTTTATCGGTGAGAACGATATCTGCTTCATGTGCACGCACAATGGCTTGCTTGTAATCGTCGTGAGCTCGGCATTCGGTTGTCGCAATGAACCGCGTGCCCATTTGCACGCCGGCATATCCCATGTCGATCGCTCGGACAAACGAATTTTCGTCGCCTATACCACCAGCACACACGAGCGGCACACCAAGCGACGACATTTCTTCGAATAGTTTTTCCGGGGATTGGCTGCCCGCATGCCCGCCCGCACGATTGTTCACGCAAATGAGACCATCCACGCCTCCTTCCAAAGCGCGCTCGGCCCATTTCCGTTCGGTCACGTCGTGATACACCGTTCCCCCCACCGCATGTACCTTTTGGACAACCCATTGCGGATTTCCAAGTGCCGTAATGAAAAACCGAATCCCCTCCTCGATCGCAATGTCCACCCATTTGCGCATGCGATCTTCGTACACTTTCGACGATTTTTCGACAATCGCATTAAATCCAACAGGTTTGTCCGTTAGTGTCCGAATCAAACGCAACCCGTCGCGTAAATCGTGGCCATGGACGTAGGACATCGAAATCGGTTGAACGATACCAATCCCGCCGGCTGCAGAAACGGCCGCCACGAGTTCAGGATTGGAGCAAGGATACATCGCCCCGCAAATAAGCGGAATTTCGATGCCTAGTTTGGTGGTGAGAGCGGTGGAACGCATGACGCCGCGAGGAATATCACGGAACGTCACGCCAATGCAATGAAAATGATGGGCTGTGCCAATCTGCGCCCAGGGCTGGCGCAAGCGTCAGGGCCGCGACGGGCTCAACGCGACACGAGATCGCTCATCCACGGAACATCGGGCGGCGTGGCATTCTGAAGTTCCTTTTGCCATTCCTCGTCCGTCTTACGCTGGAATTGCTCGGTCACTTGCTCGAAATACGCCGACGCCACACCCACGTAAGCCTGCGGAGTTCCACAAGGATCCGCCGTGACGACCATCAAACGCGGCAACCCCGTCCCCACATGAAGCACCTTTCCCACCGGATTGCCCACTTCATCCGTCGGTTGCGTGTGCACATCCGCGATCGTCGGGTCTTCTTGCACACTCCCGTGATTGTCGAAAAACAATTGCGAGTACCACCCGGACGAACCCTCGGGATCCCCACATCCGAGCTGCACCATCACAGCTTGATTGATGAAATCCAAGTGCGCCTGGGTAAGCGGAATGCCATCCCTCTCGTTCTGCGCCATTTCTCCAAGCATCTTGGCGACATCACGCAACGTTTGGAAATACGTCGGAACCTGCGTCGCAAGACCAGGATTTTTGGAGAAATCGAGACCCGCCGCCATTGCTACACCATGTTCCGCGAATTCGGCCACACGTGCATAGAATGCAAAGAATCGTATCGTGACGCAATTCCGCCCAAGACGCGAGTTGCGTGTTCAACAATCGCCGACCCCACGCTTCCGTTTGCGCTATTTGCGGCAATCCCGTCTGATTCGCCAATGTTTTCGCCGGTGACAATTCTCGCAACGACACGAGCCAACGATTGTACAGGTTATCCTGCCAGAATTCAGCCGGATGCGCATCGACGAGCACGCGCATCATGTGCAAATCGCCGGCATAATCGTACTTCTGCATTTCGTCCTTGAGCAACTGACCCGCTTGATCGTTCCCCAACGCCGCAAATCCCACATCGAGCGGATTCGGCATCATCCGCTTCACCGCACCATCTTTCACGCGATCGTACACGACGTTCGAGAATACGTGCGAATCGACGACGTATCTTTGACCAAAGAGCGCGAAACTCGACGAAAGAGGCATTGTTCCTTTGCCCAAGCCATTGATCATCACATGGCTCGAAATACGCTGCGCGCCGTACCCCTTTTGTGCAATCATATCCGCGATCTTCTTATCCGGGATACCCGCAAGGCCCGACACGTCCGCGAGGCCAAGGTCCTGCAAAAGCAATCCGAGTTGCGGCAAGGTCATGTAATCGCTTTCGCCCACGAATGCTCGGACAGCGCTATCGATTCGCGTATGCCGCGTGAGCGCATCGCCTTTGGCCAAGTCTTGCAAAGCATAAGCGCCTTCGAGCTGCCGACGTTGAAAAATCTGCGATCCGTCTTCTTGCGTTTCGATAAAGCGGAAATCCACGCGACCAAGCCACATCATCGACCGGAAATACTTCTCGAGTTCCGGAGAATCCGTGTAATGCCCTCGAGGCTCGAATTGCGAAAAGTCCATGTGCCGATTGCTGCCGAAAAGGACGATATCGCTCACACCTTCGTGCGCATTGGCCTTCGTGACGAGTTCATTGATTTTCGCCGCATCCCCACCAGCAACGGGCGCCACGATTTGATCCGTCAAGAGCGAAAGTGCCACGGCAATGAAAAGATCCGCATCCGCGCGAGCTTGAGGTCCAAGGGCTTGCGCTCCACCTTTCCCCAGCTCCGAATGCATCGATTTGAGCAAATCTTGCAGGTCGGGCGCAAGAGATGCGAGTTCCACGGCCTTCAAAATGGCGTCGTAGGACTTGTGCACGGCGAACATGATGGAATCCGCCGATACATACACGGGCAAGTCCTGAGCGTATACGTTTTGATAACCGTACACGAAGGTGGGGAAATGCTTCTTTTCCGAAATCACGAATCCGTTGGCTCCCAATTTCGCCAATTCATCGGCATCGAGCGCCAACGCTGACGCTTGAATGAGCGGCATACCCGCAGCTTGGGTGGGATCGTAATTGAGTCCAGAAGCGAAAGAAACCGCATATTTGCTGCTGAAATCCGAAGACGTCATGCTCGCAGCAGCTTCCGCTTGCTTCAAATACGAATCGAGCTCGGCTTGCTTTTCAGGTGGCAATTGCGTCGGCGGTATGACCGTTCCAGGATCCTCCTTGGGTGGCGCGTTTTTTTCAACGACCGTGGTGCAACCAAGAGCAATACCCAAAACGACTGGAACCGAGCACAAGGAAAGCAGCGACCTACGCATGGTGAACTCCCTTTTGTTGGGGGACACCAGTGACTCAGCAAAGGTCGTGCCTACCCAAATGTGGTGGGGTAGGATTGAACACGAGTCGACAAAATGGCGCGAGGCCCGCCAAGCGGCGAGCCTCGACAAACCATTGCGGGAGATGCAGGAGAAACGATCAGCCGCCGGGGC
>JBGAOI010000903.1:0-3348 GCA_044221885.1 Polyangium sp. (in: bacteria)
CAAGAAAAACTCGCAGGTGCGCGCGATACCTGACCATGGGCCCTTGTGCTGTTTGTCGTGGCCCTCCAACGCGAACGCCAACGAGCTTACGCGCGGACGAGGGCAGAACGAGGTCCACGGCGCCGCCAAGCGCCGCGCGCAAGGATCGCTCGATCGAGCTGGGATGATTGCGATCAATCTCGTCCGGAACGATGCGTATGGGCACGGTCGAACCGCACGCAAATCCTTCGGGGGTTCCACTTGGACAAGCGACCGAGGCAAACCCCACGGAATCGAGCGCATCCAGGGCGATGTTTGCAGGGTCGCGTGCAACCAAACGCGCAAGCGGCGGCAAGTCGTTGGGATTGGCAATAACGACAAACCTCAACGTGTCCGGGTCTTCGCTCTTGGCATAAGGGTCGCCAAGGATTCGCTCTGGAGGCGTTCTCACGAATGAGGCATGGGCCCGCGTTGGATGAACGTCGTTCCCTTGACCATCGACCAGGCGTACATCGAGTGCCGAAAACCGATAGGTTTGTCCGAATGCTCGGACTTCTGATCGTCCCGGACGAACCGCTTGCACTGAGATGCGTCGCGTATTTGCGGCAAGTTTGGCCCCCGTGAAAGGTTTGCCCTCGACGAGCAAACGCACGGACGTTCCTTGCACGGCGAGGGATCGATCCGCGCCTGTAGGAAGGGGCAAGTCAAAGAGATCGTTGGAGGGCGAAACAAATTCCTGCTCGGCGTCGGGACGACCGTCAACATCGTCGTCATCGCGATCGACGCCCAGGACAATCCACGTGTCGTTTGTCTGCGCGTAACTCGGCTTGGGACAAACGTTCGTCGTGGCCAAAGCAAGGGCGAGCGCACCGAGAAATGTGCGTCTCGCCCAACGCTTCATCGTCCCTCGATGGCCTGCGTCACGATGTGGAATTCGACACGACGATTCTTGGCGCGTCCTTCATCCGTGTCGTTGGTCGCCTTGGGTTTGCGCGTGCCCCAGCCTGTGGACTTGAGGCGTTTGGAGGCAATGCCGCGATTGGTTAGATACTGGACGACCGCAGCCGCGCGCATGGACGAGAGCTGTTCGTTGTACTCGTCTTTGCCGACGTTGTCCGTGTGCCCTTCGACGCTGAGCAGTTTGATCTCGGGGTTTGCCTTGAGCAACTTCACCACTTCGTCGAGGATCGGATAACTCGCGGGGACGATCACGGCTTTGTCGAATTCGAAGTCGACTTGCTTGGTGATTTCGATCTCGCTCGAACCACTGATGCGTCGAACGTACTGCGGGCAGCCGTTCTTCGACGGATCGTCTTCGTTTTTCTCGCCCGGCTCTTTCGGACACATGTCTTCGGTGTCGAGAATCCCGTCTTGATCGGCGTCGTCTTCGGGACATCCATCACGATCGTCGATGTTGTCCTTGTCTTCGGCCACATTGACGCACTTGTCGCCACCGTCGGGAATGCCGTCGTTGTCGGTGTCGGCCATCGTGGGGCAACCGTCGTCGGGGTTTGGCGGGGCTTTGTCCTCGGGATCGAGCACGCACATGTCGATGTAATCCGGGAAGCCGTCTTTGTCGGTGTCCTGGTCGTCTTTCAAAACATACTTCGCGTCACCCGATCCGACGTCCGTATCCTTGAGCGGGAACGCTCCACCGACAACAAGAGCGATGCGGAAATCCGGCGCGTAACCTGTCGTCATACGCGTACCACCTGACAAACCAGCGTAGATGCGCTTTCGTTTGTCGAAGCTATACCGGGCACCAAGCGACCACTCGAGCGGTTTGGCGTCAGCGTCCGACATGGTTTCCGCGATCATGCCGACGGAGCCGAAAATTTCGGCACCGATGCGCAAACGCTCCTGGAGCAGGGGGACGTACGCGCCAACGCCGTAGGTCAGTTCGTGTCCGACGATGAAGTCGTGGAGTTTGGCGCGAGGTCGGAAAGAAAAACCCACGTTCGCGGTGACGAAGAACTTGCTGGACGCATATTCAGCAGCTAGGCCGATGTTCCCTCCAGCGGAAGTGTCACCAGCGAACGAGAATTCGTTTCCGGTCGGAAGAAAAACCGATCCACGCCCGGCGATTTTGAAAGATTTTGTCTCGGTTCGAAAGATAACGACGCGAGCATCGAGACGCAGGTCGCCCGGCGCAACCGTTTGCATGTCAACGAATTGGGGCAGACCGATATTGTTGTTTCCCGTCGAATACCCAGACTGATACGCGACGAGCGGAAACGTGAGTTGCAAGCTCGCGCGTTCGAGGATGTCGGCGCCGAAAGAGAAGTACGTCGAGAACTGATGCTCGATCGGGGAACCTTCCAACGTTTCGGCCTTCGTCAGATCATCGACATGGTTGGCCACGCGAAACGGGTTGTTTGCATAGCCAAACCCAATCTGTCCGTAGAACCCAGATGCTCCCACGTTCGGTCGCCAGATGGCCACGCCGTCCGTCGGACCTCCGGCCATCATCAGGCGATCGACGGAAAACGTCTTCTCCTGCGCATGCGCAAGGTCCGGAGCGAGCAGGGACAAACCCACCGCAAGACTCGCCAAAATCGGCTTGGTTTTGCCCTGGGGATGAGAAGCCAGATACGAAGTTCGTCGGAGCATCACGATGACCACCCTGTAGCATCAGAACGGGGGAAAGCGCGAATTCCTGACGGGCGCGCTGCAACGATGGCTACAGCGCGCCCAGGATCTCGCGTCACTTCGGCGTTGGCGGAACCACGATCTTGTTGATGGGTTTGAAGCCTGCGCCTGCGGGATACGCGTAAGACACGCGGAGGGTCTGTTGCGTTGTGCCCCAACCCCAAACGGTCACGCCAAACGGAGCGTCGCTGGTCATTTCTTGGGGTCCATTCGAGCACGTACCGACGTTCATGAAGTTGCCCGTGACGAGGTCGACGTTGGCCCATTCGTAATCGCCAGTGCCGTCGCCAATGGCGTTCCAGCCGGTGACTTCGCCACCGAGGCATTTGAGATTCACCGGGGCAAACATCTTCGTTTGCTTGGAACGAACACGAACGACGATGAGGCTCGTTTCCGGATACGTCGGGTCTGTGAAGAGGACGTATCGGCGAAGGTATTGCGGGGGCGGAACGACGTTGTGCCATTCGGGATCGCCGACGAATCCGAAGTCCGCGCCGCCGGTCATGTAGCCGCCGAGGTAAAACGGATGATCGGCATCTTGTGCGCGCACGACAAACGGTCCGGGATCGGAGAACTCGACGACTTCACCCAATTTCAGCGTTGCCGGAGCACTTGGAGGCTTGGTGGGTGACCACGTGAGGGTGGTGCCATCCACGACGCCGACGAGACGCCAGCGTGCGGGTTCTTCCACCCCTGCCGTGCGGCTCTTGTGACGCACAG
>JBGAOI010000904.1:0-3341 GCA_044221885.1 Polyangium sp. (in: bacteria)
AGGAACGACTGCAATTTGGTTACCAAGTATCGTATGACCACGGGCAAGTGGATGAAGTGACGACGTGGTCGCGGGCGAGGTGGCTTTTTGCGACCGAACGGTCGTTCGTGTACATCAACTACTACAGCACGACCATTCATTAATTAGAATGGCAAAGTCTGGGCAACCCGTCGTCAATGGTGCTTCGGCGCCTGTAGCGTATGCCGCAAAAAAAGGGGCCCGAGCGAATACGTCGGGCCCCTCATCTAGACGTAAATCAGAAGCAACCGCCGGAACACCAACTCGTCGCTTCACTGACGCAAGTGCTATCCCACGAGGTCGTGCAGCAATACGAATCGGATGCGCACACCGTCGTCGCGCAGCTATTGCAGCCGCTCACGAGTGCCGTTCCCGTGACGCACGTGCTATGCGAACAGGACGAACTCCCGCCGGTCGACGAACTCGAGCTGGAGCTGCTGGACGAACCGCCGCCACCGGCTGGCGCACTGCCCACGCCCACCAGGTACCACGCTTGTTGGACCGCGGTCAGGTCGGTTGCCGTATACCCCAGCGCGGTTGTCGCGCTTTCCATGGCCGTACGAGCGCCCGCGAACTTTGTCGACGACGTCATGTAGGCCGTGAGGGCGCGATAAACGATTGCCGCGGCTTTGTCTGGACCAATGCCAGTCATCGACCCGCCTTTGTGGTGCGTGCCGCCCTTGGCGAGCAGGTAAAACATCTTGTTTATGATGCCCGAATTGATGTGCACGCCGCCATTGTCGGCCGTGCCCGTGTAGCGCTCGGAGTAATGATCCGGATCGTCATCCGCGGTATAGCCGGCGTTCGAGGCCTGGTGGGGATTGTCCATGTAGCGGAGGGCGTCGCCAGACGTGTTCGGTGTATAGATCTCTTCGCCGATCCTCCACATGTTGGTTGTGGCGCTGGTTTCCCCCTTCTTCGACCGTTCAACCATGGCTCCGAAGATGTCCGAAATTGCCTCGTTCAAGGCACCAGACTCACCCGAGTAAACGAGGGCCGCGGTGCGTTCGGTGATACCGTGGGTCATTTCGTGCGCGGCAACGTCAACCGAAACGAGCGGTTTGAACGTCGTACCGTCTCCATCGCCGTACGTCATGTATGAACCATTCCAGAACGCATTGTTGTAGCCCGTCGAGTAATGCACGACGGAGGAAATGAGTCCGGTCGTGGAACTTGTGGCGGCGGCGTATTTAGCAGGGCCGCCATTGCCATCGATGCCATTGCGGTTGTAGGTATTCTTGAAGAAATCGTACGTCGCGGCGGCTCCCCAATGGGCATCGACGCCAGCTTTCTGCGTCGCCGAATTCCACACGTTGTCCGTATCGGTAAAACGGTAGGTCGACGCAGTCGTGTTGCGCATATCGAACGTACCGATCTTGCGCGTCAGGTCCTCCATGTAGTACGTCGTCCCCGTCGCCGGCGACGTGGTGATCGTCAGCGTGCCGCCGAAGACACTCGTGCCCGATGCCGTTTGGAGGTTGTTGTACTCCATGATCGTCTTGCCCGTATGCGCATCAACGAAGATGATCGGAATGGCCGTATGCTCGGTCCCGTCCTCGCGGTGCAGTTCGATGCGGTAAACGAGGTGATCTCGACGATTCTCGCGGAGGACGAACAGATCGGCCTGGGGTGATTCGGTCAACACTGCGGAACCACCGTGCTCGGCGACGGCCAACGAAATGGCCGCATCTCGCTCGATCGTGGGCTTGACGACGAGTTGCGGATCGATGCGTCGTACCAGGTCCACGGTCAGTCCATCGAAGGAACCGTCGCGGTTCAAGTGCACGATTGCTTCGCCGCCGAAGACCGGAACGCCTTTGAAAACTTGCTGCACGCGCGTGTGCGCCATATCGGATTCGTCAATGAAGACCGACCGAACCACGATTTCGTCTTTCACCGAGAACTCGCCTTCGAGGCGTGAACCAAGTTCGTCCAAGCTCATTTGCTTGATCAACTCGATATCTTCCGCAGCGCCTCGTTTCGCGTCGAGTGCGGGTTCTGAAGCGCAGCCGCCCATGCCGGCAATGACCGGCGCGGCAAGGAGAACAAGACCTGCACCCAGGGCGGAAACCCGCCCGAATCGCTTTTCGCTCATGTGGATCGAACCTCTCCGTGTTGAATGTGCCGACGTATTGCCAAGAACCGGAATCATTGCCCAAGGTGGATACTTGTCGTGTACCTTGGACAGACAGTTGCATTCCAGGGCCGCAACTTCGCGCGACATTATCGGCATTGTTGCGAGGAATCAAATATTTTGTGGTAAATGGTGAAACTTCGCATGACGAGAATTTTGAAAGATGGCGGTAATGAATGTAACGCCTTGCGCCATTGCGTTACATGGTGGTTCAAACACCATCTTGTTGCGCAAAGAAAAACCATTCATGAAAGAGGTGTATGTGTCTATCCTGTGCGTCTTGGACGTTTGGCGCGATATTCCCTCAACGTTGACGGACACGGGAGACGTGGATCTTCGGATTGATCCTCGCGTTAGAGCGGGAGTTTGCGCGCTGCGGCAAACATCGAAGAAGATGTCCAGGCGAAACGTCTAGTTTTTCGCCGGGCTACCGAGTACCATCGGCGCATGGTTTACTTGGTCGGTCTTGCCGTGGCAATCTCGCTTCTTTTCTCGTGTACGTACACTCCGCCCACGACATCGAACGATGCGGGCGGCTTCGGAGGTTCATCGAGCCAAACGTCGACGTCCACGTCGTCCACGTCCACAAGTGGTTCCGGGGGTGGATCGGCCACGTCGAGCAGTTCGTCGGGTGCTGCAATTGAACAGGTTGCGTGTATGCCCACGTGTACATGCGAACCGCCGAAAGCGTGCAATTTCGATTGTGGTGATATGGGGTGCGACAAGGCAGAATGTCTCGGCGCGAGCTGTTCGGCAACGTGTGGCACGAACAACTGCGTCCTCGATTGCGATCTCATGGCGACGTGTGGATACACTTGCCCCAATGGCGGCTGCACTTCCGATTGCGATCGTAACTCGAACTGCCTGATGGCGTGTCCAGCGGGAGGTTGCACCATGAATTGTGACAATGGTTCAACGTGTGTCCTCACGTGCGGTGATGTAAATACGCCGCCGTGCACGCTTACATGCAAGCCTGGTACGACAGCAAATTGTTACGGCAATTGCGTGAAGCAGGGATGCTAGCCGAAGACGGTGTCCTTCGGGAAATTGCAGCGATCGGTAATGTCGGGGCGCGATTCAGAGTCCGTCTCAGACTCGCGACGCAGTTCATCTCGTACACACGCCCCGGGTTAAAACCCGGGGCTACACAATAAAAAGTCCTCCACTGCCGTTCCGGACTACCACGTTC
>JBGAOI010000905.1:0-3335 GCA_044221885.1 Polyangium sp. (in: bacteria)
AACAAGTGAGGAATCGCCCGCGTGCCCAGCACCAACAAGGCGTCTCGAGCACTTCGCGAAACGCCTGCGTGCGCATGAAAAAGATACTCGACAAACCTTCCCGTGGATTCCAGATCGCCTCCAAACGACAGAATCCGCAATGCCATACGAATCGTTGTCGGATCCGTATCGTCCAGCAGATGCCGCGATGCGCGCAAATAACGCTCCTTGGAAGCCATTGTGCGCAAAAGGCGATGCGCATGCAGGCGTACCCTTCGCGACGACGAACCCATGTGTCGTTCCAGTAAAACCAAAACACGTTCCCGCTCGGTTGCGGTCTCGGCGCGACTCGCAAAATACGTCAGCCACTTGCGCGCAGCTTCCGGATCCGCCGTGTCCAGGGCCGTTTCCATTGCCTTTTCCACCGCGGCCCGAAGTTCGGGCGCCAAAAGCGCCAACAGCCCCGGCGATGACGCTTCTGCATCGGCCAACATTTTGATCGCCAATGTATCAACGGGACGAACCCAGGACCCGAATACGCTCACGAGCAAGTTTGGCGGGGCTTCACGCAAAACGTCCCCAAGCATTTGAACCACCCGTTCGCGATGCGGACCATTCAGCACGGGCGCGAGTATCCGCAGCAATGACTCCGCGCGATTCTTGTCGTACCAATCGGTGAGTCGGCCCAATAAAGACAAACTCGATGGCGACAAGTCTTTCACGGCCCATTCAGCGATTGTTTGTCCCAGCGTACCCGCATACAATAGGCCCTGCCCGGCAGCGCGCAAACCAAAACGAATCCATTCGTCCGGCGTCGATTCTTGCCGAGCCCATTCTTCCAAAAATGGGGGTAACCACCCCGACGGTCCAAGCACGTCGAGAAGTCCGAGCCGCTTTTGTGTTTCGGCGCCTTGCAACACGGTCCATACGTCCGCCGGTGGTAGATTCCGCAATGCGTCTCGCGCGTATGCGGCAATGCGCGCGTGATGCGAGTCGCGCAAGCGCAGCCATAGACGAATACGTGCCAAAACAGGCAATGCACGAATGGGGGCGTAAAGATGTTCGAGCGCGCTTTCCGTCGGCGCATTTTCGACGGCATCCATGACCCGGGGCGCATCTTGCTCGCGAAGTTCGACACGAAATCCACCAGGCAATTGGCCCCGAATCCATCGCTGGAGAATGCGTTGGCGATCTTGTTCGTCTCCGTGTTGGAACAAGGTTTGAGCTGCAACCAAGATCACGCCAGGATGTTTGTCTTCCAGGAATGATTGCAGCAGTGATGGTTCCCGTTCGCCAAACGTTTGCGTCAATTCGGTGAGGGCTCGTTCACGTAACGCGCCATCGCTGCTCGTCCGGGCAAACTCGAGCAACCAAGCCAAAACCATGTCGCCAAGATACGTTAGTGCCAGCAAATGCCGTTCGCGTTCGCGTGGGTTCTCCGCAACGAACGATTGCGCAAATTCCCATGCGGCTGCTTTTCCCGAATGCGATTGCACGCGTTTGACTGCCTCGAGAAACGTCGTTTGATCGCTCCCCACAATCATTCGTGACAACCAACCCTCACGGCCCGTTTCCACGACGGCGCGAATCACGTCCCTGCGTTCCTGGACGAACGGCTGATCCAGGTGAAACTCGTTTTGGATCAATGGTCCGCGTACCGCCACTTCGCGTACGCGAGGATCCCCATGATCGACAAACCGTCGGCTAATGCCGAGATTGTTTCGACGAACCGCAGCCGGCAGCAATCCTGCGCATCGCGTGTCCACGTCACCTTCGAGGCGCATCCAGGGCAAGGTTCGGGCTTGGACAAACGGATCTCGGGATGCGGCAAGAAACACGAGAATTGCTTGTTGGAAAGGTTCGTCCGCGTGCGCGCCGAGATGCGCGAGCAAACGTTGTTCCGGAATAGAAAACTCTTGGCCCAGTGCGTGATTTCGTTCGGCGGTGGCCAGCACCAACGGGCGCAGTTCAGGAGAAATCGTGTCGGAAAATGGGGCTTCGCGCAGGTGCCGCCGGAGGCGCGCGAAATCGCGCAACTGTTCACAAAGCATCAGGTTTGGCCGGGCGGAATGATTGTTTGCAACGTCGGACGCTTTCGGAAAACGATGTTCCAGGTTTCGGCGTCGTAATGCAGTCGCAAAGGCGATGGCATCTTTCGCGTGCGTGGCGATGACGATGCGGACAAACGTTTCGGGGAGATTGGGGCGAGCGGCCAACAAGGCGGCAAACGATTCGGCGGAAAAACGCAGCGCGACAATGGCGGAAAGTAGCTCGTGCTGGCGAGGATCCTCTGTGCGCAGGAGTTTTTCGACGATGACGATTCGCACGGACTTGGAGGCTAACTTTTGCAAGGCTTGCTCCACGAGCTGCCGCAAGCCAGGTTGGTCCTGCCAAGCCAATACGTCCACAAGTGTCTTGACGAGGCCGGGATCGGAGACATGCTCCAACATTTCAGCGGCGGTTTTTTTCAAATTCATGTTGGGATGCGAAAGCCATTTGGCAATCGTTTCTCCCATGCCTGGCACAGCCGCTTTCCCCAATGCCAATAAACCTTGACGAACCACCGGCAAAGGTTCGTCTTCGTGTACATAAGGTAAAACCCATGCGCTGCAAGCGGCCCCAGCTTCCGCCAAACAGGCCAGGGCGCGTTTGCGGATTTCCGGATTGTTTCGGCGCAAATAGGGACGAACGACCCGAACGAGATGCGGATGCGCATGCCCCTTGACCGCGTCGAGCAATAGAATCGCGTCCATGGTCGAAACATTCGGTTGTCGGAGGCGCCGTAGCGCCGCTTCGGCAACGAGTGCACCTCCAGGATTGTTCGACCCGGCCAAACATGATAACAATGGTGCGTCGGGCAAAACTAACCGCGCACCCAAGGCTTGAAGGGCTTGGATGGCATTGCTTCGGACGGTTTCATCGGTATCGGTCAACAAGGCGCCGAGGGCATCGACGGCAAGCAGACCTCCCGTTCGTCCAAGTGCACCTATTGCGGAGGTTCGAAAGGGATGTCCGGGAGAGGCAGCAATGGCGGCAAGGGTATTCGTTTGTTCGGCGGAAGCGTAGGCCGGAAGGGCGTCCAATACGTCGATGGAAATGGAACCGTGGTTCAACACGTGGGCCAGGATGTCGGGGGCAGGGTCGAGGCGAAACAAGACTTCGAGCGCGCGGTGAATCCCCGGTGGAGGTTTGTCTTGTAATAAACGTCGCAGGTGCTCGATGGTGGCTTGACCGCCGAGTTTTCCCAATGCGGACAGACAAACGTCGGGTTCGTCCTGGAGACGCGCCAAGAGAAGAGGTTCGGCGGCTCGTTCTTCGAGCCTTCCCAATTCGCTTATGGCGGCGCGGCTCAATAC
>JBGAOI010000906.1:0-3333 GCA_044221885.1 Polyangium sp. (in: bacteria)
GACGGAAGCGGCGGTGAGCACCAGCAACGTCATGGCATCGAGTTCCTCGAGAGACGCCGATTCTAGGCGTGCGAGATGCGCCTGTGACAACGGGCCAAACCGTTGCGTGAGCTGACGTTGACACATCGAGCGTGCTCTCTTGAGTTCGCCTCTGAGTTCGGCTTCGTATTCGGTCCAAACGGCGACCATTTCGGGATCGAGGTACGGTTCGATGAGGTGTCGCAATGGGTCGGTTGAGGCGGCCATCGCATTACCCCCGCAAGCCCAACACTTCTTCGGCGGAAGCGGCGGTGAGCACTCGCAACGTCATGGCATCGAGTTCCTCGAGCGAGGCGGATTCGATGCGTGCGAGATGCGCCTGTGACAACGGGCCAAACCGTTGCGTGAGCTGACGTTGAAGTGTCTTGCGTTCGCCTTTTAGTTCGCCTTTTAGTTCGCCTTTAAGTTCGCCCGTGATGATGCCCTGTTTCTCGCCGGCTTCGTACTGGGTCCACACGGCAACCATTTCGGGATCGAGGTACGGTTCGATGAACTGTTGCAATGCGTCGCGCATGGCGGCCTCCGTTACCTTGGCAACTCCAACGTTGTAAACAAAAAACAAGCGAACGGCAAGTCTGCCTTTTGCGTCTTGCCATAACGCTGCTACCACATGCGCGATCTTAGGTAATTCTTCGAGGATTTTTTCCCCTTCGCGCGCATACCGCAACCCAAAGAGCAAGAGCTGCACTTCCTGCGGCACGGGCCGCCGGACGAACGCTTCGGTGTTCGTGTGGCTAATATCATCCAGGACAACCTTGAAATCGACGACGTACGGCCGCAAAAGCGCCGCCAAGTCTTCGTCCAGGCCAAAGTAGTCCATGAACTGCGTTCGACCGCGCCAACCTGATTCACTGTGATGAAAAATGATCGTGATGATCGGCGTCAAACGTTGCGGATTGCCGGATTCCCGCTGTTGCGCTTCTTCGCGTTCCCATTGTCGCATCTGGTATTGCAGCGCCTGCAACGGTTCGAGCGGCTTTGTGTGGCTCGAATGTTCAATCAACAGCCGAATACGAAGGTCCCGCCCGCGAATTTTCGTTCGATACAAGAGATCGTTGTATTGGTTGTCCAGGTTTTCCGTGACGTACCGATTCGGGTCGAGCTCCAGGTTGTCCCAGTCGATCTCCGCCGCGACTTCTTTCGCCAAGACCGTTTGAATCTCCGGCGCAGCCAAACGCGGATCGCTGAGGACGCGATACACGTACGTGTCGTGCATCGACGCGCGAGGTTTTTCAGGAGAAGCTTGTCCGGGTTGTCCGGGTACAGCGCCTTCGGGTGAATCCGCGTTTGCCATGACAAGGCGCGGTTTGGCGTGGAAATGGCAGCGTGTCAAGAAAAACGTCGCGCAAGTGGGGAGGGTGGACCGGCCTGTTCGTCATTCCGCAATGCGGGCGAGTTCGGCGAAGGCTTCCTCGCGTTCGTTTCGCAATTCGTCGTCCTTGATTTGCGTGTACACGAGCGTCGTGCGTTTGGCCCATTCTTTGGCTTCGACGTCCCCGTGTCGATGCGCCATGCGCGTCAAGTCGAGCAATAGGCGTGCGGTATCGATATGGGTTTTGCCTACCGTCGTCTCGGCCATCGCGACGGCATTTTGCAGAAACGTTTTTCCTTCCGCATCATAACGTCCGGCCAGCGCACACGCGCGACCTTGAATCCCCGCGGCTCGAAAGAATTCGAGCGACGCGACGGGTTTGCCGTCTTCGTTTTTCATTTGGGCTTCTTGGGCCACGAGGTTGGCTTCTTCGTAACGACCTTGCGACAACATCGATTCGGCGAGAATGCGTAACGCTAGGGCGTGCATTTCCGGACGAACTTTTTCCCGGGGACCCGGTTGCGCCACGTAGAGTTGAACGTATTCACTCGCCTCCGAATCTTTGAACGGTAATGATGCCGCAGGCGTATTGGGCACGGGCCCGATCCATTCGGCTCCGCGTCCAGAGGCAAGTGGTTTGGCGAGAAGCGCCATTGCGCCTTTCCTGTCGCCCCGTCGCTGCAAGCGCAACGAGCAGGGTGCGCAGCAATCGCTTGGTTCACTGATTGCGTCAAGACTTTCCGTAGGTGCAATTGGGTTGCGCGTGCATTTCGTGGCGCACGTGCCAGGTAAAGGAATACGCGTTATGGAACGCAATCGACGCGCGCGAATGCCGTGATGCTCTGCGACGTCCAAGCGAGAAGCATACTCCGTTTTTCTCTTGAAACCACAAGTTGCAAATCGCCGTCGTACCAAGCGTCGTTTGTCGGGATCGACGTCGACAATCCCATCGGGGTTCCAATGTCGTGGAGCTGAATGAGAATCACGGGTGCCGAAGGATCGATGGCATCGATCCATGCCGCGACCAGGGTATCTTGCAATGCCCCTGTGGCCAGATCCCGAAGTATTGCACCTCCAGGCGAAATCGGATCCATGGCTCCGTCCCCAATGACCGTTCCACTGGGCAATGCTCGAGCGGCCATGGCGGGAGGGATGACAACGGCGGTGCTTCCATCGGTTTGAAAAACCACCCACGCTCCGCCGTCCGATGTACGTGCCAAACCCAAATTGACGACGGGTTCATCCGTCGTAAAACGCCAGCCTTGCGACCGCTTCAAGGTCGAACCTGGCGCGTCATCGGAATCGTATCGGGATATCGAGACATTCGAGGCCATTGCCGGATTCAGCGGATCACACGTGTTATTCGGTAGATTGGGTTCCAGCATCGCCGCAAGGAACCCGTTATTCGAGGGGTGCGCCAACGCTCGAAGTTTTGTTTTGGCACAAATGAGCGGCGGATCGGATTGCGGAATCGAGCCTGGCTGATAACTTCCGAGGTGCAGAACCTCGTACATACCCACATCGCGCGCCGCGCCCCAGAATGTTCGATTGGCAATGGCCGCGACGAATTGCGGGTCACCCTCATCGGTCAAGGGTGTATCGACGAATTTTACCTGCGGCAGGAAAGAATCAATCAATCTCGGAGGGGCATTGGCATGACGAACGTATCCTATCGGTCCCGTAGGTCCCGTTGATATGGCATACGATAACACGTCCGTGTCCACCAATTCCGCTGGCGTCCAATTGGGTGGCCAAGCGTCGAAAGCGTTTGTCGTCATGGCATGAAGCGACGAACTGCCGCCTGAAGGACCATTCAAGAACGTATAGAGCACATGACCCGTCGACGGATCGAGCGCAATACGCGGTGATGATTGCGCCATAGCCGTGACGGCGATCGTTGTCGGTTGCACCACGAGCGTTGAGCATGCCAAACCATTTCCGCCACCTACGCCACCTGAACCATTTCCGCCAGAGCCGTGTGC
>JBGAOI010000907.1:0-3329 GCA_044221885.1 Polyangium sp. (in: bacteria)
CGTCGGGATCACCGGTTTCCATATCCCAAACCACGTCGATCATGGGGCCTCCAAGAACGCCCAACATAACAGAAAAGGCGCCTCACGTCATTTCTTTTGCTGTTGTACCGCCCAACCCATCACCACGGAACACGTCGACGATCCGCGCGTGCGCCGTTCCAATCGGCTTCTGTATAAAATCCATAAATAATCTGCTTCGATCGCGCTCTCAGCCAATCCTCTACGAGAAATGGCAACCCCACGACGAGCCAATCCCATTCCGGTGCATTGGATCGACGCACGATGACCGAATGAATTGCGTCCTCATACCAGCATACACCAAGCTCGCATTGGTCGGACGTTTGCGAAACGATCCGCACGCGATATTGCATGGCACGCTTGGAAAGGGAGGCTTTAAAATCGTTGACGAGCGCATCCATCGAATGAGGGCATGTCACCACTTTGATTCCTGCATGATCAAAATTGGCCCGTGCGATCGATTGATCCGGCAGCATGTCACAGAGTGAGGCTTCACCTTGTTCAGCAAGACGCCTACGGATTTCTTCGTTCGCCCCAGCATAACGGATGCAACCGAATTCCGCAGTGATCATCGTCAACAGCATACGATCGACTTCATTGGGATTGGCAGGCTGTTTCTTGACGACGCAACTGTTGTCGTCGTCGGTACCGAACAGCTCTGGCGCCGTCGCGTCAGGTACGCCACACGCGGTACAACAATCCGCCTGCACATAAAATGGCTCTTGGACCACAGGAAGCGTTTTTCGTCGATTCATCACTCGGTCACCTTTTCTCCTACCAAACCCCCGAACATCCCTGGAGCCCGCCAAACTCCCGGTGGTCCACCTCCGTCGTCGGTCCGGACCGCACCTCGCACAACGTGGGGTTCGTCGCAACCAAGAACGTCCAAAAACAGTTCGCCGCCGTCGCATAGGCCCTTGATTTTTTCCAACACCTCGACTTTGATCGGCGCATGGCGCTTCAACCCCCGGCAACTGCGGAAGTCATCCAATCGCCCCTTGGCACGTGTTGGATTTGGTGCCCCGCGCCAGGCGTCATCGTCATCGTCTTCAAAGGCGTGCTCTCCGCACAGTCCGCGGCAAAAATTGACGAAGTCCTTCGTCGCCTCACGGCAAATGGCAAGAAACACGAGGACTTCCACGACTGGGAAGGCATGACCGACTACGATGGTCAAGCCCGTGTCACATTGACAAACACTGCGCTCGCGCTCCGTCCCAGCAGCGAACATGTACATCTTCTCGTGCGTTCCAGGGCCGTGGCCATGGGCGTCAAAGTTGCAAGTGCCGTCTTGAGCAACATCACGTCACACCTCGACCGTGCAAGTTTCGAGGCCGCGTTGGAGGCCTCGGTTGCCCGTGCGCGCAACGGATAAACGCAAACGAGCTCATCGCGCGGGAACAAACGTCGGACGTTCCAAGATCGTTCGGCGGGCGATACGCGAACTCGGCACGTCGTCGGCGTACCTTTCCAAACCCTCGTGCGCATCGACGCAACCACGAACGACAGTCGTAAGAGCCTCGAAATAGGCTTGCGGCGGGCCCTCGGGATCGCTGTCCCCAGACGTGCGCAGTTGCTCGAGCACTGCGGTATCTTCGGCGATGTGTGCGTCCACGAGCTTGCGCGCTTGCATCAAACTAAGGCCAGATCGCATCATCACGAGCAACACGTTGAAGATATCGCCGCGTTGCGATTCACGATCGAAGGAGATGCTGTCGTTGACCCAAGCAACGAGACGCGCTGCTGCGCGCCAAGCGCGTTGGGCATCCTTGGTGTTTCGAGCTTCAGGACTTAGCGGTATGTTCAGGTTTGCTTCCATCAGCGAGAGAACTGGGAGCAAACCCACGTCGTAGATCCGCACGGCCTCATACGCGGTATGGCTCGCTTTGCTCTCTGTTTCGCGCCAAAAGGCCGCGGGACGAGCTCCGAGAAGCATGTAGTTTTCAACCGCGGCAAAAAAATGATCAGCCTGGTCCGCGGTGAGAGCGGGCAAGATCCGGCGACGAACCTCGGCGCCAAACCACGCGAAAGGTTCTGCTCCGCGGGGCATGGTGCCTTTGGCAAGCAGATCAAAGAGCACCACACTGCGAGGTTTGTCTTGCTCAAACTCCCCTTGCTGCTCGGTTTCGATCGCATCATCGAACAAGACAAACCACACGAGCCAAGCGTGGCAAGCGACGAGCAAGGGCCACGATGCTGTCGGCAGGATACACGCGGCGGCATGAGACATTTCGCGGCACAACACGGCCGCAGAACCCATGCCCGCATCGTCGCAAGCTTCCACCAGCTCCTGGATACCTTCGCCCGCAAGCTGGCGTTTGAGCGGATTGACTCGAGACGGCCACGGGAGCCGGAAAGCATCACCCAACGACGCCATGATCATCGCCACTTCTGCGAACGCGAACGGTTACGCAGGAAGGTTTGTCTTGGAAGATGTGTAGGTTCGTCGAGCAGACGTGAAAGTTGGTCTCGTCAAACGCGTCCGCGAACGGCCGACGCGTGATCGTACGCGATGGAATCTGCCACCAAGTGCAGTGATTTCGCGTCGATGGCGGGGATGTTGTGGTGAATGTCATGATAAAGCAGCGTTCCCACACCAGCAGGTCCGGTCAGAACGGACAAGAACGAGCAGACCCACGGAGGCAATGGCTTGCGAAACGTTCCGATTTCGGAACCGATACGATGCAGATACCAGGCGAGCAGGAAGTAGGACAAGGCAAACGTCACCCGCACGGTGAGCCACAGCCAAAACCACTGAGAAAAGGGCAAACATACGAGCAACGCTACCCATGCCAAACCGCGGAGACCCAACTCCATCAGGTATCCACGTTCGAATCCACGCTGTTTCACCTGATACCACACAAAATACTCTGGGTATACAAAAGCACGTAAGAGCCCTTCGATGGCACTACAGTCTGTCATGTGCAGATCCGGATCGTCCGGGCCAAGCAGTGCGGCGTGATGACGGTGGTGTAAATACCAGGACTCGCGGTATCCTCCGACAACCGGTCCGAGCAATGCGGGCATGACGCGCATGAACCAGGACGCTTTGGCCGGGGCGATGCAATGGGTTGTCTCGTGCACAACGACCACGAAGCGCCCATACAGGACCATGATGAGCGGTATGGCGATGTACAGCGGCAGCCATCCAAGGCCTCCGCCGATGAACACAGCGGTTACGCCGAGGATGAGCCCTTGGAATAACCGGGCGTAGGCGCGTGGGTTGCGGCGCAAATGTGGAGCCAGGATCTCAGACGAAGAAGTGTTCATCGCTGTTTTGTTGAGAAAAACTGGGGCGTTTCAACCAGAATCGG
>JBGAOI010000908.1:0-3329 GCA_044221885.1 Polyangium sp. (in: bacteria)
CCGATACACGCTCGTTATCTCCGTATTCGGAATCGACAATCGATGCGGGCGCGGCGGTTCGCCTATCACAAACGGACCTGGACGGACCGCTTTCAGGTAGCCCGCGAATACCAACAAACTCCACAACACATTCACGTCTTCACGCAACTGCGGAAACGCCACGTTTTCATGCACATGCCGCTCGATGAAGCCACCTTCCAGCAACGTTTGCATGTCCTCGTGCACCGCCAATCCGTGGTGCTCCAACAGCTCCTGAATCAATGCGTTCGAACTCGTTCCCACCCAATACGGTATCAGTTGACGGTTACCACGCGCCAAAAAATTCAAGATCGACCATGGGTTGTAGATTTCTTCGCCCCCAAAATCGTACCCGTCATAATACGAACGCACCGCTCCCAGAAGCTCCGGTATCCCCGCCTTTTCCAGCAATCCTTCCACCTCCCGCTGCGTAAATCCAAAACACGTGTTGAACTCTGGATCCAGCAGCGTATACACCCCGATGCTGTTCAAATCCGAAAAGATGCTCTCTTGCGATACCCGCAATATCCCCGTCATCACCGCTCGTTCCAGGTGCTGGTTGTCCTTCAGCCCCGCCAAGAAAAACCCCCCGAAAAATCCTATCGCATCCCGGTAAAACCCATTCGTGTACGCTGAATGAATCCCCGCATCGTATTCGTCGATCAGCACGATCGGACGAACTCCGTGAACTTTGTGCAGCCATTCCGTGAGACGTTTGAGCGCCATCTCGTAATCCGCAACATTGGCGGTTCCGTCAACAGTCGCTCGATACTTCGCCCATGCCGAGGACTCCAGTTTACCTTCGAGCGCGTGCTGATGCTCACGATACATCGTCTGGATATTCTCTTGCGCTTTGGCCAGACACGCTGCGAAAGTCTGCGCCTTCGTTTCCTTCAAGCTGATGAAAATCACCGGATACTTCTGAAAATGTGCCCGGTACTTTTCCCCCGCCCGCGCCACATGCAACCCTTCGAATAGGTGCCAAACGTTTTCCTCGCGCTTCTCGAAAAACCACTTCAACGTCGTCATGTTCAACGTCTTGCCAAAACGACGCGGTCGCGGCAGCAATATCACGTTGTAACTCCGACGATCGATGAACTCCGTGATCAAATGCGTCTTGTCGATGTACTCGAAGTTGCCTTCACGCAACTTGCGAAAATCTTCAACGCTCGTAGGAATCGTGCGAATCATCGGGCTACCTTGCGCTGGGAAAAACCTTCACGCCCGAACTTCGCACAACCCATCACGCTCGTCAAGCGTTGATTGGAGTCAGAGGGACTCTGCCAGAATTTTTGAGCATTTCGAGGTTTGTCATGCAGTGAAGGTTTTTGGTGGCAAACGACGATGCTATCGATGAGCCGAAACGTCGGGCGGACGCCCTCGTCCCGCAGTTTTTCCCGCGACCGGTTCGTCAAAACCGCATTTCACAAAAACATTTCCGCCGCATCGATGTTTCGTCCCGCATCGCTCCTGCGTGTCGATGTTTCGTCCCGCATCGCTTCCACGCATCGATGTTTCGTTTCGCAGCGGTCCGCAGCATCGATGTTTCGTTTCGCAGTGGTCCGCAGCATCGATGTTTCGTCCCGCATCGCTCTCCAGCATCGATGTTTCGTCCCGTATCGCTCCACAGAATCAATGTTTTGTCCCGCATCGCTCCACAGAATCAATGTTTCGTCCCGCATCGCTCCGCAGCATCGATGTTTCGTTTCGCAGCGGTCCGCAACATCGATGTTTCGTCCCGCATCGCTCTCCAGCATCGATTCTGAGGAAAGAAGGCGGTCACGCGTGACGTATCATTTTCGTATGTACCCGCAGAGCGATACACCGCATTTGCTATCGAATTCGACTCTCCGCCTAAAGCCTCCCCACCAAACTCAATCCACGATGTTGCGCATCAACCATGGGCATTACCGTGATTGACGACGGCCAAAGCTGCTCGGAACCTTTTGCCCGCGAACCCTGCGGCTTAAGCGGCTCCGTCGACAAGAGCGTCAAGTCCACGATCGGTCCCGCGAAGTATCCAATAACCAGAAGGTTCAACCCGAGGAAGCCAGGAAACATGTCGTCAGCCGTGGAAACCAGGATCATCCCTACGCCGGGTAGAACCGCGTTCAGCCCCAGGCTGAGAAAACCTCGCCCAATGTGCCCACGGGCCATGTGGACAATGGGGCCCGAAACCGTACGTGTCGCCAATGCTGCATAAAACCAACGCGGATCGTGTTGAAGCATTGAAGCGACCGTCATGCTGTCCCCCAACAAAACACCAATCATCGATTGCCACCCATACCAATATTTTTTCGGTGGCGGCGGTTCAATTTGCGCCGGCGGAAGGTAATACCAAGGCGGAACCGTTCCCGGAGGCATGTACCATCCGCCGGGCGGCACGGCAGGACCAGTTTGTCCAGGATAAACGATTGCACCTCCCGGCGTCGGCGGGACCCCCGGCGCCAACGGTAACGATGGCGGTGCTGTCGGCCCGGGATGCGTGGGTTGTTCCGGAACAACCGGCGACAAGTTGTCCGCCGCTTGCGCCTGGGCCCTTGACGGTACGCCAACAGAGAACATCGCGGACATGGCCGTTACGAAAAACGTCAAACGATTAAGCTGGTTCATCATGAGCTCCCAACGCCTATCGAGCCATGGTTCGACAATGCCTAATCATACACAAACATCGCTTCTACGCAGCGGTATTTCCTCCCCGACGGTTCGTCAAATCCGTGCAGAAAGAAAAATCGCTCCCGCTTGAAAATTTCTGAACACATTTGCCTCCGTCGGCAACAGACCCCGTCGACTTCATCGGCTCATCGAGTCGAGGAAAGGAGGCGGTCATGAGTGACGTGTCATTTTCGTATGTACCGGCTGAGGGATACACCGCGTTTGCTGTCGAACTCCAATCCGGGGAATGGTTTGCCATCGACGTTTCTGCATACATAGGCGCCGATGGCCGCCCAACCCAAGCGCTGGGCACTGCACCGGCGTTTGTCGTGCTCAAACTCCAATTGCTCGGTTGCGTTACCGATGTCACCGCCGCTTTGGAATCTGCCGGCAGTGCCAAAGGTTGCGACAATCGTTGGGATGGCTTGCAAAAACGGCTCAATGCCTTGGTCACCCTGGGTCTCTTGTCGAACAATCCCACCCAAAAGGCCGCCGCGGAACGGCTACAGAAGACGCTCCTCATGGGGCGAAGTGGCGAAGGACAAACCAAACTCAAGTATCAGCAGGAAGTCGACTTCGGCCGTAAACAATTGCAACTCACGTCCGATGGTCAAGGCGCCGCCGACGTGGTGCTGCTCGGCCTTGGTTCCACGATG
>JBGAOI010000909.1:0-3326 GCA_044221885.1 Polyangium sp. (in: bacteria)
TGGGGCGGCCGAGTTTGGCGCGCCAGACGTGCACGGGATTGTCGGCGAAAGCGCTGTCGCTTGGCGACTTCGGGATCAATTGGCGTGGATGGGCAAAGCCGACGGGCACACGTTGTTGCTTGGCAGCAGTGGGTCGGGCAAGGAATTATGTGCCCGCGCGGTGCATGCGTGGTCGAATCGATCCCGCGGCCCGTTTGTCGCGCGAAATGCCGCGACGATTCCTGCGGGCATCATCGACGCCGAACTGTTTGGCAATGTGAAGAATTACCCCAATCCAGGAATGAATGAACGCCCGGGCCTCATTGGTTCAGCCGATGGCGGGACGTTGTTTTTGGATGAAATAGGCGAATTGCCACAAAGCCTCCAGGCCAATTTGTTGCGCGTGCTCGATGAAGGCGGCGAATACCACAACTTGGGCGGAACTTCGACAAAACGCGCCGACTTTCGCCTGCTTGGCGCGACGAACCGCGCTCCGGAAACGCTGAAACACGATCTCGCCGCACGTCTCGTATTGCGTGTGACCGTTCCCGGCTTGAATGAACGACGCGACGATATCCCGCTCTTGGTGCGGCATTTGTTGCGCCGAGCCTTGGCCAAAAGCCCCGATGTCGTGGCGCCCTTTTTTACGACCACGGCAGGGATTTCCGAGCCAAACCTGCGATCGAATTGCATGGAGCAGCTTTTGCGTTATTCGTACACAACCAACATTCGCGAATTGGATGCATTGTTGTGGCGAGCCATGGCGGCGAGTTCAGGACAATCGATTGATTGGCCCAGTGATATGCCCAGGCCCGATGCGCCCGCTGTGGACGACAGTTTCCTTGAATCCGAGGCTGAACCATCGGCCCGCGAGCCGACGGAAGCCGAAATACGCGCGAGTTTGGCCGAGCACAACGGCAACATCGTGCGCGCCGCCAAAGGGCTCGGTTTGTCGAGCCGGTACGTGTTGTATCGATGGATGAAAAAGTACGGAATCGAAGAACGCAAGGGCTGAAGGAATCGCCGAACGGTTATCCCTTGCGCCCGCCTTTTCGTCGCAACATGCCCGCAACTGCCAGCCCAACGCCGGCCAAAACCCCTGCGGAAACCATACCGTTGTTTTCGCTTCCGCCAATCACACACGCGCCACAACCATTGCCTTTTGCACCAGGCGTCGAGGCCGATGAACCTGACGGCGCAGGAGTCGGATCGGAACTGGTCGACGATTGTTTCATTTCCGGCGTCGCGCCTGCAAATGCAACACGCGCCAGCGTGAGCGGAGCTCCTTGCAAGTGAATCTCGGGTACGTCGTGACGCACGAAGGACGCCAGTTTTACATCGCCACCGCGTGGAGCAAAGGCCAGGTCTTTGGCGACGGTGGTTTGGCTGGACGAAGTGCCCGAGGGCGGCCCGCCCCAGCGACCTCGGACGGGTTCCGCGCACGTAATTGGCCCAGTCCATGGATGCCGAATGGCGTAACGACCTTGGAAATTGTTGACACTGCCAGGTTGCGATCCTGTTTCGAGTTTTGGTTTTTCGTTCTTTTTGAGATCCGGATCGCTCGGTGGGGCAACCATGAATTCGCGACCCCCCGTAATCGGACCGGCTTTGCGAAACACGAGGTCTTCGCCCAGGGAATCCGACCCATACCGCGCATGCAATCGAGTCAAGACAAACCCGCTTGGGCGCCAGCGGCCGCGTGAGGGACCTGGCAGCTTAGGGCGAGGTGTGATGGGTGGGCTGCTTTGGGTCCGTGCGCCAGGACTTGTACCTTTGGGATTTTGCAAGAATGGCGAATTTACGGTTGGCGATATGGCCGGTGTGGGCGGCGCGTCGTCATTGGTTTCTTCGGGCAACACATCGAGGCCCAACGTCGCCAGATCATTCGGGAAAAGCGTGGGTCCAGGACAAGGATCGCACGTGCCCGCGTCCCAGGAATACTCGGTGACGACAGCGCCTGGGTTTTCTTCCAGCGTTTTGTCGAAAAGCGCGGCGTAAAACGTACCAAATTGCGGTCGCGCATTTTCGTCGACATCCAGGTTCGTTGGAATGGTGACGTTTTTGTAATTGGCCATTTCGTACCGCGTGTTGCGCGCAAGAATGTGCACAATGAGGTCTTGTTTGCCATTGGCATTGATGAGGCCCAAACGCACGGGCAAATTGAAGGTATCGCTATCGTAATGAAAACGCAGCGGAGACAATTGGGCCATGCCTTTTTCAAAGCGAACTTTTTCCGTGTTGACTTTGGCCACGAAAAACTTGGAACCATTTTGCACGTAGGGCCGGAGCAATGGTTCAGCGCCATCGGGAATCTTGTATTTTTCTTGCTTGAGCCATGTATCGAGGCCGGTCGAATCTTTGGCGCTCAGAATGACGATTTGGTATTCACCGACTTCGAATTGCGCTTCGACGGTGACGCCCAGTTCTTTGGATTCGCGTTCGGCCATGGCAGCGGGAGCGGGTCGAGGCACAGCCCCGGGAGCCCCCCTGCCTTCGGAGGGCATATCGGGCTGACAAGGATCCTGTTCCCAATATTCGACAAGGCGCGGGGCGGCGAGTTGGTCGACTTTGTCAAAAATGGCGGTGGGAAGCGTTTTGACGTTTTCCTGCTGCAAGACGATGGGCACGGGGACGACCATCGCGAAGTTTTCGGGGGGTCCCTGGTAATTGTTGCGCATGGACAAGACGGTGCGCGTGCCTTCGCGCATCATGACGACCATGGTGGCGTTGTTGAAGAGTTTGGCATCGGCACCGGCGACGTAGAAGCCGCAGAAGGCATCGGCGACGGGCGAAGCGGCAATGGCCGCAGTTCCAAGGGCGAGGGCGAAGGCGAGGGCTCGTGTGCGCATGAGGATGCGCGGACGTTACGCGGGTTCGGCAGGCGGATCAAGATGTTTGGAGAAAAAGTGGTTGGTCGCTCCACGACATGGTTGTTTCAAGAGTGGTCCTTGGCGCAGAATGCGAAACGAGTTGCCGCAGCCATCACGTCATGAGGTACGGCTTGTCGTGGGTATCGTCTTCGATCCAAATGGGAATGAAGTCGCAACCTTGGGATTTTTGTTCCTTCTTTGTTTTGCCGCGGAGCAGATTCATGACTTTGGGGGTGACGAGCATCTGGGGCGCGGCGAAAAACGCGTTGCTTACATCCCCTGTAAAATCCGCGATTTGTCCCATCCATTCCCAAGTCACGTTAAAGTCTTGGATCCTGTCCAAATCTCGACGTCGATAAACAAAACGCGCGGGCTCGTTCAACATGGTCGTCATGCCGCCCCGATGGCACATCGAGCATTCTCCTCTGCGATCCAGCAACGTGGTTGGTGTCATCGGTGGCATTGTATCCTCGACAA
>JBGAOI010000090.1:0-17477 GCA_044221885.1 Polyangium sp. (in: bacteria)
AAAGGAGCGGCGTTCCCTCCCGGCGATTATACGCTCACCATTTGCTCGAAGGGCGATTGGAACGAGGCGGGTGTCAACAAACCGTTTGAAGTCATAGGCATAGCCGTTATTCGTCTGATTCCGTGATGAGTAGCGATTTTTGGATGCAAAACGTCTGAGAATTCTGCTAGTCTGCGGCCGTGATGTCGCGTTTGTCCAACCTTTGCCTGACGCTGCTTCTTTTCTCGACGGGCTGCCAGAGCACGATTCCCCGTGTTTGCTCACCAGCTGTGCCTACAGAAAAGAAGCCCCAACCACCCTCGGTTCAGGTTTGTCGCGAAGTGAATGCTCCGGACAAACGAGCGTGGCTCGAAGTTCCGGGTGGAACCATCCTGGTGGATTTGGACACCAGCGAATATGAGCTCGACCGCGAAATCATCTGGAAATGGATTGCCGATGCGGCTCGGAGCGTGACACTGTATTATGGGCAATTCCCCGTAGCCAAGAGCCATTTGATCATTCGGCCCAGGTCGGGACGAGGCGGCATTTGGGGTGAAGCATCAGGACGTCCCGCGTTGCCCACAGTAAAAATTGAATTGGGCCGACAAACCCGTGCGGAGGACTTGGCCGAGGATTGGACGTTGACGCACGAAATCATACACCTTGCATTTCCCAATATGGCGCGGCAGCATTTGTGGATAGAAGAAGGTTTGGCCACGTATGTCGAACCATTGGCTCGATACAAAGCTGGTTTATTGACCGAAGAAGCTGTGTGGTATGAATGGCTTCATGCAATGCACCAAGGACAGCCGCACGAAGGTGATGCGGGATTGGATCACACGCCCACGTGGGGCCGTGTGTATTGGGGCGGAGCGTTGTTTTCTCTCATGGCTGATGTCGAAATTCGCCGAACGACGAACAATCGTGCTGGATTGCGCGAGGCGTTGCGTGCTATAAATCAGCAGGGAGGATCATTGTCGGTATGGTGGAAAATTACCGACGCCTTTACCATTGGTGACCGCGCCACGAAAACCAATGTGCTCATGACGGAATACGAAAAACGTCGGGCCGCTCCAGCTCCTGTCGATTTGGACGAATTATGGGCGAAGCTCGGCGTGCGGCTCGAAAATGGTCGGGTCGTGCTCGATGAAAACGCGCCTCTGGCTGCCGTGCGCCGAGGAATCGTGAGGGATTGACGACGTCCCAGGGAAGGGGATATGCTTAGGGGATGAACAAATCATCCTTGGCTTTGGTGCGTACAGGTCAAACTCTGCTCGCGGCTTCGGTCGTGATGCTTGCTGCATGCAGTGGCAATGGCGGCGGCACAACGAGCGGCAACTCCGGCGGAAGCGGCGGGCAAGGCGGCAATGCCGGTGCGGGGGGCGTGGGAGAAAGCAGCAGCAGTTCGAGCGGTAATGGTAGCAGCACGAGCAGCAGCACGAGCAGCAGCGGAAGTGGTGGCTCGTCGGGCATGATTGTCGAACCGGTGGATCCTGGAGCCGGCGACGTGGCTTTCGTTGTTCGCGCGGATCAGGACGTCCATGCAATCAGCCCGTGGATTTATGGTATCAATCAAGTCCGCGATTTGGACACGAAACAACGCGGCACGTCGCTCGTTCGTATGGGCGGCAATCGACTGACGGCGTACAATTGGGAAAACAATGCATCGAATGCAGGCACCGACTACTTGAATCAGAGTGATGATTATCTGATGACGGGGTTGCCGAATGGCGACAAACCCGGCGAAGCCGTGCGCGCACGAGCGACCGCAGCATTATCAAAAAATGCCGCATTTCTGGCCACGATTCCGATTTGCGGCTACGTTGCCGCGGATAAAAATGGGGGAGGGGACGTCAATCAAACGCCCAATTACCTCCAAGCGCGTTTCCGAAAAACCATTGCCCGCAAAAATGGTGCGTTTTCACAAACACCCGATCTTGCGGATGACTCCGTCTATCAAGACGAATTCGTGGCTTTCTTGAAAACGGCATTTCCTGCGGCATTTAATGGAAACCAAGCACAATTCATGTTTTCGCTCGACAATGAACCGGATCTCTGGTCGAGTACGCACCCGCGCATCCACCCGAATCCTGTGGGTTATGCCGAGCTCGTGCAAAAAAACATCGATTTTGCCAAAGCAGTCAAAGATGTTGCGCCGAATGCGGTCGTTACCGGGTTCGTTTCGTACGGCTACAACGGTTATACGAGTTTGCAAAATGCGCCGGATCAAAATGGCAACTTCATCGAATATTGGCTCGACGCGATGAAAGCTGCGGAAACGCAAGCGGGCAAACGCATCGTGGACGTGCTCGATTTGCATTGGTATCCCGAAGCGCGCGGAAACGGTCAACGCATCACGGGTGATGATACATCGGCGGCTTCGGTGCAGGCGCGTGCGCAAGCACCGCGATCATTGTGGGATTCGACGTACAAGGAAGACAGTTGGATTGCCAATGACGTTCTCAATGGCCCCATTGCGCTGCTTCCGTGGCTCAAGGCCAAGATCGACGCGCATTATCCCGGCACCAAGATTGGTTTTACCGAGTATTGGTACGGCGGCGGAGCGCATATTTCGGGGGCGTTGGCTGAAGCCGATGTGCTCGGCATTTTCGGACGTGAAGGCGTGTTCTTGGCCAATATGTGGGAACTCAACGACAACGTCGACATGGCTTATGCCGCGCTGCGCGCATTCACGAGTTACGACGGCCAAGGGAGCCATTTTGGTGATACGTCGGTGCGGGCGACGTCGAGTGATGTCGCGAAAGCGAGCGTTTATGCGAGCGTAGACGCGCAAAATACGGGGCGCATGGTGCTCGTCGCCATCAACAAGACCACCGGGTCACTCAAGGCTTCGATGCGATTGGCCGCGTATGGCAATTACAAGAACGCAGAGATTTGGCAAATCACCAGTGCCAAGCCAGATCTCGTGTCCGTGCCCGCGCTTGCGGCAGGCGCGACAAACGGGTTTGTCTACGATATGCCAGCCCTCAGTGTTTCGGTCATTGTGCCAAAACCCTAACACGACTCCGCCACTTCGTTTATTGCGCTTGTCGAGGCTTGATTTTCTGGCATTCGCGGCACCCCGAACTCGCCCCTTTCGGGGCTCAAACAGCGGGGCCCCGCCGCAAACGCCAGAAAATCCAGCACTCTCCAAGCTCCGCTTCGATAAACTGGCAGGGTAGTGCTAACAGCCCATCAACGCGACGGTCGATACAACACATCTGAACGCAAGACAAACTTCGTCCCTTGCGTCACGGGCCTGCCCGCATGCAGAAGTTTGTGTTGAAAGAGCAGCGCTTCGCCCGTTTTGGGGATGACTGTGCGTGATTGCTCGGGAAAATCCGTCTCGCCGCCGGAAAACCCTTCGTTCAAATACACCATCAACGTGAGCAGACTCAACGTGCCACCTTCGCCTGCATAAGATTGATCCTGATGTAGCCCGAATTGTTGCCCCACTTCATACCGATAGATACGCAATGGCAAAAAAATACCCACGACGTCCATCGACACGCGTCCTCGATCGCCCATTTCGGTCGTCATTTGCGCAGGTACATGCGGACGAATACGCCGAAACAATTCATCGGACAAAGCAGCATCGCGAAGCACTGCTGTCGTACTGCTCCGAATACGCGCATCCACCACCCGCCCAGATTCCGCATTGACCGTTGCTGGTAGCCAAGGCCCGGATTGACCCTGCTCGAGAATTCCGGTGCATTCGTTGGGCGTGAACAATGCAGGAACCGTCCATAAAAGTGGCACGGTAAAATCAAAGTGCCCGACGTAAAGTCCCATGTGTCCATCATAACGCCGAGCATGCGTTCAGAAAAGGTCAATTTGTGGGTTGCGGCCAAGCCGGCAAGATCCCAACGCGGTTCAAATTGTGCTTTCGGCTGCGGGTTTTTCTGATTCTCCTGAACGCCCCGCGCGGTAGAGCAATCCGCACACCCCAAGCACGATGACCAGCCCGCCCACGATTGCAGCCGCTCCTTCGAGATGCGTGAACTTCTTCGATGCGAAATGCATTGCCTCGAGCGCGCGGGCAAATCCCGAATCTCGCCATCGACCTGCACCGGCGACAATGAACGCAATGAGCACCCCCGACAAACCTTCACCGGCAATCATGCCGGAGGCAGCGAGCACGCCGGGATCGTTTTCACCTTGTTTGGCGCCCCGGCGCGATTCCACGATAGCGCGCACGATCCCGCCCACGTAAATGGGCGTCAAACTGCCCAAGGGCAAATAAATTCCCACGGCAAACGCCAATCCTGGAAGCCCGGCGAGCAAGGCGCAAATCGACAAACCCGCTCCCGTACCCACGAGACCCCACGGCAAGGATCCGGACAACACGCCTTCAATGACTGTTTTCATCAGGGTTGCTTGAGGCGCCGGCAATTCAGGTGAACCAAACGTAAAGGCATTTCCCAAGAGCAATACGGTTCCCGCAATGGCCCAACATGCGCATGCAGCGCCAATGTATTGTCCGAGCTGCTGCTTGGCGGGAGTTGCGCCCACGAGTTGCCCCGTTTTCAAGTCTTGCGAAATATCGCCAGCCTTCGACGCGGCAATGCATACGACGGTGCCTACGGTCAAAATCGCCGCGCGTGCCGAAGGATCACGCCATCCGGCCAAGACAAACACGACGGAAACGCCAAGCAACGTCACGAGCGTCATCGCTGACGTTGGATTCGACGACACGCCAATGAGTCCGACGATGCGTGAAGAAACCACCACGAAACAGACTCCGAAAATGCCCACACCCAGTGCTGCGACCGCTCGCGGCAAGAGAGACATGTTGCCGGCAAACAAGTTTGGCACGGCAATCAGCGTGAGTACGATCAATGCGGGCACGACGAGCACGATCCACGAAGGCACATCGCGATCCGTTCGCGGTGCATCGGCGTTGTTTTCTGCGCCAAGTCCGCGCCCTCGAACGCCTTGGATGACGGCGGAAAACGAAGTCCACATCGTCGGAATCGACTTCACGACGGCCACGATACCCGCCGCAGCCACCGCACCAGCGCCAATGTAACGCACGTAGCGCGACCAAATTTGCCCCGCGCTCAATTCTGCAATGGGTTTGGTCATTTCTGGGAAAAGCGGCGTGGTCAACGTAGCTCCGACCAGGGCAATCAATGGGGTCAGCACAATCGCAGAAATCAACGAACCCGAGACCATGATGGCCGATTGCCGATATCCCAGGATGTATCCGACCGCAATCAGTGCGGGAGCAATTTCCAGCGCCACCTCGGCTTTTGGTAAAACAGGCAAATGCGCGGAAAGTTCCGACGGAAGCAGCACGAATGCCCCAAGCGCCAACTTGATCACCGCTCCAAAAGCCAAGCCAATGAAGATCCATTTCCCCGTCGAAGCGGCACTCGTTGTTGCTCGTAAAACTTCGGCACACGCCGTACCTTCGGGGTAGGGAAGTTCGTCCGCCGATTTGACGATCAGCAAACGACGTAATGGTACCATGGCCGAAATGCCCAAGTATCCGCCGAGCAACGCCAAGACGGCTACTTGCCAATATGGAGGCGCCATGCCCCACAAGAAGAGCGCCGGAATTGTGAAAATCGTCCCCGCTGCCAGCGACGAACTCGCCGAACCAATGGTCTGCGAAATATTTGCCTCGAGGATTTCATTACCTCCTGGCCGCCGCATCACCTTGAACAAGGCTACCGTGAGGACCGCAATGGGAATCGAGGTCGATACGGTCAAACCGACGCGCAATCCCAAGTACGCGTTTGCCGCACCAAACAGCACGCCGAACAAAATACCGGCAATGGCGGCACGAGCCGTAAACTCGAGGGGACTTTGCGAGGAATTGGATTCTGTTGTCATGGAGGACCGATTTGGACGCAGGTTGCGCGTGAGAAACGGATCGTTTGTCGGCGGCGATGGTTATCCGCGAGATTTCCGCCTGTGTCAAGGTCTTTCAGGGACACCCCGCGCCCATGCGCGTCACCGAAATCGTATCACTCCCGACCGCTTGGTTGTGGCGATCGAGTGCGTCGAGCTGAATTGAATTTGCACCGCATTTCAAATCGACCGACGCTTGCCACGTGGTTTGACCTGTCCACACCAATGCCACTGCGGTCCCACCGAACGCTGCATGGTCGATATCAATCCATCCCGTCCCGTCTAGGGTAACCGATGGAGTCGTGACGGACATGGCTCCGCCCCCGTTGGTCGTAATGGCAAAAGGCACCTTGGGAATGGCCTTCATCACGGCGTCCGGCGCGCCATTGAGCACCCAATCCGAACGCGTCGCGATGAATTGCAAATGTCCCGCGAAGTTTTGCGCGGGCAACAAAGTTCCCAAATGGTTTGCCCAGTATGACATGTACGAACCATTGTACGAGGTCGAAAGGATATCGTACAAGTGACCGTAATACAATCGTTTTCGTACGGGATTCGCAATGAGTTTGGCCAGGTCACCACTGGGAACGATGGGACTGTTGGGTGATCCACCGTAGAAGTCCAAATCGTGCGGGAAATAGAGCACCCGACCATCGGCAGGACGAACGTAAAAATTGCCATTGTGTTGCGATCCGGCCGCGTAATTGTCCACCGTGCCACTCAAGACGCCAAACGCAAACGCGCGCAACCATTCGTCCACATCGATTGCGTTTTCGATGTTTGTGTCGAATGCTGGACCGCTGCTTCCAAACGTCTTGGCAAAATCTATGAGTCCTCGATAATCGTCGCGCCACCGATTGTTTTTGATGATGAAAGGCAATCGATAGGCTTCCTTGTCTGGACCCAAGTCTTTGATTGAAACACCTACGACCGAATCGGGCTGCGGCAATTTGTTACCTTGAGGTGTCCCATTGTCCGTGGTCAGCGGATAATAGATCAGCTCGTATTCGAAGAGCATCCCGTCGCCCCCGTTGTCGAATTGATAGTCGAGCAGCAAATCACCGAATCGCGCCATTTGCAAATGCGCCGGGCCCACGTGTTCAGGACGAGGCGTGAGCACTTTGACGAGGTCGTCGTAATGGCTGATCACCGTGCCCGCGTGGTTCATCACCTGATAAAAAAGCAATTCCCGCTGCCCGTAACCGATACCTTCGGATCTGTCGACCATGAAGCTGTCGAAAATCCCGCGAAACCGATCATCCGGTTGGAAACGCAATGCAAAACCGACCCGCGCCACTTCGGGCCGTCCCCGCTCGCTGCTCTTGAGGCGCACGCCTGCGTCGTAATACGCGCGGCGTTCGTCGTCGATGATGGTGGTTCCAAGAACGTCGTTGCTCATCAGGTTTTTCGGATCGAACATCCATTGGTTGTCTGCTGGTGCCAGGACAATCCGCACATTGTGCAAACCTTGGGTGTCTGCCAATCCGTCGTCGACCTTCCAAAGCGCTCGAGACTCTGGGCCGCGCGCTGGAAACATGCTCGAAACGCCCGTCTTGTCTTTGCCAGACACATAAAATTGATAAATCGACGCTGCTGCGCCACCGGGGACGAGCGCCGAATACCGCCCCGTTCCATCGTTTGTCATGGCCACCGTTGCAAACGCCCCGCCGTCGACGGAATAAAATAGCGTCAAATCGCCTACGTCATCCGGGTCTGTCGCGACAACCGATACACGTACCGGTTCGTACGGCTGCGGAACGACGGGTTCATGGCGAAGTCCGTGATAGGTCGGCCCAATGTTCGTCTCGGCGCGACTGTTCGGCGCAAGTGGCGTTCCGGGGTTCGAGGGTATGGTCAATTCAGTTGTCTTGGCCAAACGATTGAAGTAAAGCCGCGTATTGAGCTGGTTCGAACCACCGAGCCACTTCGCGCGCAAAGAAATGCGATAATTCGTCCCATTCTTGATGGTTTGTCCCTGCGCCAACGTGGTTTCCAGATGGTTGTGCATGTGTTCGGTTGGGCCTGTTGCCGCCAATTGCAGCACATGGTTGCTCGCGTTTGTCGGGTCCACGATCACCTGCGCATGCCGATGGTTTCCGAGTAATCGCCACGATGCCGAACCACCGCCTTCGAATGTGCCGTTTTGAAGGAGCTCCTTTTTTGCTCCCGCTGGATCCTCCAAAACGCTCACGTCGTCGATGAGCACGGTGCCGCCATCGAGAAGCCCAATCAAGAATTCTTGGTACGAGCCATCCGGCCCCACGGAACTCGGTTGCGCCACACCTTCATACGTAATGGTTTGCCACGAAGAACGACTGCCTTCGTCGCTTGCTGCCCACGCTTCGGGCCTCGTGTTGTCGGCGTCCGCGTCGCGCAATTCCAAGGAAGATCCTCCGCCGTCGGCAAATTCGGCCCAACGCCCATCATCGTAATATCGCAACGTATCGGCTGGATTGCCGCAAGCATCGAGCAACACTAGATTTTCGCCGGAATCTCCCAAGCCGCCTTTGTAATCACCCAGCAAAAGCCCGCTGGACGTCGGCAAAGCAGGATACGTGGATTTCATGGCTGATTCGTCGTTGGTCACGACCACGTAACCTCCCGCGGGCACGAGCGTCCCTACAGGAAACGTGTATTCAATCGCGTCGACGAATTGATACCCGCCAATGTCGACGTTTTTGTCGCTGCGATTAAATAGCTCGATCCATTCCAATCCACCCTTGATACGCGAACCGTCCGGCGCTGTTACCGGAGGAGGATGGTACATGATTTCGTTGATGACGGTTTCGTCATGTTCTACGAAAACATTGGGTTTGCCCGGGGTAATTTCATCCGGATATCGAAACGCCAGCGAGTCGTCCGATCGACCTCGCGGGTAGTTCGAGACCACCACGCCATCGAAAGCAATTTTCCGATCCGGCGTGTACAAAAATAGTTTGTCACCATCAATGGCGCCAAAACCCGTGGTTGCTTGGTCGACTTGTAGAAGCGCTCCCGGATCGAGTGTTTGTCCTGGAAGCACATATTCGCTCCCATTCGACGATGTTATGACGTACCCTTTGAGATCGAGCGGCGTCGTTCCTCGATTGCGCAGTTCGAGCCAAAATGTTTTTGCATCAGCTCCCGAAATTTCGTGAAACGCGAGCGGAATCGTCGAGGCTCCTTGCGCTTTGGGCTTGACCGATGATGACAAGGCAGCGTCGAAGGTCATATCCGCGTCGTTGGCTTGGGCCTGATGCACTTCCACGGCCAGGACATTTTTTCCCGAGACGAGCGTATTGGCGGCAATTAAGTTTCCAGCTTCGAGCATGGCTTCGTTGACTGTGGATGACGCCAATGTCGACGCATTCACGGCACCACCTGGCATACGCAAACGTAAGACTTCCGTGCCATTGACATAAAATACGGCACCATCGTCAATCAGCGTATCGATCCATGGCTGAATGAATTCCACATCGTTTGGCGCCTGGAATGTCGTGCGGAAATACGTTGTCGTTGGGCCATTGGGCAATTCCGTCGTGCCTTTGGTCGGAACGAGCGGTTCTTTGCTGCGGAGCAGAATGTACGTCGTGCTGGAATTGGAGACGGAGACATCATTAAACGTATCCGCCCAGATGAATTGTGTGCCGGGCGCGAAAACACCATTGAGCGCCGGACCCCAAGGTGCAGACGTTCGGTCAGCAGAAGCTTGCGGCGTCGCCCACGATTGATTTTGATTTGCCGTTTGGACCAGGTTTTGCACGACTGCAATCGGAGGCGCGGGATCATTCAGAGAACCGCCGGGACTGCCATTGGGAGGTCCAAGAATCCAATCGAACGTCGAAGGCGAAGTCGGAATCGTTATATTTCCAGGTAAAACGAATTGTCCAATGAGCGATTGTGGGCCTCCGCTGCTTCCAGGTGCTTCCCACGCGGCTACGTACACGTAGTCGTCGGGCGCTACCGTAAATGGGAAGGATTCCGCTGATGTCCAATCGGTTACGGCATCGCGACCAATGAGCTTGAGATTCGAGCCGTCTGCTTTTCCCACGTAGATTGCGAAAAAGTTGTCCGCTGTGAAGGTTGCCGTCACGTTCATTGGCATCGGGGCCATGTTGGTCGAGAAAAACGACGCCGGAGCGGACGACCATGCGGAATCGTCAAACGCTCCCGTCATCCAATTGGCGGGCGGCGTCATGCCGGTCGTGTTGTATTTCCACGTTGCGCCAAGCGGAACGAGCGGCAACGTTGGGGATGAAGCCTTTTCTTCGGGGAAATTGGCAGCGCCTGGAGTTCCTCCGACAAACGCGCTGGATGTCCATTCTTCGGCCATTTCGCTCGCAGCTCCTGCGCGCTGTTTGGCAAGCGATGCGCCCGAACCGTCCGGAATCACGGGCCAAGGTTCAATGTCGCCATATTCGAGTCTATCGAGCAACCGCCCAGCATTGTTCCAAAGTTCAATGACTCCGCCGTCATCGGGAAGACGACCCAAGTATGAACCCACAGCAACGTTTTTGCCTATGTCTTGAGCAAGCAAATCCGCGTTGGCCGCGACGACCAAATAACCTCGCGATGGGATCATCGTTCCGCTGGGAAAAACGAATTGAACGTATCCGTCGAGTCGAAATCCGGAAACATCGATATCAATACCCAGTGGATTGTAGAGTTCGACCCATTCCAGGTCCGGTTGGTCCTTTGGGTGATACAGAACTTCGTTGAAGGAGACCGCTCCACCAATTCCCGAGGTTTTTCGTGACCACGGCTCCAGCGCCTTGTCTGCGCAAAACCCAGTCGTTTGCGCTGGTGGTGGCGGTGGAGGAACCACGACGGGCGGCTTGTTGCCGAAAACGAGTTCTTCGTCGCCCCCACAACCGAGCATGCCCAAGACGAAAAGCGAAACCAGCGGAGCGCGTTTGGACGTCATTCCTCGACGATAGTCGAAAATCCGTACGTTGAAAAGCTACTTTCGCCCGCTGAATTCAGACGACCCAATTCAATCGCACGTGCCCAGAGGTTGGCGTCACGTCGACAATTTCGATCGAGGTACTTTTGGCTCCCGCAGCTTCTCCCGCGACGCGAAGCGCCATACCAATGGCCATCAGCCCTTCATCGTCGAGCAAGTAACGCGGATAGCGGAATTCAAACAAGGCATGACGATCGGAGCGAGTCGTGATGGTTAATGACGTGCCGCGGCGAAATGCACCCCACCGTTGTTCGACGCCACGAAACACTTGCTCGGGACTCAAAAACCAAAAAAGAGCGCGATAAAGCTTTCCTCCGAGCAATTTTTGATTTTGTGCATAAACCCATTCCAAAAATGCGGGCGTGCCCCCACGACCCTCGAAGTGATGGTCGCCGATGAGTTTGAAGATCGACACCATGTGCACTTCGGGAATCCACGCACTCACCAGCGGTGGCGTGACGAGCAGTTTTTCGATGGGTGCAGGTAGCTTGAATCGCCCCACCGGCAGCGGTTTGTCCGCGAGCGCTGAGGTAAACGTCGAAGCCTTGACGACGACATCGGGATACGAGTCGACGCCTTCAGGCAGACGGGCGAGGTAGCGCTCGAGCCGGGTCACTCCGCCAGGATACGCCAGGTGTTGACAAACTCCAACATTCTTGCGTCGATGACGGATCAAGCTTCAGGTGGAGCGATCCCGTTCCGTTCCGAACATTCCAAGCAGCAGGGCGCACTTGAGCGCCGTGAAGATCGTTCGCACCGCGTGGCTCTCGAGCAAAGTAGGCATGGCCGATACATCACCCGAGGCGAGTAGTTTGTGTGCCGGAAGATGCCAACCGAATGTCACGACGAAATAGGCAATGCTTAGGCCAAGACAAACCCACAGGCGCCACACTTCGTTACGCACCGGTCGCCAATAGAGCAAGGGCAGAAGTGTCAGCAGGGCGAGAAATTCCGGAAGGATGAACACCACGCCAAGACGTCGCGTGAGGGCTGCGTGAAGCACCGGCAAAGCACCAGGACCGCTTTCCAAGAGCAAGGGATAGCCGACGAATTGCAGCATACATGCAGCACCGAGAAGATACAGGTTCACGGCAGTACACACGAGCAGTAGTGGACGAGAAAAACCTCGGTGCGTCGGTTGTGTCGATGCGTGCGGTTGCATGGGGAAGAAATTATATATTCCAGACGATGTTGTTTGAAAAGACGAATCTCGTGTGTCAGCAATGCGTTGCGAATACCGACCACCAAGAAAGCGCAGCAAAATCAGATGAAACTTCTTACTTGGCACCCTGGTCTTTCTTGGCGTATTCTGGCGTCATGTGCCGCAACATTCGGGTTTTGCATCATTTCGAGCCACCGACCACCGAGGAAGAGATTCATGACGCCGCTTTGCAATACGTGCGCAAAGTCAGCGGCATCCAAACAGCTGCGAAAGCGGATCAAGTTGCATTTGCCCATGCGGTCGAAGCGATTGCTTTGACCACAAAGAAACTCCTCGATACGCTAGGGGCGCGCGGCGAGCCTCGGACGCGGGAAGGCGAACGTGCAAAAGCCAAAGAAAAATGGGAAAAACGTGAGGCGCGTATTCGAGGTTGAGATGTGTCGTGCAGAGGCTTGTCATCGTGGATGAATTCCGGTATTGTCCGACGCCGTTCGTGACATTGCCGAATTTATTTTGGAGTCAAACGATGTTCAAGTGGATGGTTGGAGTTTGTGCGTTGGGCGTCTTGAGTGGTTGTGGAGCATTCGAGGCACGCGCACCGCGTCCATTTACGCCGCATTCCGAAGAAAAGGACGACGTTGTCGTCAGTGAATCGACTTTCCAAGGCCCAGGAGAATGGGTGCATTTCGAGCGCTCTTGGAAGCCGAAAGCCGATGTTCGAGGGATGCTCGTTGTCGTGCACGGCTTGAAAGATCACAGCGCGCGATACTCGGATTTTGGCAGTGGTTTGGCCTCCCCCTGTGAAACCGTCAAGTTCTAATGACTGAAGTTGCCAAAGATCCCACGCACCTGGTAGGTTCGAACGTACCTGCCAAACTTCGTCGAAAGGCGCCGCCGATTGTTCAGATTTCGTTTGTCGTCGCCATTGTCGCGACATTGGCTTCGTTGATCGCGGAAGGTTCAGGCGAAGCCGGATTGCGCAGTGCAATTCGATCCACCGCGCGTCTCGGTGCAGTTTGGCTCGCCGCGACATTCTCGATTTCGTCGCTGCACAGGCTTGCTCGGGCAAATTGGAGCAAATGGTTGCTGCTCCATCGTCGAGAAATGGGCCTTGGGTTTGCCGTGGTGCAATTTGTGCACTTGGGAATTATCGGTGTCCTCGCCACGCGGTTTACCGACTCGTTTTTTCGGACAACCTCCATGATCAGCATTTGGGGGGGACTTGTCGGATATGTTTGGATTGCGGCGATGGCGGTCACGTCTTTCGACGGCCCTCGCAAACGTATCGGGCCGCGTTTGTGGCGATGGCTCCATACCTCGGGCATGTATTTGCTTTGGGGTATCTTTGTTTTCAGCTACCTGGGTCGAGCGAGCCACCAAGTTTTGTATGCGGTATTCTTGAGTGTCATGGCGTTGGCATTGGGCGTGCGCGTCGTCGCTTATGCGGTTCAAAAATTGCGCTCGCTGCGGAACTAGTATCCGTGTGAAACCATCGGCAGTAATACGATTCTTCAAGACCGGGGTTGACAACAAGAATTCGCCTCCGTTAGAATGAACCATTCCGCAATGGAAGCCCACACGCTCATCGCAGAACGGTTCGAGATCTTGTCGCTGGCGCGCACGGGAGGCATGGGGTCGGTGTACCGTGCGCTCGATCGGACAACGGGGCGTCAAGTCGCGTTGAAGTTGCTCCATCAATTGTCCGACGATTACGCTCGTTTTCGTCACGAAGCACGGATTCTCGCGTCGCTGGCGCATCCGAACGTCGTCCCTTTCGTGGCGTACGGCACGCGTCCCGATGGCCAACCTTACATTGCGATGGAGTGGATTGAAGGGGAAAGTTTGGCCGAGCGATTTGCGCGGGAAGGCCTGACAATCGCAGAAACCTTGGCGCTGGCTCGAGGCGTTACCACTGCGTTGGCGCTCGCGCACGCGCAAGGCATTGTGCATCGCGACTTGAAGCCCAGCAATTTGATGTTGCCTGGCGGCGATGTTGGCTCAGTAAAAATCGTCGATTTTGGCACCGCACGTTTGGCCGAATTTCATACGACGATTACGCGTTCGGGAACCATTCTTGGCACACCGGGATACATGGCGCCCGAGCAAGCGCGGGGCGATGAAGACGTGGGCCCAGCTGCGGATATCTTCTCGCTTGGGTGTATTTTGTTCGAATGTTTGGCCGGAAAACCGGCATTCGAAGGGCTTCGCCCCATTGCGTTGCTGGCCAAACTTCTACTCGAAGATGCGCCCTCGTTGCTCGAGGTTCGTCCAGGCCTACCCGACGTATTGGCGTCGCTCGTGCAACGCATGTTATCGAAAGAGCCTTCCGAGCGTCCGCGGGATGGTTCCGCATTGGCCAATGAATTGGACCAGCTCGATGAACGCGAGCTGGCCCGAAAACGCCTCTCCATGCGTCCACCCGCCGTTGCGGATACGGGCCGTCTACATTCGCTCACGAACGCCGAGCAGCGTTTGGTGACCATTGTTGCGGTGGGTATGCCAGTTGGTTCGGGGACAGCGCATATTCCACCCACAGGACCAAAACTCGAATTGCAAGCGTCCGTTCGACGAGCCATTGAATCGCGTGGAGCTCGCGTCGAATCGTTGGCGGACGGGACTGTGCTCGTGGTGCTTGCATCTCGCGGAAGTCCCAGCGATCAAGCGGCCGAGGCGGCGCGAGCAGCCCTGCAAATTCGACTTTATCTCCCACATTCTCCCATTGCTTTGGCCATGGGTCGAGGTGAAGCGGATCGGCGACTGCCCCTTGGCGAAGCGCTCGAACGCGTCGTTGCTCTTCTTGCCGAATGTACGGATGCGACAAACGTCAAACCCGAACCCATTTTTATTGATGAATTGGCTCGAGCCTTGATTGAAGAACGTTTCGATGTTCGGATCGAAGGCGAAAATCACATTCTGCGTGGAGAATGGACCACTGGCGACGAGCCGCGACTCTTGCTTCGCAAGCCGACGCCTTTCGTCGGGCGCGATCGGGTGATCAGCAATTTGCTTGGAGCCATTGACGACGCCGTTGACGAACCTCGATCGACCGCATTGCTCGTGACGGCGAGTGCGGGCATGGGAAAGTCACGTTTGCGGCAGGAATTGACGCTTGCGATTCGCTCGCAACATCGGGATTTCACCATTTTGCTTGGACGTGGTGATGTCATCGCCGTCGGTTCACCGTTCTCGATGATTGGTTCTGCATTGCGCGGTGTGTTGGGTCTCGAGAGTGGCGAACCTCCGGAAGTCCAGCGTCAAAAATTACAACGCGGTGTCGATGCAGTGGTTGGTCTGGACGATGCCCGTGGTGTTGCCGAATTTCTCGGCGAAGTATTGGGGGCGCCGTTCCCAGACGAACAGAGCCCTCGCCTTCGGGCTGCGCGCCAAGATGCGCAAGTGATGGCGGCCCGAATCGAAGCAGCATTCATTCGTTATGTGCAAGGCGCATTAAAGCAAAAACCATTGCTGCTGCTCTTCGATGATTTACATTGGGGAGATGCAGCGTCCGTACGTATTGTCGATGCGGCATTACGTGCATTGGCGGAAGAGCCCTTCGTCGTGCTCGCGTTTGCGCGGCCGGAAGTGCATGATCGATTTCCGCGTCTTTGGGCTGGCCGTCAGGCGCAAGAAATCCTTCTCCAGCCCTTGGCCCGCCGCGCGTGTATGGAATTGGCCCGTGCTGCTTTGGGGGAACGCCTTCTGCCGGATCAAATGCAAGCCATTGTCGAACGGTCGGAAGGAAACGCGTTTTACCTGGAAGAACTCATTCGCGCCGTGGCTGAATCTCCACAAGGAAGTGGTCTGCCGAAAACGGTTCTGGGCATGATCGAGGCCCGTCTTGCTCGTTTGCAGCCGGATGCGCGGCGCACGTTACGTGCGGCAAGCGTGTTTGGTTCTTCGTGCTGGCGTAATGGTGTGTTTGCGCTTCTCGGCGAAGCCGAGGAAGAAGCGCATGGTAGCGCGTTTGATATGCTGCTCGAAGCCGAGCTTCTCGTACGTAGCAATACGCGCCGATTCGCAAATGAAGAAGAATATACATTTCGTCATGAATTGATTCGGGAAGCTTCCTACGGTATGCTAACCGAGCGGGATCGGCGTCTCGGGCATCGATTGGCCGGTGCTTGGCTGGAAAAAATAGGTGAAGTCGATCCAGCGATTCTTGCCGAGCACTTCGAGCAAGGCAACGATGGCGAACGCGCCATGCATTATTACGTGCAATCGGCCGAACAAGCGTTGCGAGCCGGCGATTATGCCGCAACGTTGTCCATGGCTGCGCGGGGTATCAAAATTGTTGCCCCTGGTGAAATTCCCGCGGGACTTTGGGCCTTACAAGCAGAAGCCGCGTATTGGGGCGGAAATTGCGATTTGGCGTTGTCGTCAGCTCGCGAAGCATTATCGCGCGAATCACCAGGAACGAGTGTTTATTGTCGCGCGCTTCTCGGAGCCATTGGTGGGGCGCTTCTTTTGCAGCGTCCCGTGGCCTTGCGTGAAGCGACTGCGCACTTGTATCAAGTCGAGCCGACCCGCGAAAACGTGGTCATGCTGGCGCAAGCATTTTTGCAGCTCGTAAATGCCTTCGTGTTGTCGGGTGGTCGTAATGCGGCCGAACCTTTTCTTACACGTATGCAAGACACCTGCGGCCCGTTCATGCATGAAGAACCCGCCGTCGCTGGTTGCATCGAGCACGCACGAGGGACATTTACGAGATCGGGCGAACAGGATCCGTTCATGGCGCTCAAAGCGGATCGAGCCGCCAAACGCCACTTCGAACAAGTGGGTTATCAACCGCTCGAATGGCAATGTCAGGCATTCATTGCGCAGGATCTTTATGAGCTTGGGGCATTCGATGAAGCGGATCAATGTGTAGCCACGATTCTCGAACGCGCGCTGGCCGAGGATCTTTCATTGGCGCAATTGATTGCGCGGAACCAATTTGCTCTGTTGCGGCTGGCGCAACGTGAAACGGCGGAAGCCGAAGCGTATGCACGAGAAACGGTGGCCCATTGCCTGCGCCAAGGCGAAGCATTGCATGGCAAAGCGGCGCAACTCATCGTCGTCGAAGCCCTCATTGATCGTGGCGAAATTGAATTGGCCAGCGCGGAACTCGAAAAAGCGCGGGCCACGGGGCCGGGTATTCGTCATTTGGATGCGTGGACCAGGACGCTCGAGGCCGCTCTACTTTTGCGCCAAGGGCAGGCTGTGGAATCAGCCAGGGCTGCTGAAGCTGCATTGACCACAGCGCGAGTCGCCGGTGTTTTTTGGCCTCGTCATGCGTTGGCCGTTCTGACGCACCTGGAAGCGCTCATTGCCGGCGGAGATCGCATGGAAGCGCGCACAGCATTGCGGAGTGCGCAACATGTATTGCTGCTACGTGCCGATTCGGTTGAAGATCCCACGTATTCCAAGCGATTTTTGCATAACATCCGCGAACATGCGCGGATTCTCGAACTCGCCCAACTCTGGGTCAACGCTCCCGAAGCGCCCATTTCCAGTCGCGGTTCGGGGCCAGCGTCCGGTTGAAGAATGCCCGATACCTAT
>JBGAOI010000910.1:0-3323 GCA_044221885.1 Polyangium sp. (in: bacteria)
TGCACGGACCATGCGCTTTGCACGATAACAGAGATCAGCGTAAGCGTGCAGAAAATTCGCTAGGCTTCGAGGTTTGGCCTCGGGAACGTGTCGATACGATACGTCGCGGCGTCATAACATCGACACTGCGAATATGACTACACGGATTTTGATTTCATGCGTAATGGTTTTCCAAGAAAAAATATTTATTTTCACACTTGCCCTTTGACGATTGCGGTCCAAGGATGTGATCGTGATGGAAGACTCGAAACGAGTTTCCGCCGGGGCTTGGCGTCGTTACGGACAGGCGTATCGGAGAGCGATTTTTTCGACGCTGTTCGGCCTTGTTTGTGTAGGCGCGAGTTTTCCGGCGTGGGGGCAGGGCAAACCTGCGAATGCACCACAGGTTCTTGAAGTACGGGCGACCGTGGTGACGCTCGATGGCGAAGAACTCGTCATTGATTTGGGCGCGGGTCAAGGGGCCACGGTCGGGGCGTTGGTCGAGATATGGCGGCCTTTGCGTTTGCGGCATCCGGTCTCCGGCAAGATCCTCGAAGATCGTTTTCGGATTGGCTCGTTGGAGCTGACGCAGGTTCGCACGGCGTTGTCCTTGGCGAAGCCGTCGGGGGAGATGGCGCGAGCTCCCCAAAAAGGCGACGTGGTGATTTTGCAACGGCCCGCAAGCGCGACGTTGCCTTCGACGACGTCAACGACGAACCTTCCACCAGCGACATCTCCGCCCACGGGAGAACCGGCCCCAGAAGTGAACGAATCGAAACTCGACGCGGACGCTCGAGCCGTTGTCGACATGTTCAACGCGCTGGAAGGCGCGGACGTGGTCATGCGCATTCGCGTCTACGAGGAATACGTGCGGGCGAACCCGAAGGGCAAGTATGCGCGTGTTTTGTATGAAGAGGCGGCAGCGTTGCGCAAGGTCGTGGACGGAGACAAAGCGCCCAAGCGACGCACGCCCGAAGAGACGGAGTCGACCGAAGTGGAGCTCGAGCAATTCGAAGCGCCCAAGGAAGTGCTCGAAGCATCGAAACTCGAATTCGTCGTGCAGTTGAGCGATATGGCCACGGGGGCTCTTTTGCATTATCGGCGCAAAGGCGAGCCGGTGTATGAAACGATCAACATGACGTCGATCGGCCCTGGATTTTGGGCTGCCTTCGTTCCGTCGGCCAAACTTGCTCCACCCGTGCTCGAATACTTCATCGAAGCGACGACGCGCAAAGGTTTTGCCTTGCCTCTCGTTGGTGGCCCCGGTGCACCCAAAGAGGTCGACGTTTTGCCCATGCCCAAAATTGGTCCACCACGATCCGTCGGAGCCAGCGCCATGTTGCTCACGGATTATGCCGATTACAATCGTTTGCGGGGCAATGATTGGAGCTGGCAAACGGAAGGCATTTTCGGATTACGTTACGACGACGTTGGCATACGGGCACTTCGCACGGGGTTTGGCGTGTACCGTGGACGCGGAGGATCTCTGAAAGACCTCGACGTGCTCAATCTCGACGGGCGTCCCATTGGTTTGACCTATGGATACTTGGAACTCGAAGTCGGCGCCCACCGATTGTTTTCGATTCTGGGTCGAGCGGCCATTGGCTTGCAAGATGGCGGCGTTACTGGTGGCGGACAAGTGATTTTCCGCATCGGCAATGATCGCGATACCAACTTGCTGCTCGGAGGTGAACTCTTGGGACGCGTTGGGTTGCGTGGGTTTACCCAATTGGAACTCAATACCATCAAAAAGGTGCCCATCTTGATTCGTACCGAAGTGACGAACCAGCCGGCGGGAAGCGCGGTGAGTTCCTTCAACACGGACGACACGGTTTCTCGCGGGGCCAATGAAATCGGCGTCCGGACGATTTTGCAAGCAGGTTATCGATTTACGCCCGAATTCGTAGCCTCGTTGCGGGTGTCTTTCCAAGGTCGAACCATTGATCATGCCGGTCCCGGATTCGGCGGCGCAGTGGGGTACTCATGGTAACCAAACGACATACGACCACACGCGCGGCCTTGTCGGTGGCGTTCGTCCTGGCCACGTTTGGCTGGGCAACACTGGCTGAAGCGCAACCACAGGCGCCGAGCAAACGTGCTGACAAACCCGTCGATGTTGCTCCGTCCGGGCAAACCTCGACCGACGCACCGGCCACAATACCGAGCGAAGACAAACAACCGCCGAAGTCTGAGGAACAAGCGACAGGTACGTCAGGCCAAACCGAACCTGAGCAAGCTGCTCCTGGACAAACACCAGGCGGACAAACGACAACGCCGACCGCGCCCATGCCTCCCGCGAAGCCGGGCCCGATGCCGCGTGTGTATCATGCGGCCGTGTATTCGGCGCCGCCCAGCGAAAGCCTCGATATCAAGGTTTCGTTCGCGCATCCGGAACTCATTCGACAAGCCGTCGTTGTGATGGAAACAGCGGCCGGTGCCGAACGGATCATTGCTTTCAAGCGGAGCGATGCGTCCGTGTACGTAGCCACCGTGCCAGCCGAATTGATGAAAGCGCCGGGTTTTTCGTATGCGATTGAAATCGAGCATGTGAATGGGTCGCGTATTGCAGCGTTTGCGTCGCGGGCTCTGAAGCATCCGGTTACGATCATCGAGGACATTACGGATACGCGCGAGCGGGCCTTGCTGGCGCGCCTTGGTGGGCGGCGTTCGATTCTTTCGGTGGGTGGCGAATACGTTGGTTTCGGCCAAAACGTTTCCAATCGTGCCATTCCGTGCGGCGAAAAGCAGTTGGAATGCAAAGCCGACGAGGACTACACGCCGACCATCGACGAACATTATTACCGGGTCGAAGCGGGATACACGTATCGTTCGTTGCGTACGGTGTCCGAATTCGGATTTCGTTTGGGGGTTTTACGCGGGCGTTCGCTCAAGCCCTTGACGGTTTACGAATCGGACAAATACGACGTCGGTTTGAACTTTGGTGCAGCGCGCGTCCGTTTTCGACTGCTCGATTTGTGGCAAGTCGAAGGCGAGCTGCTCACGAGCATCACGGAGGAGGGGTTTTCCTCGGGTTTCAACATTGCCACGCACATTGGCGACCCTTATGGGACGAAGCTGATTCTTGGTTTCGAGCGGCTTGGTTTGACCGGCGTGACGTTTGGCAATCGGATTTTCTCGCGCATGGATATCGTATCGGGGAGTCGGCTGCTCGTTTCGCCCATCATTGAAATCACGGACATGCCCAATGCACGGACATTCGGCGTGCGGCTCTTGGCGGAGCTTTCGGTCAAGATTTCCGACGGGTTTTCGGAGCAACTTCGAGGTGGATACCAAGAGCGAAAATTCGATTCTTGAGGTCCGGGCGTGGGTGGGAGTTTGTAATT
>JBGAOI010000911.1:0-3319 GCA_044221885.1 Polyangium sp. (in: bacteria)
GAGCGGAATGGGTTTGGTTGTGGATTGCATGAGGGACGGGGCCGAGCTGATTCAAGACATTCGTGAAACTCGGCAATCGCGGGGTGGAGGACGAAATTGCGGCATCGTCCGCGGAAAAACCGCTCAGGGATCGAAAATCTGCTTCGAATCGAACGTGGCAGCGAAATTCACGCGACTGTATTCGGAACGCATGACCATCGCCCCATTTTCGTAGGTCTCGGTCTTGACCACCATCGAGCCATCATTCTTGACCCACATTTTCATGGGCAATTTGTCCGGCCCGGTGTAGTCGATCACTGCCTGCTCGCCGCTAAACGTCACTTTGCCATTGTCCCATTTCGACAAGACGATCTTCAGGTCGTCCATGAAGCCTGCATCAGGCATTCCCGCCCCGCGCAATCCAAGGACCGCCTTGTCTTTCGGATCGTAGGTCATCTTGGCAAACGACAGAATTCCTTTCAAGAATCCCGTGACTTTGCCATTTTTCAAAACGGCTACACCACCTTTGCCGCTGCCTTCGACGATATCCATGCGAATGGTCGTTTGGCCCATCCAATAACATTCCGCCTTAAACGACGATTCTTCCTTGTCCTTTTTCTCCCACGTTTTTTGGGAATAACTGAGCTTCTTCGTTTCGCTTTGGATCTTTTGCAGACCCGCCTTCAGGCGCTCCAAGTCGGCGCCGTCCCCCGCCCACGCGTTCGACGCAATCCCAATACTCGTTCCCGTCAAGACCAATCCCAATGCAGCAAATTTCGTGAATCGATGCGTCGGCATGGCTCCTCCTCGGCTTTCCAACATGTACCGTCGACACTAGCCGACACGACCATCCCAAATCAAGAAAAAAATGCGTAACCGCGCAAATATTTTTGCGCCTTACCGCGTGCTTTATTGCAATTTTCCACAAATACCGTTCAAGACAACGCGGCTGTCATCGGCTCGACATCGTCAAACGGCACCGTGCTGCGCGTGATTCAAGGCGTAGCAATGGTTTGTCCGTGATAAAAACGTGTTTCGATTATGCACGAACGCGCTTCATATCTGGATCGTAGAATGGCTTGAGCGATGCTTCCGCCGGATAACGACGCGCGGCGATATCGACTTCCCACGTGCCGTTCGCAACATACGCCGCGTCAATCGGTTCTCCCGCTTCGACCATCACGAGACCCACGGCTCCACCGAGCGTGTGACCGTACGAAGCTGCACGCACGTACCCCACGGGTTGGCCATTGCGATACACGATTTCTGCGTGAAACATGAGCGGCTCGGGATCTTTGACGAGCACTTGCATCAAGCGTCGTTTCAGAGGCCCAGCCGCCTTTTTCGCGACCACTGCGTCTTTGCCCAAAAATCCACCGGGCTTCTTCAAGTCCACAAAGAATCCAAGTCCTGCCTCGAACACCGGATCTGTATTGTCGATATCGTGGCCGTAATCGCGATATCCCTTTTCCATACGCAAACTCGCCAAAGCCTTGAGCCCGGCATGCACCAAGCCAAACTCTTTCCCCGCTTCGACCACGCGATCGTACACGTGCAACGCTTGTTCCGTTGGTATGTAGAGCTCGTACCCGAGTTCGCCCAGGTACGTGATGCGCACGCATAACGCTCGAGCAAACCCGATGTCGATTTCTTTCGCCGATCGAAACGGAAACGCTTCATTCGACAAATCCTCGTTCGTCAACGATTGCATGAGTTCCCGCGATCGTGGACCTTGAATGTTGATTTGCGCAAACCCGCTCGTCACGTCCGTCACGAATATGTGATCATCGTGCGTTATGTGCCGTTTCATCCATGTCTCGACGTGCCGATGTGCCGTATCCGACGCGACCACCCAATACTTTTCTTCGCCTAGTTTCGTCACTGTCAAATCGGCTTCGATGGTTCCGCCTTCATTCAGCCATTGGGTGTACGTGATGGTTCCGGCTTTGCCGTCGACGTCATTTGCAGACAGGTAATTCAAGAATCGGCCAGCATCGCGACCCTGCACGATGAATTTCGCCATGAACGACATATCCATCAAAATCACGCCTTCCCGTGCGGCGCGATGTTCCGCTTCCCAATACGGAAACCACGATTGCCTTCCCCAAGACAAATGCGTGACTTCGGGTTTGACCCCTGCTGGCGCATACCAATCGGCGCCTTCCCAACCACTCACGTCGCGAAAATACGCTCCTTTGGCCGCCAAACGATCGTAAATCGCCGACTTTTTCGCCCCACGCGCCGTTTGCATCGATCGCGTCGGATAGTGGCATTGATACACCATGCCCAAGGATTCGACCGTCCGGGTTTTTCGGTATTCAGGGTTGTTCTGGTATGTGTGGAGCCGATCGATATTCATTCCCGTAATATCCGCGTCAGCTCGTCCCGTGAGAATCCAATGTGCGAGCACGCGCCCGAGGCCACCTCCGGTGAGAATGCCGATTGAATTCAGCCCTGCGGCCACGAAGTAATTCTTGATTTCCGGCGCTTCACCAACAATGGGCGCCAAGTCTGCGGTAAAACTTTCCGGTCCGCAGAAAAACGTCTTCACTCCGGTTTGCAACGAAATCGGCACACGTTTCATGGCCGTCTCGACATACGGCCCCATGCGGTCCCAATCGGGGGTAATGGTGCCGAAGGAAAAATCATCCGGGATTCGCCCAACGTTCCACGGTGCGCACACCGGTTCGAAAAGACCAATCATGAGCCCACCGCCTTCTTCGCGGTAATAGCCGTACGAGCCCGGATCTTCGATAACCGGCCAAGAAGAACGGATTTCAGGAATTTTTTCCGTAATCAAGTAATAATGCTCGGCGGCTTGCAACGGAATGTTCACCCCATTGCGTGCGCCCAATTGCCGAGCCCACATTCCAGCGCAATTGACGACGACTTCGCATTCAATGTCCCCACGCGACGTACGCACACCTTTGACGGCGCCGCGATGCGTGATCACGTCAATCACCGCAACTTCTTCAATGATTTTCGCGCCCTTCAGTTTGGCCCCTTTGGCCAGCGCCATCGTCACGTCGACAGGATCGGCGCGGCCGTCTTCTTTCACGTAAAACCCAGCGAGAATGTCGTCGACGCTCGCCAACGGAAACAATTCTTTCACTTCTCGGGGCGAAATTTCGAGCACATTGATCCCGCAATGTCGATTGAATGCCGACACGCGCCGATACTCCTCGAGCCTGTCCACATCTTTGGCCAATTCAATGAATCCCACCGGACGAAAACCCGTCGCTTGCCCCGTTTCCGCTTCCAGGCGCGAATACAGGTCCCGCGTGTATTTGCGCATTTCCGTGGACGTTTCCGACGTCGAGCCAAACGTCACCATCAATCC
>JBGAOI010000912.1:0-3317 GCA_044221885.1 Polyangium sp. (in: bacteria)
CCATAATCTTTGCGCGGCCCTTGCGGCTTCCACTTCAGTTCACCCAGGCGATCCATAAATTGCCCGACACTGCGGGCCTCTTGATCGTCGGATGGCATCGAACGCCTGGTCAATGTCGCCTTTTTCTTTGGAGTTTTCGCCATCGCCGCCTCGCGCTGCGCCCCATGCTACTCCCGACCCGCCACTTTCGCAACAATGCCGCACTTCGCCCCGTTCTCCCTTGGGAAAAGCTTTAGCGTCCGATGATCTGCCCTCGCCACAAATCCGAATCGCCACAAAAGCAGCCGAGACGACTCTCCACAACACCCCAATCCCCAAATAAGCAGCCGGGACCACTTTCCACACCATGAAAACGCTCCAAAAGTAGCCGGGATCGCTTTCCGCAAACAGATCCACCCTCCGCGGCCGCCGATCACGCGTTTCCCACGATAAAAATCGCCACTTCTTCGCTGTTGACACCGTTTGGTAGGTCGGATATGTGAGCTATCATCACGGGAGAACATACATGAGCAACATCAGCGAGCAATTGCAGAATCGGGCGCGGGTGAGCGAAAAGGTCGTTGCGTCGGCGCGGACGCATGGGGCAAAAATTGCAGCCGATTTGGCACAGCAAGCCATTGCCGTGGAAGGGGCGGCGACGCCAGCGACGGCAGATGCTTTCAAAGCGGTGATTTTCGCGCTCGCGAATGGATTGGAACATACGACGAATGGTTTGCGGCAAGCCGAGCAAGCTGTGGCGGCCGAAAAAGCCGATGACGGTCCGATTCGACAAAAACGCGATGAAGCAACGGCTTCCTTGATTGCGCTTTTGGTGCGCTTGCGTTCGACGCTCGAAGATCAAATGGGTGTCGATGGATTGCGTCGTTATGGATTGGCGGGAGAAACGCCGCGGGTACCGCGCAAGGTGGTCGAAGAGGCGCAGAATGTGGCGCAACTCTTGGAAAAAGCACCCATCAAATTGAGTTCACCGTTTGGAACGTCCTTTGATTCGGCGATTGCGGCGCAAACGTTGGTGGCGCACGCAACGGCATTAGATGGTTTGATTGCGGATGACGACCGCGAAGCACGGGAACTCGAGGATGCTTTTGCAAAGCGGGATCGCGCGGTAGCGGCGTGGCTCGACGTGTATCAGGGCACCGCGTCGGCGCTGGAAGGATTGTATCGGCGCGCGGGTTGGAAAGAATTGGCCGACAAAGTGCGCCCGACGGCCCGCAAAGTGCGCGGCGAAGAAGCCGAGGCCGAGATTGCCGAGACGCCCACGCCCGAAAATACCTGATTTATTGCCCCAAGACAAACCGCGTTTCGACGGCCAAGCGATTGACAGGACCAAAGTGGCCCGTAAAAAATGTTTGGAATGGCCCCATCCCCAGCAGCGCTCGAATATCGGCATCGTTGTCCGCAATATCGCACATATAAAAATGCCGTTCGGCCGAAAAATCCGGAATGGATCCGCGGAACAAATCGCCAACGAAGGCCGCGTTTGGAATGAGCACGACCAGTGAGCCTTTGGTGTGTCCGGACAAAGGAACGATCTCGCCCGTCACGCCGCCAATCTCGGCGAGTGATTTTCGAGCATCTATCCACACATCCGCGGACGTTGGGGCATACGTTGCCGACTGGTCGGTATCATTTCGCAATTGGCCGATGATATCGGTTGGGCACAAGTGATCCATTTTGCCGGTTTGCAACATGTCTCGATCGCCCGCTCCAGCCACGATGGGGACGCCATATTTATCTTTGAAATACTTCGCTCCGCCGGCGTGATCGGCGTGTCCATGCGTCACAACGAGCGCACGAATCTGTTTGGGATCGAATCCAGCGTCGTGAATGTCGTTGTCGAGGTCCACGGCGTTTCTTTCCAATCCCGAATCGACGAGGACCATCGCCTTGTCTTGCACGAGCAGGTACGTATTTGCGTGCTCGCGGCGAAACATGTGGACTGCAACAGCGTCGACTTGGGTGACGTCGCGGCGTGTAGCGCAACCAATGGCGAGCAAGGCACAAAGAAAAACGAGGGGCTGAAGCAAACTCCGCATAACGCCAATCGTCTTATCATGGAGCGCGCACGCAAGGGGAAACAATTTCGTTTCCCATCAATCCCGCACCCGTTCAGATCATCGTCACGGATCTGGTTCCGGCACTCAAGCCTTCGTTTTTCCAGCGAAACTGATCCACCAAGACGACCGGATCCTCGGCATTTAAGGGATCCACTTTTCCCAAGACCCACGCGTCAATGGTTCGTCCGTCTCGATTAACACGTAAACGAACGAAATGTTTGTATCCCGGATGTGCCAATGCACTAAAGGCTTGATGTTGCTCCATGCCGAACAACGTGAGCGCGGTCAAATACGACCCGAAAATCAATGTCGCGCCAAACGTTGCGACAATGATGCCCACCCATTCTTCGAAGGCCAGGATGCGCAAATTCCGGGCCGTGACAAACGATAGCGCATAATCCAAAGGCTGCTGCAAGAGCAACGGTAAAAAGCCCATGGCAAATCCAGCAATCAACGCGAGCGGAAAAATCCCCCACGATTTGTTGCGAAATCCGGCAAGCAAGCGACAAACGATCGTCAAGACAATCGAGATGACGAGCATGGCGCCAACCCAGGACAAACGTGTGGCCCGTTCTAGGGCAAAACCAATGCCGTACAGAGCGCCGACGGCCAAATGCACCAAATACCCCGACCGACCGAGCGCCATTTCGACAGGAATTTGTGCCGCCAGCGCCAAGGACGCTTTGGGCCCGGGAAATTCCGCAACGGGTGGCGTCAATCCGTGTCTTCGGATTCGCGCTGGATGCAAAAAGGCACCTCCTCCACCTGCCGTTACGTGATCGCTATTGCCAACTCGTTCACGCGCGTAATGATGCGTGTCGCCGGAAAGAACCAATAGACCATCGTCTTCGAGACGCAAGTGCAGAGCGTCGACGATGTGTTTTCCCGCGGGGTTTGTCTCCAGAAACGCACGCACGGGATCGGCAAGACAGAGCACGACACCTCGGCCTTCTTCACGTTGTTGGGCAAAGAAAGCGCGTTGCTCGAAGTCGACTTCACGGAGTTGTCGATCGGCGCCCCACAGATCCAAGCCCGGGGCAAGACGCAGCGAGAAGTAACTTGCGTCTTGGATCGTCGTGTAGCCATTCAAGGGCAAGATCGATCGTTTGGACACAAAGCGACCGATACGAAACGCTTCGACCCATTGCACGAGGTGTTGAATCTCGGCAAACCGTACGACTTCGTTGGGTTTGTCCGAGCTTGCAGCATCGACGGTACCTCGGCGGGCGCGAAACATGCGTCCGAATCCGTCGAGACCTC
>JBGAOI010000913.1:0-744 GCA_044221885.1 Polyangium sp. (in: bacteria)
ATCTTGAATGGCCTCATGGGGGTTATGCTGCGTACTCCAAAATCATCCGCCAGCGAATCCTCCCACGAGCTGATGACGCAAGGGTACGCAACGCTTCGAGCCTTTGTCCATCATCACCCCGTCGGCCCATTTCTCACCGCGATCCCTACGCGCCGACAAAATGGGCGAACAAAATTCCACGGCGACCCATCTCCGCGAAAATTTCTTCAAGGTCCCCACCTTCGCCGACCCCTCGCGGCGAAAAATCTCGAACCGCGGCACCCATGGCAAGACCTCTCCGCGAAAATTTCTTCCAGCCGCCGACCCATGCATACACCTCGCGGCGTTGCCTAAGTGGTTCGGCTTGCCCCTCTTTCACCTCCCATCGATCTCGAATGACTCGTCCAAAAACCGGCCTCCGCGAAATACATTGTCTCGTAAAACGCCTTCACGACGAAACCCTACCTTTTCGAGCATCCGCATCGATCGAGGATTGTTCCCATACGCTTCTGCCACAACGCGATGCAACCCCAGAACCTCGAACGCATGACGTACGGCAAATGCAAAAGCCAGCGTGCCATACCCTTGGCCCCATAACGTCGAATCGCCAATCAAGATACCCATGCGGCAACGCCGATTGACTTGATCAATCGCCGCGATTTGCACATACCCGATCAAGCGATCCCCGAGGTAAATTCCAAATACACATCCCGTGTCCGAGCTGGCGATCCATTTTTGCAACACATCGCGAACTTCTTCCAAAGA
>JBGAOI010000913.1:754-3315 GCA_044221885.1 Polyangium sp. (in: bacteria)
CTTTGATTTCTTCAGAACTCAGCTCCTGGAGCACTGGATCGTTTTCCCACGTATACAAAAGATCGAGATGCTCGAGCCGCAGGGGAGCAAACGTAATCGATTCCGTTGTTGACGAGGGATTTGCTGCGGGTGCCATGCCCGCGACGTTAGTCGAAGAACAGTCGCGTGTCGATGCTTTTTGTAAGTACCCCGATGAGACGCTCAACCCGACGATAGGGCAGGTAAACGTAAGCTTATGCGGATTGTTACGGCAATACCGCTCGACTCGGACATTCGCCTTCGCCTTGGTAATCGCCGATCGTTCGCGCTTGAGCCACCACGTAATCGTACGCCGTTTGAATCGGCCCACCAAACGAACCCGAAAGGTTGTATTTGGGTGAGGGAAGAGCGTCGGCCGCTGGGACCTGTTTCAATTCGTCCACCGTCGTTTCGCCGTCATGGTTCAAGTCGCAATCGGCAATGTATTGCGCGTACCGCATGACGACCTCCGCGCCCGCCGTAATGTTGTTGAAGAACCAATGGTCCCCGTGCAACGTAATCGCAACTTGCGCCCCGGCACCGGTTGGCACGGCAAAACCTGCCGTTCCATCCACCGTCGTGCAATCGTCGAACGACGTTGCCGCCGGTAATGCCCAGCGAAACGTGATTTTCGGGGCCGGCACGCATTTCGCCGGATCCGGATCCCCCGGCGGACACGATTTACCCGTGGCATTCTCGAGCGTCCCGGCGACCAAAAGCGAGTTTCCCCCTGGCAACAAGGCATCTTTATCCATGGCCGTCGTTGGCGCCAAAACCTGCGTTTCCGTCTTCGGGGTTGGCAGGTCAAACCCAAATTGATACCACTGACCCGCCGCGACATTGTCGAGTTTCGTGATGACATACCCGCCGGCGGGGACTTGCTTCATGTCCAAGACAAACGTTGCCGTATCACTCAAGGTGGACATCGTATCCGTTCGCGCTGCCCGTATATTGCCCACGGTCACCAAGAACTCGTCGTACGTGACCGACCAACCATCGGCAATGTCTTCTTCACCCGTGCCGGCAGACAAGCCACCCGTAATCGAGGCTTCGGCTTCCACGAATACTTGCAAAGAACCCGCGTCACCATCGCCACAACCCATCATGATGGGGATTGCGGCGAGCAAAACCGTGTTGCCAATCCAAGCGATCATGTTTTGTTTGCGCATTTGTTTCATGGTGTTTTCCGAGATCCTTTTCATGGTGTTGTTTTGCCCGATCCGGACCATACGAATTCCGGAGGCGCAAGGTTGGAAATCACATTGACCAGGCTCGAATGCATTGCAGAATCCGGCGTGATCACCAAGGGGCCTGCCGTCGTTGCCGCATTGTCGAAATCGATTGCGCCAAGCCAGGTCGCCACATCGAACCGCATATCAAGCGCGACATCTTCCGAGTCAATGGTGACCGGCGAAAAAATCCGCGTCACTGCGCGTTCCCCTTGAATGGGCGGAGGTACATCGATACGCGCATCAAACGCGACGGTTTGTCCTCCTCGTTGGGCCTTGCCGACGAATACGGCCGAATGGCCTCCGAGCGTCAAGTTGTCTGCCCGTGCTTCTGTTTCCGTGACAAACCAATGGATTCCGTGGTCATACGATCCACTGCGAATCGTTCCGGAGAACCCGTGCACATCTCCAAGAGATTGTGGCAAAGGATTCGCCAAATCGACCACGACTTCACGCCGGATTTCCGCCATTGCCGTCGAACACAACGTCGCCGCTCCCGTCGCCGCCGCACAAAGATACACCGGGCCAAACAGCACCGAAGCTTGTTCGAGCGTCACCGTCCATTCACCCACCTCCAATGGCGAGGCAACGACGGGCGTCGCCGTGGCCGGATAATACAATTCGACTTGCCCCGCGTCCGAACAGCCCATGAGGCCAACCGTAACGGCCAAACAGCCTACATTTCGTTTCATCGTGCACCTCTAGAGATACAGCATCAAGCTTCCAAGAATCGTGAACGGCGCGCCAGCCGAAATATGCCGGGCAGGCAAGGATGACGGAATCGACGACGGCGTCCAATTCGATACGAACGAATATTCCGTATCGGCATACTTGACGTTAAACAAGTTTGTCACGTCCGCGCCCAGTTCGACAAACTTCCACCGCAAAGCCGCGCTTGCATCCACAAGAAACACCGGCGCCGCTTCCTGCGCATAAGGCAACGGACGAGGCGACAAGAACGTCGTTCCATATCCCAAACGCATCGTGAGCGAGTTTTTCCGAATCGTGGTCAAGTCTCGCTCATACCGAACGTCAGCCCGCAACACGACCGGAGGGACAAACGGCAAACGTTGCCCTTCCACGTACGGAGGCGTCGGATTGTCCGACGTGGGCGGGGGAGGGCTCTCCAGCGTTGCGTCGACAAACGTTCCGCTGAGGGTCGACGAAAACGACGAATTCGGATTCACCTGCAAATACGCGACAATGCCGCGTCGCCGGGACGGTCCGATGAATTCCATGCGGCCTTCGGTCGCGTCGAACGCCAGATCCAGCGATAACCGCGTTTCATAAAGCGCAGTTGCAAAACTCCATGTT
>JBGAOI010000914.1:0-3310 GCA_044221885.1 Polyangium sp. (in: bacteria)
CGTGGGTGAAGCGGACGTGATTGTCACGTTGTTCACGGAAGCGCGGGGGATCATTTCGGCGGTCGCGAGGTCGGCTCGAAAGTCGTCAAAGCGGATTCCAGCGCTCGAACCTATGCATTTGTTGCGGGTTTCTCTGGACGAACGCGACCATTCCGACTTGGCGCTGATTGTGGAAACGACGATTGCGCATCCGCGGCTCCATTTGGTGGAATCGCTGGGGGCGATGGAAGCGGCGGGTCGGGCATTACGATGGTTACGCACGGTGGTTCCGCCGAGCATTCGTGAACCGGCGTTATATGCGACGATCAACGAATTACTCGATGCGCTGAATGATCCCTTACGTGGGCATCCCGATGCGCAATTGGCGACGGGTGGATTGCGGTTATTGACGGATATTGGATTTGCGTTGGTGCTCGACCGGTGTGTGCGATGCGGAAAAGCGTGTCCGATGGATGCGCCTTCGTGTTTGGATCCATTATTCGGGGGATTGGTTTGTCGGAATTGTGGCGGCGCGCGGCTCGTGGTGCGTCCGGATTTGCGGGCGCGAATTGAAGCGGCGGTCGCGGGTGATAACGAAGCGATTCAGAATGACGATGCGCGCATTGTGATTGATTTGGTCGATGCGGTGATCACAGCGCATGCGGCGCCGACGAAGTAGGGTTGCGCCCTGAGGGACAAACCAGAACGAAAGAATCGCCATTGTATCAAAGCTGGCGGGGTTCGCCTTGATTCACCATGGCGCGTTTTGGCTTGCGTGACCGCAAATCGTTTGGCTTGATGAACGATGCGAGTTCTTCAGGGGATAACTCGAGCACCGCAACGCCAACCTTTTCGACACCTTCCCTGAGCAGCAAATCCGACAATCTCCGACGCTCAGCCGAACGCAGTCGCCGACCAAGCCGCCGTTCGAACTGAAAACGCATCAACGCCTCGCGTCCTTCCTCGCGTCCTTCCTCGCGTCCTCTCTCGAGCCCCCGCTTCAAACCGCGCTCTTCTCCAATCTCGAAAAATGGATGCCGCATGTCTCCCTCCTTCTTGAACGCTGACCTTATCATGTCCGGTAGTTCCGGCCAATCTTTTTTTCGTATCCGCGCCATTGACCACATCACCGCGACAATCGCATCGTATTCCTCCTCGTTTGCCTCGGAACACAACCTTTTTGCTATCCGACGAACCCCCTCCTCGTCTACATCCTTTGCCAGAGGGACGAACGCAAGCCAAAAAAGCATGCCTTTTTCTTCAAGCTCCCTCACGGTACGTTGGTACACCGGTTCGATGACAAACTCGACGCCGACAAACCGATGCGTCGAGTCCGACGTCCGCAATTCTCCGATTTCGGGCCAAGGCGTTCGTCGGCCTGTCAAGACCACAACGATACTCTTGACCGTAATGGTTTTTCTCGCTTCACCCGCACGACGATGCCGTCGCGCATCCTGCCGCGCCATGATCGCCGATTGAATGTGATAATGTGCCGTTTGTCCCGTCACAGCCGCGTCGAGGCGCATGGCCCATTCAATATGCAACACGCGCCGCAACGTAGGTGATACGTCCACATTCAGGATACGATCCAACCGTTTTTGTCGCTTCTGCCGCGATAACGCGATTTGCGTTTCGCCCCAATCCAAACGCAAGACGCATTCCTCTGGGCGCAACACGAGTTCCGCCAAACTGCGCGAAAACAATCGTGATAACCAGCGCAAACTCGCATCTGCATCTTGAAGCGCTTCGGCGTCGTCATCTTTTCCAGGTATGAGCATGTGTCAGACTCCGGCTGGGCCACACTCGTCCCACCTACCTGTCCATCGTTACGAACTCGTCCTGAGTTGCGTAAAAAAAGCTCGATGATGTTTTTTTTCGCAAAATCGCTGTTCGGAGCGCCCTCTGTCCCCTCCAGCTCGACATCGACGCTGACGCAAACCCCCCGACCGAGCAACGTCCGTGAAAGCTGACGTACAGACGCGACCACATCGAAAGATGATGCGCCCAGGCTTCGCAAGCTGGAGTTCTACAAACGTTACGTCGTCATGGGCCAATAATGGCGAATCGCTTTCGGTTTTTCCGGATGCGCATCAATTTCGAGATACGGCCGTCCCGGTGCGCCACGCGGAAATGCAAAACTCGCCGTATTTGCATAATTTTCGCCCAATGCTTCGCGATGCGTATGTCCAAAAATAACCAGGCGCGCGTCGGTGGCGTCGACGATACGTTGCGCTCCGCCAGCCAATTGTTCCGCCGTGGTACCACCATAACGATTGTGCCCACGCGACCAGCTCGATGCCATGGCCAATGCACCCAAGGAAAACACCGTTGCGCCTGCTCGTTTTTTGCCGAGTGCCACAGTGGACAAACCTGCGGTCATGGCAATGGTGGACAAGACGCGATCGAAATACAATCGAGAAAACGTACGACTCACACTTTCAAGGGTCGGGCGAGCGCCCAGGCCCAACAATGTGCGGGCCAGATCCGGAGAAATGCCCAGGGCTTCCGTAAACCGGGCGAATTCTTCTTCGGCAAGCGGTTCGTGCATTTTCGCTCGACGTTTGAAACCAGAACCACTGCGCACGATGGCCCAAATGGCGGCATGAAAATATCGATACACCACATGCGGGGCGCGTCGGCCATACACCGAAAATGCCGAAAGAAAAAGCTTTAATGGCGTTTCGTCGTTCATGTTCAAATAACGATACGCTCCCGTGGGCGCAATGAATTGCTCGACGAAATGCACGCCGAGGCTCGGTTCACCCATGATCAACGGATGTGTGGGCGCATTGTCTGGATCGAAAAGATGTCCGTGTTCGATGTGCAAAAAACCTTCGCGAAAAAACCAGGGCGTCGTGCGTAATCGATTGCGCGCTTCTTGGGGCAATTCGAGAGCCCTTTCGAGGGCGCTACGGAAATCGCTGAATCCAAGGGCGGCGTCGTGATTGCCGCTGACGAGCCACAATTCGCCGCCCTCGATCAAGTGTCGGCCAAGCGCGGCTTTGGCATTGGTATGGATACCAAAAACTTCGTCGATGGCGCGATCGATGGGTTGTTTGGGCAAATCCGCGGAAAGATCGAATAAATCGCCCGCAATCACAATACGTGCGCCGGCGTGCGCTTCAACGAGACGCGCGAGATCGTCGGACACGTTACGCGGCGTGGATCGCGTGAGGTGGACATCTCCAAGCGCGACCATTTGGGACGGATGAAACATGGCTTCGCGTTATGACGCGTGCGAGCGTGATGAGCAATCAAATAATTGCTGTGAAAAGATTCACGCACCCTTGGCAGAAGTCATCAGATTGCGAACGTTCTGAAAGAAGAAAAC
>JBGAOI010000915.1:0-3300 GCA_044221885.1 Polyangium sp. (in: bacteria)
GCTTCCAAGGTGATCCCGGGGGGGTTGGGGGGCAGACGCGAGCGTCGCCGTGTCCCCGACGGGCACCCGGCGGTCAGCGAGCACAGCCCCCCATCGAGAACAAAACTCTTCGCGGAGCGCGCTTGTTAGCGCGCGGAGCGAACGTTCAATTCAAGGCGTGCGTGTTCAATTCCGCGAGCGTGCAAATCACCGCGGTTGTCTAACCAACACCCATCTTCGTCCTGGCAAACTTCACGGTTCGTCCGGATGTACCGAATTCGATCCCCGTCCGGGAATCGTCGGCAAAAGCTTCTCGACGAGGTTCGTCTTGACATGGACGGCGTTAAAACGAAACCCCGGAAGCTGTTCGTAGTTTTTCGCAAAATCCGGATGCTCACGAAGTCCCGGCACCAAATAACCATCCACGATCACATCGGGTTTGACCACATTCAACGTGTATTCGGGATCCGATTTTTCATGCCCCGCAATTCCCTTGCCGAACGAGCGCACTTCTATGGCCGCGATGTGCGCATCGTTGAGACCCAGCATGTCATGCGCATAGATTCCCGAAGCATAGGGAATTTCCCCCGCAGCATACACGGCGACTTTGGCGTCTTTCGGTGCGTTTTCCTTCAACCATTGGCCAATACGAAGACGCTCGGCATCGTACTGGGCAAACGGTCCAAAAAAACGCGCTTCGCCCAGCTTCCCTGTCACGTACCAAGCAAAACCCAAATATCCAGCCACCAAAAGCGTTACCACGGGCTTGACCAGACGCGTATTCCACGAGGAATCATCGCCCACGGTTTCACGCACCGCGCCCACGAGCGCGACGGCTCCAAGCGGAAGACACGGCGCGAACAATCGACCAAATGCCCAATCGCCTCCCGCAATGATCACGAGCGTTATCGAAGCCCCCACGAGTGCCGCCGCAGGCGCTAGAGCAGTGTATCGATTGCGCCGAAACAAGAAAAAAAGCGGCGCCAGCAAAATCAAATACGGTGAAGCAAATCGTTCGTGCACATACTCGACGCCCCGTTCGATCGCGGCAAAAGACAAACCAACCTTGGCCCGTACGGAATTCGGAAACAAATGCGGCCCGTACGTGACGACGCGAAACAATTCATAAATCCCTAGACAAACACCCAGCACGAGCAAAAATCGCCAAACTTTGGGATCGCGTAGCGATTGTCCGGACAAGTGCTGAATCATGACGATGTATCCAGCTCCCGCCAGCGCAACGAACAATCCCTCCGGACGCGTCATGGCCAGAAGGGCCAACAGCAATGCCGGAATGGGAAAACGTCGACGATTCGCGGCTTCGTCGAAATGGAAGAACCACGCGGCCAGCATCAAAAATGCATAAAGGTTGCCTTCGAGTCCCCCAATGGACCACGCTGCAAAGTAGCCACTCGTTGCTGGCAAGAACGCCACAAACACCGTGGAAAGGCAGGCTCGAGCGCCGAACAATCGCCGCGCAGCAAGGACCGACAAGGCGATGGTTGCTGCGCCAAACCCAATGCCCAAGACTTGCGACGAACGCACGACGTCCATTCCCGCAAGACGAAACGGCAGCAAAACCAAAATCCACAAGAAATTGGAAAAACCTTCGACGCGTTCGCCCGGGTTGTACACAAGACCGTGTCCCGCCACGAGGTTGTCCAAGTACCGAAACGAGATGTATGCATCGTCGACGGCGTTGCCCAAAAACAAACTCCGATACGCCCACGCGTGCTGCACATACACAACGAGTGCCACCAACGTGATGATCAGCGCGGGTCCACGATTGCGCGTATTTGCCTTGGAAATAGGCTCGGGACGCTCTGCACCTTCACTGGGAGAATCGGACACGCGGCGGAGTGTACTCGGACAGAAGGCGTTCGTCCTGCAAAAAGCCACGTGACGAAGGTCGCAAAGCGTAGTAAGGCGCTGGGATGCACGTAGCAATCACGGGAGCTTCGGTCGGCATTGGGGAAGCCATGGCGCGCGCTTGGGCCGCCAAAGGAGCATCGCTGACGCTCATTGCGCGGCGCAAAGACAAACTCGAATCGCTCGCCAAAGATTTGGGCTCAAACGTTTACGTGCACGAACTGGATTTGTCGATTTCGGATCGCGCAACGGAATGGATCGCTCCGGCCGAGAAAAACCTGGGGCCCATTGATGTGATCGTAAACAACGCGGGGATCCAGCATATCGAACCAGCGGACCTCGCCGTTCCCGAAGAAGGCGAAAAACTCTTGCGGCTGAACGTGTTTACGCCGTTGCGCATCGTACGTGCGTTGCTTCCGGGTATGTTGGCGCGGAAATCCGGCACGATTGTCGACATTGCTTCCATGTGCGCGATCACGCCCATGCCGGGCATGTATTATTACAACGCATCCAAAGGCGCATTGGCATGTGCTTCCGAAGGATTACGTGGGGAACTTCGCGGCACGGGCGTGCACATCGTGACGGTATATCCAGGCCCCGTAGCGACCGATATGGGCACGACGGGTTTGGCGAAGTACGAATCGACGTGGGCATCGCGTTTGTCGCCGATGGGCAACGCGAATGACCTGGCCAAACTCGTTGTTCGCGCGGTCGAAAAGAAAAAAGCGCGCATCGTGTATCCGCATTCGCTCGCGTCGGCCATGATGTTCCCACGTCTCGCGCGGTGGATCACCGCAATGGCGACGCCACCGATCAAGCGGTAAGCATCGACAAACGTTCACCCCAGGGAGACGCGGCATGTGGAAGCAATTGTTACTTACGCTCTTGGTGTTGTATGCGATCCTGGAATGTGTCGGATGCGCGTGTAGCAGTGTTGGCTATCCATCAGGCGCGCATATCAATGTTTTTCGCGCCGAGTGGTCGCTGCAACCCATCAACATCAATGTCGAGAAGGATGGAACGCTCATTCAGTGCTCGAATATCAAGCCAGGAGCGTTCTCGCAGTCGTGTGACGGCAACGTCTTTGTCACATACGAGCCGACACTCGCGTGCTCCGGATGCGGAAGCGCCAACAGCCCACATCTATCGATTTGGATCTCCGAAACGCCGGAATGCATCCGCCTGTCGATCACGGAAAACGACATATTGCTGGGCGAGGAGACGTTCGAGCCCGACTATGTGGGAACCTATCACGAAGGGCTCGGGTGCGGCGAAACCTTCTATTGGGCGCGAAATTGGGAATTACCTTGAATTCGCTACACCGCGCATAACGTAGCTTTGGGAGTTGCTTGATTTCTTGGCGCTGCGGCGGGGCCCCACTGTTTGAGCCCCGAAGGGGCGAGTTTGGGGTGCCGCATGTGCCGAGAAATCAAGCCTCCCAAAGCGCACTGA
>JBGAOI010000916.1:0-3284 GCA_044221885.1 Polyangium sp. (in: bacteria)
GAGCCCCCCATCGAGAACTGGTTCTTCGCGAAGCGCCCTTGTTAGGGCGCGGAGCGAACGTTCAAATCACCGCGTGCGTTCTCAATTTCCCTGCCCGCAATTCAACGGAACCTCTTTCAATTCCGCCAGCCCTCAAATCACCGCGTGCGTTTTCAATTTCCCTGCCCGCAATTCAACGGACACCCTTTCAACGCACTAGCCTCACGAATCACCGCGTGCGTTTTCAATCCGGATCACATACGCCGTCACACGTATTCGTGATCATCCCGTTTGGCTGAAAAAACGCATTCAACTGCGCTTTGACTTTCGCATTGCGACGAACTTCTTCGTGCACCTCGGGTGTTTGATCAGGCGGCGGCAGTTTGCAATAAACGCCGGGCAATTCGGTGAGTTTGAAATCGACGTTGACAAGCGCGGATTCCGCGGGTCCTGCAACCATATCGATGCCCCAGATGGGAGCGGAAGCGCCTTCGAGCATTTTGATCCCCGAGGCTCGCGAGACGAGGTCACTCGACAAGTTGTTCACCAAATGATCACCGATGGCATTTTGCATCAGAATGAACCGTTTGGCTGGACTCTTGGGAAATGGATCGGTCAAGAGATGCGGCGCGTAGGTCATTGGATCGACACGATCCCATCGATTTTGGCTCATCATTACCAATTTCGACATGGTCAACGCACTTTGCAACGGTGCCTTTAGCAAGGCCACAAACGGCACGAAACTTCCCGATCGTCCCATGTTCAGCGAATACGGGCCACCGCCGACGCCCAATGCGCCCCGATCGAGAATCGGATTGAGCGATAACATCGTCACGCCAAAAATGGCGCCTTGACTGATCCCGTAATAATACAGTTTGTCCGGATTGTAGAGCGTTTTTCCGAATCGTTGTAGTTCCGGCAATGCCGCAATCGGTCCTTTGAGCGCATACGAAAGCGCAATGAAGTTCACGACGCCTTGGTGCAACCGATCGACGAAATCGAACATGTGGCTTTGATCGGAGAGCCCTTTTTCGATGACCGTATTGCGATCCTGCTCGGTCATGCCCCACCAATCGACAGCGGCAGCGATGTATTTTTCTTGATTCGTGTAACCGCGCATGAAGCTATAATTGATTTCTTCTTGCAAACCAAATGCGCCGTGTCCGTATTCCAGAATGCGCATGGGCTCGAAGTTGGCGTCGGCCGGATTGGCGCTATGCGGAACTTGCAACGTAAACGTCACTTCCGCTTCGCCATTTTGCTTGATGTGACCACTCGCGTCCCGTGTGAGTTTGGCGCCGAGTTTGTCGTTCTCCAGGAACAGGGGCACGGTCATCGTGCCTTCGATACGCAACCAAATGTTTTCATTTTCTGCGACCGTGTTCTCGATGGCTTTCGTTACGGTGACTTTCGGCGGCGTTGCTTCGAACTTGGCAACGATTTCATCGCGCATGAAAAGCAAATCGCGCGTCAAATGTTCTTCGCTGCCCGTCGTGAAATCCCAAGCCAATTGTAGTTTGTCTCGACTTACCCCCCATGCCGCGAGCGCTGGAAAAATCTCTTTTTCGTACCGTTGGGCAATCGGATCGAGAACGACATCGCCCGCGGTTTGCTTATCACGAATCCGGGCAAACCCTTGCGGCGCTTGGGCCATCGGACCGGACGAACCGTCTTCATTGGCAGAAAGGAGTCCTTGCAACGCTACGATGTAGCGTTTTTTGTAATCGAGTTTGGAAAATGGCCGCACGATGAACGCTCGTTCGGAGAGATTATCGGCATTGAGATCCACTTCGCCCCATGCTGGCACGGCTTTGCCCGTTTCGGTATCGATGAGCAAAACTTTGCTCTCGGGTTTGAGGCTCGAAAGCGGATCGTCTTTATGAAACACGACACCTTCGGCGGTCACACCACCCGAGAAAAACGCCATGATGGGTTGGTGTGTAGAAAAGCCATCAATGGGATTGTCTGCGGTAAAGTCGAAAGAAGTTTCCGTGATTGTTTTGGGTTTGGCCGCTTCAGTCAGGGCCACGCGTTTGCCCGAAGGCATTGCCGCATCATTGACGAGAAAATAATCGGACGGATACGGAAGCATGCAATCGTGATCGAAAGCAATCGGATTGCAGCCTTCGGGAATGTCGAGCGGGGGCAGGGATTGCGAGGTATCGGTCCCGCAGCCCAAAACCGTCAATCCGAGAAGCGAACCAAGCACAAGGGAAGCCAAGTGGACGCGTTTGGTCATGATGAGATCCTCCGAGAGGGCAAGAGAATATCATAACGCTAGCTGAACTTCAGCCTTTGGTTGTTGCGAATCGGACGAGCGGGCGGGAAAGGTGGTTGTGACGATTCACGTGGGCACGGAAAAAGTCGCCCGCCACCCACGTGAAAAGAAGACGAATCGAAGAGCCGGAATCAGGGGCAAGCCCATTCCGCCGTGCACTTGGTCGCGACGTCGGCGACGCATTGTGCGGTCCATGATGCGGCCCCGTTTGCGCAGCAAGAGGGGCGAGTGGCGCAAATTGAGGCTACGCAGGCATTGCATTGCGTACTGAGCTGCGACCCGGTCGTGCACACGCTGTGCGCACATCCTTGCATATTGACACTACACGACGTACCGTTGCAATACGTAGGCACGCGGTCGCGACATACCTCGGTCCAGCCCGTTGTACAACAGGACGGTTTGACTGAACAAACGGCCGAAATACACGAACTGCAACCATTCTGAAGAGGTGCCCCCAACGTGCAGATATCGTGCGCGCAACAAGTGCCTGCACCACACGCAACGTCTGCAATGAGCGTGCAACTGTTGTCCCAAGTTTGGGTGCAGCAGGTGGACCAGTTACCACCACCAAACGCACAAACCGCTGCCGCACAACCATTTCCACAACCAGATGGCATCGCGACACCAGCTTGACAAACGCTATGCGGACAGCAGCCATTGTCGATGACGCCATTGCAATCGTTATCAATGTTGTCGCCACAAACCTCGCTCATCGCGAATGTTTGCTGCGTGCACGTTGTCGCTCCGTTGGTGCAATGGAACGTGCCCGGTGCACAAGGCCCCACTTGACCAGGAACCGTGCAGGCGCCGCCACCACCCGGATCGCCGTCGTCGACGACGTTATTGCAATTGTCGTCGAGACCATTGCAGATTTCATTCGACGGAAACACCGTTTGCGGACAAACCAGCGTTCCGTTTTGACACTGATTGGTGCTCGTGGCGCAAACGCCGAATTTCCCAGCGACCATGCAGGTCATGCCCGCCGTGCCTTCATCCGTGGCGCCGTTGCAATTGTCGTCGACGCCAT
>JBGAOI010000917.1:0-3284 GCA_044221885.1 Polyangium sp. (in: bacteria)
ACGCCTTTTTTGGCCAGCTCCCATTGCACGAGGTGATTGTCGGTACGTACGGAAAAACATTCGTCCCCAAAAGGCAATCCCAATGCGCGTAAGCCTTTTTTGAAACGGTCGATTTCGTCGAACGCAATGACTTGACCTCGAGCCGCCAATTCTTCAGGCGTACGCGGATGACCGATTCGCTCGAGGTACCTCGGTGCCGCATACAAATGCGCCGTGCTTTTTTCTTTGACGAGTCGCGCAACGAAATCGTCCCCTTGTGGTCGGACATGACGAACCGCAATGTCGGCTTCACGCCGCCGCAAATCGCTGATCGCATTGGACACGACCAGCTCTACCTGAATGCCCGGATGTGCCAAACGCAATTCGTCGATGATGGACGGCAACAAATACGCCGCCACCGCTTCGCTTGCGGCAATACGCACCGTGCCGTCAATCGTTTGCGCCTGTCCCGCAGCCGTCAATGCAAAACGCGTCGCGGATTCGCTCATCGCTCGCACATGTTCGACCAGGTCCTGGCCCGTCGCCGTCAACACGAGGTGATGCCCGACGCGTTCGAACAGGGCGACCCCAAGCTCCTCCTCGAACGCTGTCACTTGCCGTCCCAACGTCGGTTGGGCCATGCCGAGCGCTCGTGCCGCCGCTGAAAAAGAGCCTTCTTCCGCGACCACCAAAAACGAACGCGCATGGTTCCAGTTGAACCCAGACTTCTTCCACTCCATGCAAAATTGCATACCACGAATGCCAATCCGAGGGATAGACGATTCGTTTTTGCAGAGCTACAACATGGTGCAACACAAGAACGAGGAACGGGACCATGAAAGTTTGCATCGTTGGAGCATCGGGAAAACTTGGGCATTACATGATTCGCCATGCGCTCGACCGCGGGTACGAGGTTGTGGGTGTGTGTCGTCCCGAGAGCGTGGCGAAACTCGAAAAGTTTGCGGGCAAGATGACGATTGTTCCTGGACGAACCAATGATCGGGACGTGATTCGTCGAGCGGTGGAAGGTTGTGATGGGGTGTTGACGGTGCTGGCGCCTTGGGGATTGCAGAAGTATTCGTCGGGGACGGCGCAAGCGGTGCTGGATTATGCCAAGCCAGGAGCGCGCCTCATTTTTTCGTGTGGTTGGCACATTACGCGCGATGGGAAGGATGTGTACACGAAAAAACTGCAATGGTTTGTCAAGGTATTCGGTTGGGTTGCGCGCATGTTGGGTATTGGGGATTTGAACGATCAAGTCGAAGCGTGCGATCGCATTTTCCGCAGCGATACGCGTTGGACGGTGGTGCGCGGCAGCGACCTGGAAGAAGGCGAGAGCCAGGGGCTTCCGGTGTGGAGTCGCCATGTGGGTGACTCGGTTTTGCAGAGCAATCTCACGCGGCGTATTGATTTTGCCTTGTTCATGGTGGACGCATTAACCAATGAAACGCTGGTTCGGGAAGCTCCGGCGATTGTGGGATGCGCAAGCGAATCGGCAATACGTTATGCACGCGTGGCGAATGCGTGATACGCGGGGGAATGCGCGTGTCGTTTTTCGCAACCGCGCCTTGACTTCCTTTGGCGCTGGGGTTTACCGTGCGCGCTGTTCAGGAGGCGGTATGCGCTCATGGGATAGATTCGTTGTGGTTTCGATGATGGTTTCGCTGGGGATTATCGGCTGTGGTGGTGCGCAAAATGCGGGACCTGGGGCAGATCCGGCGAACGAAAAAATCTCCGCTGAACCCAACGGATGGGTGTATGGCGAATGGGAACGATGCAAGAAGGAAACTGGTGCAGCGGAAACGTATATCCGGCGCGGCACGAATCGGGCTGGTTGCGACACGCCCGATGACACATGGATATTTTCCAAAGATGGCAAATGGACCCATGGCGCCGAGTCGGGTGCCTATAGCATTGGACCGACGCAAAGCTCTTGCGATCTTCCGGCAAAATCGGTCGGCCTTGCGGGGACGCCTGGGTCGGTCGTCATGATCTGGGAGTCGGACAATCGGGTGACGATGACTTCGCCTTGTTTGAAGTAGGCGAACGGCGAATGCCGCGGGTCAAAGCTTCGTGGTGATGATCCGCTGACTTTCGGGCCATAACGAGATATGCGGCGGAAGCTTGCGCAACATTTCGCGATGCACCGGCGTTTCGATGGATTCGAGGGATCGAAGTTCGATTTCCACGGGTTCACTTCCACGAAACGTCAATTCGCATTTTTCGCCTGCCGCTTGCAATCCTGAGAACAACACGATATCGTATTCGCCATCGGCTGGGACGCTGGGAAGCTCAGAGCTAAAGGACCAACCTGCGAGCCTCGCGCGGGGCAATTTGAGCATCGCTTGCGATGTTGTGGCAAATACGCGTAATGAAACGGTGCGTGTTCCGTCGGCATTAACTGCGTTTTGCAAAACTTCGATACGTGGCGGGTCTGTCGTTGGCACATCAGCACGGTATTCATGTGATGCCGGAGGCCATGGCGGCGCAATGGGGGTCCAATCCGTTCGCGCGACGGTTATTTCGGGAATGCCGACTACGTCTGGATCGAGCGGCAATGCATCCCACGGTCGCAAAGCAATTGCACTGCGCCCGTTTTGCTCGGCGTGAACGGCAATGAGTCGACGTGGATGTTGTGCGTCGAATGGTTTGCGAACGGCGACGACGACAAACGTTAACGCGGCAATGGAAAATGCGACGACTGCCGCGCGTCCAATGCGCCCAGCCGCGTGCGCGAGGATCATCAGTCCCGAAACACTGGCGAGCACCGGAATCGCTGCAAGCAATGCGGCGGGAATGTCGCCCGGTACGGGCACGGGAATCACCGCGAGTTGTCCATACAGCGATCCGACGCTCGGCACGAAATAGTTGGTCACGAGAAACAGGCCCGGTGTGATCGATGCGAGCGCAATCGGCACGAAACGTTCCGGCCAACGCATGGAAGCAAAAAAGCCGATCGCGAGGGAGATTGTCCAAACAAACGCGAGGTATCCCCCGGCGACGTGCTTGACGAGCGACAGAAGCAGGACCAACGCCCACGCGGCGAGACATGCGGCCCAAAAACTCGAGGGAGCAATCGATTCGTCGCGCATGCGTTTGCGCCAAAGGTGGTGCACGCCCAATACGCCTGCGGCCGCGGCGAAGCCGAACAAGACACCAGCAAGCCAAGGCGCCGTGTACCATCCAAACGATCGTCCCAGTCCAAATGCCAGCACGCCGGCGCTGCCCACAGCCGTGACAAACCCGGCGAATTGCCCGAGTGCCAAAATGCCAAAGGCTCCGGCGAATTGTTTTGCGGTCAAAAG
>JBGAOI010000918.1:0-3284 GCA_044221885.1 Polyangium sp. (in: bacteria)
CGCGCTTGTTAGCGCGCGGAGCGAACGTTCAATCCACCGCGTGCGTTTTCAATTCCCCCGCCCGCAATTCATCGGACTTGCCGGTAATACCCCCGTCCCCGATTCAGCGTAGCCATCACAACACACTCACTCTACCAAACGACATCTGTTATCCTACGCCAAGAATAATTCCAACACAAAATTTTTCCCTGTCGCTTGCCCAAATTTCATGCTATTGCCCTGCCAAACCTCATGAGCCCTCGTGCCTCGGTCACTGAATCCTGGACGACTCGCTGGTCCCGACGCGCCATCACCATTCCTCTGACCTTTCTGCTCACAATTGCTTCGTTTGGACTGGTACCACTTGTTCTGCCCCTTGCCACGCTCGTCGATATCCTAGTTCCTCGCCAATTCGGTCGAAGCCGGACCATGCTTTTTTTGTGGGTCTTTTTGATTTGCGAGACGTTGGGCATCCTTTGGTCCTTTTTTCTTTGGCTCGCGTTTCTCGGCCGCATGACCAGAAAATATCGCCGAAATTTCATCCGCGCCAATTCGCGACTACAAGCGTGGTGGGTGAAGGCCATTTTCTCCGCGACGCAAAAGCTATTCCACCTACGCGTTGTGATTGACGGAGCGGAAATCCCCAAGCAGCAGCGTCCCCTTTTGGTGTTCGTGCGTCACGCGAGCACCGTGGACACCGGATTGCCCATTCTTCTTCTCGCCCGGCCCTTGGGTTATCAATTGCGTTATGTATTAAAACGCGAACTTCTTTTTGATCCGTGTATCGATATCGTCGGCCAACGCATTCCCAATCGCTTTGTTCGTCGAGGAGATCGATCCGTCGACGAAGTGGAATGGCTTTCGACGTTGTACGATGATCTCGACAACGACGAAGGTGTGGTGATTTTTCCCGAAGGAACTCGCTTTTCCCCTCAAAAACGTGAAGAATTGCTCGCACACTTGGAATCCAAAGATTCCTCCCCGACGCGAGAACTCGCTTCGGAACTGCAACATACGTTGCCGCCGTTGCGAAAAGGTCCCTTGGCGCTGCTCGAAAAAAATCCCGGTTGTGATCTTTTGGTGATTGCCCATCGAGGACTCGAGCAAGCCACCTCTTTCGCGTCGTTCACACGAGGAACGTTGGTGGGTGCGGAGCTGGCAATCCGTGTCTTTCACGTGCCATACCCCGACATTCCGCGAACACCCGACGAGCAACGAAAATTGCTCGCCGATCTGTGGCGCGAAGTCGATCGATTTGCGGGTGAAAACGCTTCGGGCAACAAATCGTCGCGGTTGCGTGATCCTGACGAGATGAAGCATATTCGCGATCAAGCGTCATTCGAAGAGGTTTTTGGCGCCATCAAGCGTATTGGAGCGCTCAACAACGCCTTTCGCCAGTGTCGAATGCCGGGCGCCAATTATTATACGCCGAACATGGAGGCAACCCCGCGAATGTTTGGGGCTCGGCTCTACACGACAGGGTTTCACCCGGCCGCTTCGGATGGTACCGACGTCGACGATTGGCAAGCCATGGCCGAAGCTGTCACGTTTGCCCGCGCACTCGCGCTCGTGCTGAAAAACGTGGTCATTACATCCGACACCGATTGTCCGTATTACCCCTTCGTTTTTCCAAAAAAACATGAAGGCGGCCTCATCGCCAAACTTGTCCATTCAGGATTGTTGTGCAGGACCGAGAGTCACAAAGACTTTATCGTGCAAAAAACGCAAAATACCGAACGATTTTTCTGGGACGAAGATGACGAGCCGGAAGATTATTACTCGCCCAAAGAAGTCGAGAAATGCAAAAAAGCCGCCGCGCTGCTCAAGGCTTTGGGCAATCCCGTGAAAGTCACCATGCAGGAATCGTTTATCACCTACCCTGTTTTTCTAGGCGCCATCACGCCCAAGGGACTTTTCGCCGGCGTTTGTGGCATTCGCGTGGACACATGAACAGCGACCGGCAACTATTTTTGCGCCGCCGTCGATTTCCATTGTTGGCTCGCGAAACTTCGCAGTAAAGTCACGCCCCGTGACTCCGCGTGGACTGCAACTGGCCCAAGGACTGCTCGTCATCACCATGGCGCTTTCATGGCCCGGCTGCAATCACGACAAATCTGCCTCGAAGCTGTTCCGCGACGCCACGATCCAGGCCAATCCCAATCCAAGCGTTCCGCTCGCCGCCATCCTGCACATCGAAACGACGACGGCCACGAAGATCACGCTCGATATTGTCGGAGCAACCTTGCCCACGCACGTGGAATTCACTGAATTTCGCACGAAACACGAGCTTCCCGTGTTGGGGCTGGTCCCGGGAAAAACGAATACGATCACGGTGACCGCGGAGAGCGAAAGTCATACGAAGGAATCGAAAACCCTTCCTTGGCAAACCAATCCCCTGCCTTTTGATTTTCCGCCCATCAAGGTCAAAGTCAGCGATCCTACGGCAATGGAGCCTGGACTCACGCTGTTCAACGTGTATCAATGGAACCCGTTCCTGATGGGCGTGATCATCCCGCATGGTTGGCTCATTGCCGTCAATGCAGCAGGAGAAGTCGTCTGGTATCATCATCCCGATGTGGTTCCTGGCGACGCGCGGCAATTGCCCAATGGTCATTTGATCTACGAATATGACCAAATGGGTTTCATGGAAATCGATACGCTGGGTAATGTCCTCGAAGTATGGCATGCCGTAGGTTTGGGTGCACCCGAGCCGGAAGGCGCCACGATTATCCAGACGGATACGATGCATCACGACCTGCAAGAATTGCCCAATGGTCACTTCTTGTCCCTGTCCACCGCGATGATTGCCGCTCCGAATTACCCGACAAACGAAAAAGATGCAAACGCCCCGCTGGCGACTGTGCCGCTCATTGTCGACAAGATCAACGAATTTGATCGCAGTGGGCAAATTGTTCAATCCTGGTTCATGGACGATTTTATCGATGTGTATCGCCTTGGGTATGATTCGCTCTCTCCTTTTTGGGACATGAAATACATCGATGTCGCGACGGGAACGAAAGATTGGTCCCATGCGAATGCGATCGTGTATTCCGAGCATGACGACAGCATCGTGGTTTCTTTACGCAATCAAGATGCGCTCGTGAAATTCCATCGCGCGTCGGGAAAACTCGTGTGGATCCTCGGCCCGCCGGACAATTGGAAGTCGCCCTGGTCCGAAGCTCTTTTGAAAGCTCCGCCCGACATGCCGTGGTTTTACCATCAACATGCCCCGAAAGTGTTTCCCGACGGCCGTATTTTGCTCTTCGACAATGGCAATTTTCGAGCGTCACCGCCGAACGAAAAAA
>JBGAOI010000919.1:0-3026 GCA_044221885.1 Polyangium sp. (in: bacteria)
CAGCGTCATTCGACTGCACGATCAATGGCGGAACCGGTGAGCCCGGACACCCCGGCCCCATCGGCGCGTCCGGTGCGGGTGGGGACGAGGTGGGAAGTTTCCAGAACCTGAGTTATGCGGGCGACGCGGGCGACGACGGCGCGGGTTCGTCTCTACCAGGGTGAAGCGCTGAACGGTCTTGATGGGGTCAAACAAATCGATTTGGTTGCAGGTCCAAACGATGTTGTTTTCAAGAGCGTCGTGCGTATTGCGGGACAAGTGACGTACGCGCTGGAAGTTGATGAAATTCCCGCAGACAAGTTCAAAGAGAACAACCGTTACGCCACGACAATCGATGTTCCGGGTCGTCCTTCGGTGCTTTACGTCGAAGGTACGCCGCAACATGCAGGACCTCTTTCTGCGGCACTCACGGCGCAACAGTTCGACGTCGATGTGCGTCCTCCGGCGGGTTTTCCCGGGTCACTCAAAGAGATGGAACGTTTTGATTTCCTGATTTTGAGCGACACGCCGAAAGACGCTGTGAGTCTTCAAGCGCAGGAACTGATCGAAACGTACGTGCGGGATCTCGGCGGAGGCTTTCTCTTTTCCGGTGGTGATTCGGGGTATGGTCTTGGCGGTTGGTATCACACGACCATCGAGCGGATCTTGCCTGTGCGCATGGACAACGAGCGCAAGAAGGAGATGCCGAGTGTGGCCATGACGCTCGTGATCGATCGTTCTGGATCGATGACGGGTTTGCCTTTGGAGATGGCGAAAGCAGCGGCCAAAGCTACGGCGCAAGTGTTGTCGTCGGATGATTTGCTCGAGGTCATCGCGTTCGATTCGGCGCCTACGCGGTACGTCAAAATGCAACCCGCGCGCAATCGATCCCGCATTGCTGCGGACATCGCGCGCATTCAACCGGGCGGCGGAACGGAGATTTTCCCTGCGCTCGATGCGGCCTACCAAGATTTGTCCGTGACGCAGGCGCGCAAGAAACACTGCGTTTTGTTGACGGACGGCAAAGCCCCGAACCAAGGCATTCGCGATCTCGTGTCCGGCATGATCGCCGAGTCGATCACGGTGACGACCGTGGGTCTTGGAAGTGATGTCGATGAGCAGTTGCTGAAGATGATCGCCGATGTCGGAGGCGGCCGTTACCACGCGGTCATGGATGCCAACAGTTTGCCGCGTATCTTCACGAAAGAGACGGAGATGATCGCGCGGGCGGCAGCGGTGGAAGAGTGGTTTCCCGTGACGCAGGTGGGCGATGCGGCCTTCTTGCGCGGGATCGATGTACGTACCGCGCCAAACCTTCACGGGTACGTCTCGACAAAAATGAAACCCACGCCGGCGCAGGAGCTTTTGCAGAGCGATACGCAGGAACCGATCCTTGCGCGGTGGCGTGTGGGACTTGGTTGGACGCTCGCGTGGACGAGCGACGTGAAGTCACGGTGGGCCGTCGAGTGGCTACGCTGGCCGGGATTCGAGCGATTCTGGGGTCAACTCGTGCGCGAGCACATGCGGCAGAAGCATCGCCGCGAGCTCGATATGAAGACCGAAGTGACTGGTGGTCGATTGAAGGCGTCGGTGGATGCGTTTGGCGCGGATGAACGGTTTGAGAACAACCTGAGTTCGCGATTGAGCATCGTTGGTCCCGAACCGGGGGGACAAACCACGGTGGTGGACTTCAAGCAGACCGCGCCGGGACGGTATGAAGTGGATCATCCGCTCGACAAGTACGGTTCATTCTTGCTGCGGGCCGAGCATCTGCGACAAACCGAAGGCGGAGAACTCAAGCAAGTTGCGGTGAGTTTTGGGCACGTGTCGAATCCTTATCCCAAGGAATACGCGGGATTCGAGCCGGATGTTGCGTCGATGGATAAAGCGGCTCGAGCTACAGGGGGCGCGATGGATCCGCCGAACGTGCAAGCGATCTTCGATGCTGGAGGTGAGAAGGTCACGTACCACGAGGAACTTTGGCCGCGATTCATCTACGCCGCGATCGTGGTTTTTCTCTTGGATCTCTTCGTGCGTCGCGTGCGTATCTTCGACCGCAAGTTTTTGCCTCGACGCTCTGGGTCGACATCTGCTGGTCGTCCATTCAGGGTTTCGTCGTCTTCCTGATGATTTCTTGCATGCTCGGGATCCAAATCGCCCAGTTGTTCCGTCTCTGGTTCCGTGTTGTGGCGTGAAGTGATAAGAAGGAACGCAAGTTCGTGCCTTTGCGTGACGTCGTGACTTTACCGAACGCCCTCGTTGCTCGTCTCGATGCCGGTTTGCCAATCCTTGTTGGAGGAGATGCGGCCTCGGGATTGATCGCACGAGGAGCCAGTCTCGACGGTGTGGCAGCGTTGGGGCGGCTCGTGCGTGAACATCCGTCTGTCGTGACAGACTATTACGGCGATGAAATTTCTGCCGGTGTGGATGTGCTTCTGGCGCTCACGGATGAAACGATGCCGCGAGCGTTGGCGCAGATCGGCATGGCGTTTCGATCGGCGGCGCTGACAGGAACAGCCATCGAGCTGGCGCTGGATGCGGTGCGCGAGACGTCGCGCAAGGTTGCGGTGGGTGGTCTCTTGGGTTCGCGTTGGATTGCGCCCGTGTTGCCCGAGCGGATCACGGAAGAGTACGCGATGCATGCGACGCGTTTGTCCACGTCGGGCTGTGAGATCATCTTGGCTCGTGGGCTTTCGCCGGCGATGTATCCGCACGGAGCTTCGATTGCGCGAACGTCACGAATTGCTGCTGTAGCGAGCGCGTGTGCGACGCAACTGCCGACATGGGCCGTTCTCGAGTCGAGCGATGGTGAACGTGTGGTTGATGGCGACTCACTCGAGGACGCGGTGCGTGGCGCGATGGATGCGGGGGCGCATGCGGTTCTTTTTGACGTACCCACGGAGCAAGCAGGGTACACAGCGCTTTCGACGTCGAAACGTTTTGGGGCTCGAGCTGGTGTGTTGCTTGCGGCAACACCCGACGCTGTACACGGTGTGCCGAGAGAAGAAGCGCCTGTTGATGGTTGGGTTGCAGCGTGCAAGCGCCGT
>JBGAOI010000919.1:3036-3283 GCA_044221885.1 Polyangium sp. (in: bacteria)
GGTTATGGGTGGGGGCGCAGGCACCACCTTGAAGCACCTTGGTGCTTTGGCGGCAGTGTATGGCCGATCAGACCAGTGAACGCGCGGGTCGCCCAAATGGGTTGTGAATCGGTTGGAGAGACAAACATCCTTCGAGCAAGATTGGAAAATGGCTGAAACACTTGGCTCTTCAACACCGGACGTGATCCGGAACCTCGACGATCTGTTCATTCCTTTGCATGCCGCCATGAAGCCGCGCGATCGTTTT
>JBGAOI010000091.1:0-17414 GCA_044221885.1 Polyangium sp. (in: bacteria)
AGAGTTGGCGCGCCAAACGAATTGACGTCATTTACGTCAACGAACCATCACGAGCAGGCCATGCTTATGGTGAAATGGTTCGGTCATTCCTGACAAACCGCTTAGATGGCAATAGCATTGGCGTCTTCGTTCCCCACCACCAGAAACTCCGACATATTTGTCAGGGAAATTGGGTTGGGTCGGAGCGGGCCGTCGAAAACATCAAAGGTGCCGAAGAACGCGCAGCGTCGTGTCGCGTGCGGGAAATGTGGTTGGCGGGAGGAACCATTGCGAAAAGGCGCCGATATCGAGCAGAGTTGTCAAGAATGCGTTTCGAGAAGCGTACGGTGTTGATTTTACGTGGTGGGCGAGGCGGGGCGGGAAGGTTCTTGGAACGGCTGGGTTGGGAGAAGGATAAAGGCACGCCGCTTGAGCCTCTTCTTCACTTGACGTGCAAGTTCGATGATGGCAGCTTGATGGCCTCAAGCGCTCCCCAGACATAGCACGAAAAGCAGCATAAAGCATGACAAGCCAACTGTTTATCATAGGCAATGGTTTGACCTTAGTCTTGGATTCCGCACCAGCTATAGGGACTACTTAAATTCCGACGAATTCAAGAAATATACAAAGGCGGGGAAGCGCTTGTTCGATTACCTCATGGACCAGAATGTGAACAGTAGATGGGTTGACGTGGAAAGCGAATTAGCAAAATATTCGCGTTCAGGATCGCATGCCGAATTCCACGAGGAGTACAAGCTCCTTAAGCAATCTCTAATGGAATACATTCAAAAGGTCAAGATCGTGCCAGATGCAAGCTCGCCCGCGTATAAGATGGTTTTTGCGCATCATCAGGCCGACGCCAAAGTGATTAGCTTTAACTATACGAATTCTTTCGAGGTGGTACTGAGTCACAAGCCCGGGCACGATCCAGCGCACTTATCAAATATTCAATACATTCACGGTACAGCAAGGGGCAACGATATCATTTTCGGAGTAGACGATTCTGCCAGTATTATTCCTGAACATGTGTTCTTACGCAAGTCAACAAGCTTGCTTTATAATGGTAGAAATATTGCGCAGTTGCTAATCAGCGCCGATGTGATTCACTTCTTTGGGCATTCGCTGGGCGAATCCGATCACATGTATTTCAAAGAATTTTTCACCCGTGGGCGGCACGGACAGATAAAGGATAAAGAAATTATATTTTACCCGTATGGCGAACAGGGACACAATGACTTGCACGCGCAGCTCCACTCTTTGACGGATCATAGTGTTAGTCAGCTTAAAAATCATAATGATGTTAAATTTGTTGATTCGTCCAAATAACGCGGATTCGAGCGCTTGGTTCAACTCGTCGTCTAGCTTTTCAATTGATCGTCGAACGATTTGGCGGTTATTGCATATTGGTTATGAACTCCAGGATCAACCTGATAACCTCGAAGATCAGATGCGAATCAATTGGCGGCTTTTGTACTTCGACGGAAGGATTACCGGACTCGTCCAATCACGGGCAGGCTTGGCCCATATTGCAACTGTTGTTGCATTCTTGGCGAGCCACGCAGATGGCGCTGGCGTCTTCATTCCTTACCAGAAACTCCGACGTAGGCGTCAGGAAATATCGCGAATTGGTTCTTCCAGTCCGGAGCGAACGTTCCATTCGACTTGTCCGAGTCCACCGCTCCGCATGAGCGACGCGCAACGGCATAAACGCATCAACTGCGAATTTGCCAATTTGTTTCGGCTAGGCGCCACGCAGCTCATTCATGGGTTTTCACCCTCCACCTTCTTGATCAGCCGGTCAAAATCCGACTCGAACAACCGGTCCTGGACGACGCGGTACTTCTCAAACTCGCTTTCGGCATGGGCTTGGGCGATTTCGGCTGTGACCTTGCCCGCGTCCTGCAAGATTCCCCGATCGGCCGCGGCGATGAAGCGATTGAGGCGGGTTTCCCAGTCCTGCATGGTCATGGGAATCTCCCGCAGCGCCATGTCTTCCGCTAAATCCAAGTAGGCGGAGACGAGACGCTGGAGCTGCGCCATTTCGTTTTCCGTCAGATAGTTTTTCGCCACGATGACATCGAACTTCTGGACCTTCCCCGTGGGCGCGTCCTTCCAGGTGGTCAGGCCCATGCGCTCCTTGCTAGCATCGGCGCGTGAAACAATGACTTCGGCCGCCGTCTGGCCGTGAATGGCCCAGTGGAGCTTGTTTTGTACGGTGGCAAAGAAGCGTTTGGTGGCGGTGGCAGTAACATCGTAGTCAACGGAAGTGGCGTAGATGTCCGTGATCTTCTGGTAGAATTTGCGCTCGCTCAAGCGGATTTCCCGGATGCGCTGGAGCTGTTCCTCGAAGTATTTCTTGCCAAGGATGGAGCCGTCACCTTTCAGGCGCTCGTCATCCATTGCAAAGCCCTTGATCGTGAAGGACTCGATGATGCCCGTGGCCCACTTGCGGAACTGCACCGCACGCTCGGAATTCACCTTGTAGCCGACCGCGATAATGGCGGCCAAATTGTAGTGCTGCGTATCGTAGGTTTTGCCGTCAGCGGCAGTTATTCGAAAATTTCGAATAACTGAAACGCCATCCAATTCAGCGTCTTCGAAGATTTTCTTGAGGTGATAGTTCACGGTGTGGGTTTCCACCGCGTAAAGCAGCCCCATCATCTTCTGGCTGAGCCAGACGTTTTCATCGGCGTAAACGGCCTCGACCCCCCCCTGGCCGCTGGCCGCGACAAACGTAAGGTATTCCGCTGCCGAAGAGCGGACAAGGGAAATCTCGGCTTTCTTTTTGGAGGGACCACCAGATGTGCGTGTCTTTTTGTTCATGAATTTCGCCTCCTCTCTGCAAGCGGGGAAGCGAACGGTTTGGCTCGACGCTCAGGATGTTTGCAACAATATGCCTCGGCGCTGCCCGTAAACGCGAGAATCGCGGAGCCAAAGGGATTTCGCGGAGCCATCGAAACGCAACGTAGCAGAGCGCCTCGAAGAGTGGCAACCGAATTCGCTTCGCAGCGGCATGGAGCGCGCCTCCGAATTGGTCAAGGTGGACGCGCCTCCGGATTGGTCAAGGTGGACGCGACGTGGCCTAGCGAGCGAATCCATGTTTGTCAAGGAACACAGAACCGTTTGCTATGTAATGCGTATTCACTAGAAATTTTGCGTAGACTGATCTACAAGATCGAGCACGCTTGCTCGTGCATACAAATACGTGTATCCGAAGCGGCATTGAAGGACAAACCGCTCAACCTGGACAGAATCGGCGCTCGAGGATCCCGGAAGACGCGCGTCGCCGCTGCGGCTATGAGCTTCGGCGTGTTCAGCTTGGGCTTATGCCAGACGACTGGAAGGCATTCAACTCCGTTGGTCAGGGCGTCATTGAGATCCGCATAAGTACGCCCCTCGAACATCGCGTGCTCTACATCGCCAAGTATGACGAAGCGATCTATGTCCTTCACGCATTTGAAAAGCGCACACAGAAGACGAGGCAAGCGGACATCGATTTGGCAAAGCGTCGACTCGCTGAAGTGCAACGGGCGCGGACAGGCAGCAAGGAGGCATGATGACAATCAAGATGCAACGGTCGACGGGCAACGTATTCGAGGATCTGGGATTCCCCCATGAAGAAGCGGAAAACCTCAAAATCCGCGCAAACCTCATGATCCGGCTCCGAAAGTTCATCGATGACCGAGGTCTCACACAAGCAGCCGCGGCCACGTTGCTCGGCGTGACACAACCTTGTGTAAGCGATCTCGTACACGGAAAAATCGAGCGGTTCAGTGTGGACACGTTGATCTCCATGCTCGGGCGAGCAGGCATGGTCGTCAAAGTTACCGCTACACGTCGACGACACGTCGCCTAATTCCGATTTTGGCATGTGTCCGCATTGCGACGATCCCGGAGCGGGAAATTGATTCGCACCCGCGCCCGATTGCAGACACCGCACGTGCAGAATCGCAGCCTAGAGTTCAGCCGGCAATGGACGTATCGCCATACGTCGCATTGACGCTCTTTGGACTGTTTGCTTTGGAATTGGTTTTACGGGTATGGGGTCAGTGGCGAGATGCGGCCAACGCTTTGTAGAGTTGGCGCGCCAAACGATTTTTTGTCACTGAACCATCACGGGCAGGCTTGACCCATATTGCACGTGGTATTGCATTCTTGGCAAGCTACGCAGATGATGATTGCGTTGTAGTCGGCGACGCCATCGACATGATCTTGCACGCACATGTCTTCGCACGCCTGATTCGAGCACCCATTGAGGCACGTCGAAAGGGCGAGGCATTCCGGGTTGGCTTGACAAATGGCCAAATCGTCGGCGCAGAGCCCGCCCGCTGCCGTGGTGCAGTTAAAGCAGGTATTGCAGTCGACCATGTCGCAGCTTGCCTGGCAGCCATAGGCGACTTTATCGATCCCGCAGCTTCCCGAGCACTCTTGGCAGAAGAGGCAATCGGTGATGTTCAAGTAATCAGCGACGCCATTGGGCGACAATTGGGCGCACATGCTGGGGCAATTCGGATCATTGGCCGGACAGGCATTGATGCAATCGCGGAGATCCGTGCATTCGGTGTTGAGCACGCACGATTGGATTTCGTCGCGACAAACGCCGTCGAATGCGCAGAACTGACACGTGCCGCAATCCATGGCCGCGTCGCAAGCACCTGCCGCTGCACAGGTTCCGTTGAAGCAAGCCACGCTGGCCGGACAAACGTTACCACACATGCCGCAATTGGCTTCGTCCTCTTTCAGATCGACGCACAACGTGCCGCACTTGGTCAAACCTGCCCCACACGTGCTTCCACACACGCCATTGGAGCAAACTTCGCCCGTTGCACATGCTTTACCGCACATGCCGCAATTGCTGGGATCGAGTTTCGTGTCGACGCACGCACCGCCGCAATTCTCGGTACCCGGGCCACACTTCGTGGCGCATTTGCTATCGGTGCAAACTTGACCCATGGGACAAACGACGCCGCAAGCGCCACAATTACCAGGATCGACTTTCGTATCGACGCAGGCATTGGCGCATTTCGTCGTACCGCCGCCGCACTTGAGGTCGCATTTGCCACCGGAACACACTTCGCCGGGTCCGCAAACCGTTCCGCACATGCCGCAATTCAAACCGTCGACCAATACATCGACGCACGCCGTGCCGCATTTCGTCGTTCCACCGACGCACTTCAAACCGCATGTTCCATTGGAACAAACCTCGTCTTGCGCGCAAACGGTCCCGCAAGCGCCGCAATTGGCCACGTCGGTTTTGATATCGACGCAGAGGTTGCCGCATTTCGTCGTTTGTCCGACGCAGAAAACGTTACACTGGCCCGCGGAGCAGACTTCTCCCATGGCACACTTGGTTCCACATGCACCGCAATTCGTTGGATCGTTCTGAATATCCACGCATTGGTCGGTGCATTGCGTCGTTCCCCCCGCGCACTTGATGCCACATTTGCCGGCCGCGCACACTTGGCCATTCATGCATTTGTTGCCACATGCACCACAATTGTCCGGATCGAACGTCGTAATGGTGCACGTGCCATTGCATTCAGCTTGTCCGGGCGGGCATTTTGACACGGCGCCGCCTGCGCCACCTGCACCGCCATTGCCCATTCCAGCGCTCCCGCCCATACCGCTGGTGGAAGAAGAAGTGGACATGCCACCCGTGCTGCTGCTCGTGTTGCTTTGGCCACCTTGACCGTTGCCACCAGCACCGGAAGTGATGGGACTCGGGTCGTCGTCGCAGCCTGCAAAGGACATGGTGCCCACGGCCACTGCAAATGCAGCAATCCAGGCCTTGAGACCCGTGCGCTTCTTTTGCGCATCAAAATTCATGTGTACCTGCCTCCTTGGTTCGAAAACCAGATCGATTGAAGGCGATCGAGACTGGAACTTCCCCCCGGAGCATTGCGATCGGCAATGCGTGAAACGCACATGGGTTCATCGTCCGAAGAAAGCTGAAGAATCGATCGACATACGCGCGGAACAGCCCGCGGCCCGCCGAAGATAGCATTTCGACGACGTAGGGAAAGCGATTATCGCCAGGATGGACATTTTTTGACAGATCACTCCCTTATGTGCCCAATCTCGTCAGACACTTTGGCAATGCCACGGACCCCGGAAGCCACGCTGTTGGTAGCTCGAGAATCGGTTTTACTTGGTTCACGGTGACGTTGGATTCGATGTCGTGCTCGCGGGAACATTGCGCCAGTGGAGGCGCCATGGAGCTGGACAGATGGACAGATACCCCGAATCGCCGGGTTCCTGACACGGCGATTCGAGCTACGTTTGGGCATCGACGTGGACTCGGTTCAAGAGCGTTTTCCCCCAGGGCAAACGTTTCACCTGCCACACGAGATTCACGCACCGAATCGTTTTTCTCACCCCGCTCCCTTGACGCCACAAACGTGTCGTGGTAGCCACCATACATGGGGCATCGGCGGTTTTACCAGAGCGTCATCGCGGCTTCGTGTTTTGTGCTGTTTGCGGGAGATCTCGCACACGCAGAAACGAAAGCGCGTGGAGGAGCCGCTCGGCCTGCTGAGCCCACTTCGTTGGCGCCCGCGGCGCGACCCGGACAGGCGAACAAGTCGAAGACGGCGGCCGCGCCAGCCAAACCGGAAATCAAAACGATCAAGGTTTGCTTGCGTCCGGAGGGAATCGCCAAAGACGCGCAGAAGTGGACGTTCGGTCAGTCGTTCAAGCCCATCGATAACGATGTGGAACGCACGGCAAAACTGTTTGGCAATCGCATCTATGTCTTCGACGAGAAAGCGGATTTGGACAGTCCGCACAGCCTTCCCGCTCCCTACAATCAACAAAAGTGTCCCAACGACAAGCGCAAGGAAGAAGCCGCACCGCAATCCAATGGTGGCGGGTTTCTCCCTCCATCCGGTGCAGCCTTTCCTTCAGCACAACTTCTCCAATCGTCCGGCCCATTGTTGGGCACGGGTTCTTTGGGCTCGAGCGGCACGGGCGCTTCCTCGAAGACGCTCGTGGATGAATTCATCAGCAAAGCGCAGGGATACTCGGGCGGCACGTCCGACGATGAAGTCCAGGCGACTCAATTTGCGACCCAATTGCTGGAAGCATTGACGCAGAAAAAGCCGGTGGCAGAAATCGCCGCGGGCACGCTGAGTCCCGATGCCGCAACGATTTTAGCGGGCGCATTCGGGAGCAGCCTCACGGCAGCCATGGCGCAACAGCCGGTCATTGGCCCGTTTAATGTCTTGCAAAAAATGGTTCCAACAGGAAAAACAAAAAAGTGGGGCGTTTTTCCGCTCATGGGCAAAGATGTCATGGATGGCTGGAAGATCGATTCTCCCGACGCGGTACCCGCCGTCATCTTGCCATTGGCAGAATACGAACAACGCTCGAAAGCAATGGCCCAATTGATCCCGAGCCCATTGCCACCAAACATTCTGTTGGATCGTTACAAGCAGGCTTATGGCGACAAACCCGACTGGCTCGCCTCGATCAAACCGTATTTTTGATGGATGACGTCGAAACGCTTGAACGATCCGGTTTGGCGCGGCACAGGTTGATAACAGCCTGCAGAATGATCGGGAATCAATGAATCCGCAAGCTGTTATTCGGTGATTCCGAATTGCATCAATGCGTTTGCCAATGCGGAGGAATTTCGTCCATCGACAATGCGGCTGGTTCGGCAGACGCCGGCATGACGGGCCGTGGAGCTCGACGCGGATCGTTTGGCTTGAAGGTATGTTCCGGCGCAGGAAAGGTTCTTTCTTGCACTTCGCCCACATAAAGCTGCGTCGCTTGCACGATTTGTTCACCCACTTGGGCAAACCGTTTCGCAAATTTCGGCTCGAGGTCCGGGAACATCCCGAGCATATCGTAACAAACGAGAACCTGACCGTCACAACCTGCGCCGGCACCAATTCCAATCGTGGGAATTGAAACGGCAGCAGTGACTTCTTCGGCAAGATCCGGCGGAATGGCTTCGAGCACAATGGCATAAGCGCCCGCTTGTTCGAGAGCCACAGCGTCTCGAACCACACGGGCCGCATTTTGATCGCCTTTGCCTTGGACTTTGAAACCACCCATGGCGTGCACCGATTGCGGCGTAAGGCCGACATGACCCATAACGGGAATTCCGGCCGCGACAATACGCCGCACGTGTTCGGCAACGTCTTCGCCACCTTCGAGCTTGATGCTTTCGAATGCGCCGTCTTTCATCATGCGCCCGGCATTTTCGAGCGCCTGAATGGGCGAAACCTGGAAACTCATAAATGGCATATCGCCCACGACATGGGCTCGCCGCGCACCTCGAGCCACCGCTCGACCGTGATAACAAATGTCCTCGACCGTGACGGGCAATGTCGTCGGATGACCTTGAATGACCATTCCGAGCGAATCACCAACCAGCAGCATATCGACACCACCGGCATCGAGCAGCCGCGCCATGGTGAAGTCGTATGCAGTGACCATCGTCAGCGGCAAACCACGTTTGCGCGCGCGTATGTCCGGTACGGTGACTTTTTTGGTTTGTCCCCCCGAACGCCCACCACTTCCCTGACCTTTGGGACCGTACATGTCGTGCCTCCGGGTCGCGGCCGCAAGTGCGGTCCACGCCTCGATCATGAGGCTAGAGCACGGTCAAAGGAACAGCAAGATGCGAGTGATGTGCGATTTGGGTCGTTCAGGAAGAACGCTGAGCGCGAGACGCACGACCGCGACGACGAGCAACGGACATGAAGAAAGCCGAAGCAAGCAGGCCAAACGTCGCGGGCACAGTCGATTCGGTTGCCACAGCACAGCTTGGTGTGGCTTGCGATGTGCTGCCGTTTCCGCTGCCAAAATGATCATCCCACGGGTTCGTATCAACACCGCCCGACGGAGGTGGAGGGGAACACCAATCCGGAGGCGGAGGACACGCAGGCTGTGTGCCGATGGCGTTTGTCACTTGCAACCAACGCGGTACCTGAGTCTGTTGTGCGGACGCTTGGAGGGTCAAGTCGATACCAAGGGCAGCACGTGAAAGCTCGCCATTCATGCGCGTGACCCACAACGTGGCATCGGGAATCGTAGAGAAAAGAGCGGCGAGATCCGCGTTGCACTCTTCGAGCGCCGTTGGACCCATCGGATCGATGCCGTAACCACTGTTTGCCGTGTCAAACTCGGCCGACCAACGCAGATTGTCCTGGAACCAATACTTCGAGAACGGCTCGGCAGCTTCCGTGAGCCACGACTTGCCACCTGAAGCATCAAAGCCTGCTTGTTTGATCTTCGCGTAGTCGCTCGATTGCGTGTCCCAGTTCCACGTGAGTTCGGTTTCTTTGATCGTGAAGTTTGCAAAGTTCGCCGCTTCGTACCGACCTTCACCCATGACGTAGAGTGTGATCGGCGTGGTTTGTCCTGTCCCCGCAGCCACCATGCGCAGCGGTAACACAGGCGTCGCGCCCATCGACGTGATGCGAACAGGACGCATCGAATTGATCCCCTGGCCAGGGACGAGCTTGAGCGCGAGGAAGTTGAAGCCTTCAGCAACATACGCATCGACGATCGGAGCAATGTCGGGCGGCAAGTTGTAGCCGTTGGTAACGAGCCAATTCTTCAACGCGTTTGGATCTTGAGACGAGAGTTGCACAGTTGCATAAGGACCAACCACCTCTTCGGCGATCACCACGACGCCTCCACCACCCATGCCACCAGAGCCGGACGCATTACCTCCAGCATTCGGCGGCCCTCCGACACAATCCGGGGGCAAACAACTGATCACAGGTGAATTGACAGTCACGGCGGTGGCTTGTTCGAGCGCCGTGAACATCGCGTCCGAGGACAAACCAATGTCAACAGTACCTTTGGTCGGCAGCACCCATGCGAATGACTCAGGTGCTCCGTCGTAAGTGATTTGATCCCAAAGGGTTGTGGAATCCTTCGAGATCGAAAGAATCATCCGGTGTCCCGTGACGAGTGTCGTTTCGGTTTGCGACACGATGCATCCGCCACACGCATAGGCGTCTGTCGAAACGAACGCCGGCATCACCGCGAGCGGCAACAAGCATAAAAATAGGCTGGAAAGCTTCATGATGGTTTCTCCCGAAGAACACCGAGCGTGGGCTCGGTCGAGAAGCAAGAGACGTCGCGTGCATCCACGCGCAACATGAAAGTGTAGCGGAGTTGTTGATGCGAATTCGCTCTTAGACGTTGGTGGTCGAACGACCTTCGTCGAGCAAACGCATGCCTTCGAGCAACAAGGCTTCTGGCGAAATCATGATCGTACGTTGCGGAAGATCGCCTCCCGTTTCGAGATGGAAGTCGCCTTCTTTCAACGTGATCATGCGATAGAACGCTTCTTCTCCAGCGAGTTGATCCCACGCCGCGTGCACGATCTGCCCATCGGCAAAGTGAATCTCGCCGTTGACCTTATGCGCCTGGATCCGCAGGGATCCCGTTTTGCGCCCATGCCACAGGACTTGAACCATCTCGGGCAAACTCATCTCCGAGAGCGATCCTGAAACGCCACCTTTGCTGTTGTTTCCACTGCGCTCGGCTCGACGTTCGACGAGCTGTCGCAACTTGGCCGCAAAGATGTCCATCGATGTGGACTTGGAGACGAAGTCATCGACGCCAAGATCGAAGGCCCGTTGCGCGCTGTGTCGATCGCCTTTGCGCGTGAGGATCACCCACGTGAGTGCACGACCCCACGATTCTTTTTGCGCGTCACCACGAAGCTTGAATCCGCTGTCTGCGTCTTCGAGTTCGATCTCACTGACAACCGCAGTGATGTCGCCCGTTTGCAACTCACGCCATGCAGCAGCCGCCGTGCGAGCCATGCGCACTTCGAACCCTTGTTCGTTGAGTTTGTTCTCGAGAAACGCTGTTTCCTCAACACCTGGATCAACAAGCAGCACGACATGTTTTGCTGACAGAAGTCGTGCTCGCATGTCGTCACCTGTTGCTTCGGCACGAAACAAATCGACGATGGTGGGATCGAAAATCGTTCCGCGATAACCGGCGAGAACTTCACACGCTTCGGTTGGTTTGAGGACTTTGCGAAACGGATTGCGGGGGTTGTGGGTGAGATCGGCGTACGTGTCGGCAACAGCGAGAATACGTGCGCCAAGTGGGATTTCTTTGCCTGCCAGTGCCTGGGGAAAACCCGTTCCGTCGTACCGCTCGTACATCGACGAAAGAGCAGCGATCGTTTCGCTTGGAAGATTCACGGAACTCATGAACTCGATGGGCAGAGCGACCGCTTTGACGCCCGCGACGCGATGTCCGTCGTATTCCGAAACGTTCAGCGCAGTGAGGTGATACGCGCCCATCTTGCCGAGATCATGCAAGTGCGCGGCAATCGCAAACGCACCAACCGAGCAAGCTCACGAGAACGTTGAGCGTTTCGACGTACTCCGACGATTCGATGATGGACGTGGGCAACACGGCCGAAGCAGCAGCAAGGCTGAGGGGACCGGCGAGTCGCTTGGACGAACCCGGTTTGGCTTCGTTGGATCCGGCAGAGTTTTGAGTTTGGTCGGAACGTCCGTTTGTCGCGGCACCTTGCGGCCCGTGTCCCGCCAGGTGCTGTGCGGGAGAGATCTGCGTCGAACCAGAACCGTGTGGGGACGGTTGGGTTTGTTCACGTGAGGAAGGAAAAGTTTGGCCGCTCGAAAGGGTCGGAGCCGGGGCGCGGGCTGGTGGAGGCGGCGGAAGCGGCGTGGCGTTTTTGGGAGTGGCGGGTGCTGATGCACCACGCGCCATGCCCAGACCATCCACATCGATGAAGTCCGTAACCGGCGCGATCGCTGTGTTGCGCAAGAGTGTGTCGAAAGCGCCCGCATCTTTGAAGTAGTGACGAGCAATCGCGGCATGAACCGCTGCGGGCCGTGCCACGAGAGCGCGCACTTCACGAACACCCGCAGCGAGTTTTACTTCGTGCAACGCGACGTGGTTGTCGGGGTCCGCGGTAACGACGGACAAAACGGACTTGGCGTCGTCGAGGAGTACAGGAAAAACCTCGTGCATTTTCGCAGTCTTCTGCGAGACGCGACCGAGGACACGTTGATCGATGGCCGCTTTGGAGAGTTTTTCCGTCGAAACGAAGCGCGTGTTGTGGAGCGTGGCGACGTACTTCAGGAGATCGGCTTCGGAGACAACGCCCAGCTCGATGAACGCATCTTCGACGCGACCTCGTTGTTTCGTCGCCTGGGCGACGACGCGTCTATGGTCTTCCGCCGTGATGCGACCTTCGGCGAGAAGACGATCAGCAACGCGCTGATTGGTGCCTTGCACAGAAGCCATCGCGAACTCAGTGATAGTACAATCCCGTAGTATCGGGCGCGGTAAGGACTGTCGTCATCGGCAGAGATATCGCACCCGGCCAGCAAGTGACGACGAGCGATTCGTCACTTTGCAGTATGTGCCCCGGTTTGGTGAAGAGGGTCGATGAAGAAATGACAATGGGCTGGGAAGAAACGTCGCTCGCACGCGACGACATTTCTCCCCAGCCGCACCGGATGGTCATTCTTCGTTGACGACTGCCGAAAGCAGGTCATCCGGTCGATGTCGCGGCGGCGCCATGTGGGCCGGCGAGAGATCGAACGAAGATGGCGATCGAGGCTCGCGAGGCACCGGTTCGCCGTCGACGACGACCTGGAGCCGCTTGTACGCCGGGAGGCCCGTTCCTGCGGGGATGAGCCGACCCATGATGACGTTTTCCTTGAGGCCGCGCAGGTCGTCGACCTTGCCGCTGATCGCAGCTTCGGTGAGCACCTTCGTGGTCTCCTGGAACGACGACGCACTGATGAACGACTCGGTCGACAAGCTTGCTTTGGTGATACCGAGCAGCAGCGGTTCGGCGATGGCGGGACGTCCACCACGCTCGATCACGCGCTCGTTCTCACGCTCAAAGAGGTGCTTCTCCACCTGTTCATCGACGAGGAAGTTCGAATCGCGAACGTCCTTGACGCGAACACGTCGGAGCATCTGACGAACGATCACCTCGATGTGCTTGTCGTTGATACCGACGCCCTGCAGGCGGTAAACCTGCTGGATTTCGTTCACGAGCCAAGCCGCAAGTTCCTTCTCGCCCTTGACGCGCAAGATGTCGTGCGGGTTTGGCGGACCGTCTTGAAGCGGATCGCCTGCACGCACGCGGTCACCAGGTTGCACCTGAATGTGCTTGCCCTTGGGGATCAAATACTCGCGTGCTTGATCGGGCAATTGATGACCATCCGGGGCAAACGGGGTGATGACGACCTTGCGCTTGCCCTTGGTGTCCTTGCCAAACGAAACCTCGCCGTCGATCTCGCTGATGATGGCGTGATCTTTCGGCTTGCGGGCTTCGAAGAGCTCGGCAACGCGGGGCAAACCACCCGTGATGTCCTGCACCTTCGTGGTGTCACGCGGCATCTTCGCGATGATGTCACCGGCTTCGATGACGTCACCTTCTTGCGCAACGATATGAGCACCAACGGGTAGCAAGTAACGCGCTTCAAGCTCGCTGTTCGGAAGCTTGAGCGTACCGCCCGTCGTCGGATCCTTGAGCGAGATACGCGGACGAAGATCCGCGGCCTTGGATTCGATGACGACCTTGCGGGACAAACCCGTCACTTCGTCAACACGCTCTTGCACGCTGACGCCTTCAACGAGGTCGCCGTACTTCACGGAACCGGACACCTCGGTGAGGATTGGCGTGGCAAACTGATCCCACTCAGCGAGAAGCTCGCCGGGTTTGACCCGTTGTCCCTCGGCAACCTTCATGTTGGCGCCGTAGACCAAACGATGATGCTCACGCTCGCGACCCGTCTCATCGACGACGACGAGTTCGCCATGGCGATTCATGACGACGATCGAACCGTCACGCTTGCGATGCACGGTCGCGCGACGCAAACGCACGGTGCCTTCGGTGCGTGCTTCGAGGTAGCTCGCTTCGATCTTTCCACGCGCGGCCGTACCACCGATGTGGAACGTACGCATCGTGAGCTGCGTGCCGGGTTCACCGATCGACTGTGCGGCGATGATGCCGACAGACTCACCGATGTTGACACGGTAACCACGCGCAAGATCGCGTCCGTAGCACAGTGCGCAAACGCCACGACGCGTCTGACACGTGAGCACGGAACGAATCATGACTTCCTCGATGCCCGCTTCCTCGATGTTCTTCACGGATTGTTCGTCGAGTTCCGTGTTCGCCGTGATGAGCACTTCGCCCGTCAGCGGATCGATGACGTCTTCGAGAACAACGCGACCGAGGATGCGATCGCCAAGCGGTTGAATGACTTCGCCCGCTTCTTCGAGCTTCGTTACGCGAATGCCGTCGAGCGTCGTGCAATCGAACTCGGCGATGACAGCATCTTGGGCAACGTCGACGAGACGACGCGTGAGGTAACCGGAGTTCGCCGTCTTGAGGGCGGTGTCTGCGAGACCTTTGCGCGCGCCGTGCGTCGAGATGAAGTACTGGAGCACGCTGAGACCTTCGCGGAAGTTCGCCGTGATGGGCGTCTCGATGATTTCACCCGAGGGTTTGGCCATGAGACCGCGCATAGCGGCGAGCTGACGAATCTGCTGCGTTGAACCACGCGCACCCGAGTCTGCCATGATGTAGATCGGGTTGAAGCTTGGTTCGATGGTTCCCTCTTTCGACGGGTTTTCCGGATCGACAACGCGTTCTTTGCCAATGCCGTCCATCATCTTGGCGGTGACTGCATCTGCAACACCGGCCCAGATGTCGACGATCTTGTTGTAACGCTCGCCGTCCGTGATGAGACCTTCTTGGTACTGCTCGACGACGCGTTCGACTTCGCGTTGAGCTTCGTCGAGAAGTTCCTTCTTCGCCGGCGGAATGACCATGTGGTCCATGCAGATCGAGATGCCCGCGCGCATGGCGTGGTCAAACCCGAGCGTGCGCAACCGGTCGGCAAGAAGAACGGTCTCCTTGTTGCGATGCACGCGATAACAAACGTCGATGAGGGCGCTGAGCGCCTTCTTGTCGAGCGTCTTGTTCACGTACGTGAAGCTCACGCCCTTCGGCAGAACTTCCGAGATGAGTACGCGACCAACCGTCGTGCTCACGATGTGCCGCTTGATGCGGCCATGCTCGTCTCTGATGGGGTTGCCATCTTCGTCGATCTGCGGAACACGCACGCGAATGCCCGCATGCAAGAGCACTTCGCCCGCGTCGTACGCCATGCGCACTTCTTCGGGTGATGCGTACACACCGCGCAAATATCCTTGCGCACTCGTGCCCTGAAGGTCCTCGCCAAACTTCAACGTATCGGCGCGGAAACCGCCCTTCGCAAACTTGCGTTCACGCGTGGCGTAGTAGAGCCCGAGCACGATGTCCTGCGTCGGGTTGATGATCGGACGACCGTTGGCCGGCGAGAGGATGTTGTTCGTGCTCATCATGAGCACGCGCGCCTCCATCTGCGCTTCGACCGAAAGCGGTACGTGCACGGCCATCTGGTCACCGTCGAAGTCGGCGTTGAACGCCGCGCAAACGAGCGGGTGAAGCTGAATGGCTTTGCCTTCGATGAGCACCGGCTCGAACGCCTGAATACCCAAACGATGCAATGTCGGTGCGCGGTTGAGCATCACGGGATGCTCACTGATGACCTCTTCGAGAATGTCCCAAACTTCGGGACGCTCCTTCTCGACCATCTTCTTCGCGCTCTTGATCGTGTTGACGTACCCGCGCTCTTCGAGCTTGTTGTAGATGAACGGCTTGAAGAGCTCGAGGGCCATCTTCTTCGGCAATCCGCACTGATGCAGGCGGAGTGTCGGACCCACGACGATGACGGAACGACCCGAGTAATCGACGCGCTTGCCGAGCAAGTTCTGACGGAATCGTCCTTGCTTGCCCTTGAGCATGTCGGACAAACTCTTGAGCGGTCGTTTGTTCGGCCCCGTAATGGTTTTACCGCGACGACCGTTGTCGAAGAGAGCGTCGACCGCTTCCTGCAACATGCGGCGTTCGTTGCGGATGATGATCTCGGGCGCGTTGAGCTCGAGCAACCGCTTGAGACGATTGTTGCGGTTGATGACGCGACGATAAAGATCGTTGAGATCGCTCGTTGCGAATCGACCACCATCAAGGGGCACGAGAGGACGCAAGTCCGGCGGAAGCACCGGGATCACGGCGAGCATCATCCATTCAGGACGATTGCCGCTCTCCCGGAACGCTTCGACGACCTTGAGACGCTTGGCGAGCTTCTTACGCTTCGCTTCGCTCGTCGCCTTGCGCATCTCCTCGCGCAGCAGTTCGGCGAGCGCATGCACGTCGACCTGCTTGAGCATCTCGAGGACGGCTTCGCCGCCCATACCCGCAACGACCTTGTCCTCACCGTACTCGTCGAGGATCTGCAAGTAGCGCTCTTCGCTGAGAAGATCACCACGGGACAAACCCGTCTCTTTCGGATCGATGACAATGTACGCCTCACAATAAAGAACCTTTTCGAGGTCCTTCAGTGTGATGTCGAGCATGTTGCCGATGCGCGACGGGAGGCTCTTCAAGAACCAGATGTGCGCAACCGGGGTAGCGAGCGAAATGTGGCCAAGTCTTTCCCGACGAACCTTCGACTGGATGACTTCGACACCGCACTTTTCGCACACGATCCCACGGTGCTTCATGCGCTTGTACTTGCCGCAGTTGCACTCGTAGTCCTTGACCGGTCCGAAAATCTTCGCGCAAAACAGCCCATCACGCTCCGGTTTGAACGTGCGGTAGTTGATCGTTTCCGGCTTCTTCACCTCACCATGCGACCACTCCCGGATCTTCTCCGGGCTCGCAAGCGAGATGCGAATGGCGCTAAACGAAAGCGGATCCTTGGGCTTCTCGAAGAAGCTAAAGATGTCACGCATTCAGCATCACTCCTCTTCCGCGGCCGAGGCTTCCAGGCCCGTCTCGACCAGTTCAACGTTCAAACACAACGACTGCAGCTCTTTGATGAGCACGTTGAAGCTCTCGGGCAAACCCGCCTCCAACGTGTACTCGCCTTTGACGATCGCTTCGTACATCCGCGTACGACCCATGACGTCGTCCGACTTGACGGTGAGGAACTCCTGAAGCGCATACGCTGCGCCGTAGGCTTCCATCGCCCAGACTTCCATTTCGCCGAGACGCTGACCGCCGAACTGCGCTTTGCCACCCAGCGGCTGCTGCGTGACGAGCGAGTACGGACCAATCGAACGCGCATGGATCTTGTCGTCGACGAGATGATGCAGCTTGAGCATGTACATGATGCCCACCGTGACGTTCTGATCGAACGCTTCACCCGTGCGCCCATCGAACAAGATCGCTTGACCTGATCGAGGAATGCCCGCGAGTGACAAGGCGCCTTTGATGTCGCCTTCACTTGCACCGTCGAAGACCGGAGATGCGACGAACACACCGCGACCAACACTCTTCGCAGCGTTTGTCACGTCCGCGTCACTGAATTGCGCAACCGTGGCTTCGCTCTCGTGATCACCGGCGTAGATGTTCT
>JBGAOI010000920.1:0-3283 GCA_044221885.1 Polyangium sp. (in: bacteria)
GGTATCAGCGTTTGTCTGGGTAGAACCACTGCATGACGATGGCGCACAGACGGTGCCCGCTGGATATCGCTGACAAGCTCCGGAGCCATCGCAAACTCCATTGGTGCCACACGTCATGGCGCCTTGATCCGCGCAATCATTGTCGGGATCGGTACCCGCGGAGGAATTGGAACATGTCCCGGCCATACCAGGCACCGCGCAGGATTTGCATGTGCCCAAGCAAGCAGAAGCGCAACATACGCCGTCGGAGCAAAACGTACTCAAGCATTCGTTGGACGCTGCACACGGGTTTCCTGATGATTTCTTGCAATTTCCGTTTCCATCACACACATCGCCGCCGCCCACGTTACATGCGGAACCAATGGAGCTGGCTGGGTTGGAAGGAGTGCCATTCATGCTGCACGCATCATTCGTGCACGGATTGCCGTCGACAGGCAGGTCGCTGGTGAGCACCGACGTTTTTACGTTGCCCGTGCCGTCGCATTCCAATACTTTGCAATCGCCACTGGTTTGTCCCATGGGGAGATCGGTGCCATTGGCGGTAAATGAATAACCACACGTGCCGCCGTTGCATGTCCGGCTTTTGCAAAAATCATCCATTCCAGGGCATTGCGCGGCCATCGTGCAACCAACACATTTACCCATGCCATCGCATACTTGCGTTCCTCCACAATTCAAATTCTGCGCTTCCGGAGGATTCGATGGTACTCCATTCGTGCATACGTCTTTCGTACACGGATTCCCATCATTCGGGACATCCGTGTCGTCATTGGCGGTCGTCGTCCCCATGTTGCCATTGCAAACGACTTTCTTGCAATCACTGGGCTTTTGAAGCACAGGACTCGCCAACGTGCCCGTCCCTTGATAGGCAATTTGACACTTGTTGTTGACACAACTGCGCTTTTCACATTCTGTTTCGACAATGCCTACGCAATCCGCAGCAACGACGCATTCGACACACGCCCCCGCGCTCGTGCAAACCTTGGTTTCTCCCTGTACACACAAGGTCCGCTCCGGGACGGCAGGATTGCTTGACGTGCCCGCCATGCAGAGGTCCGTCGTGCAAGGATTGCCGTCGCTCGCGACATCTGCATCATCATTGATTAATTTGTCGACGCCATTTTCGCACCACTGAACCTTGCAATCCCCAGGGACTTGGGTCACACCAGGCGTGGGCACTCCATCGAGGTTATTGTACGAACACCGGCTCGTCGACGTATTGCAGAATTCCTCCGTACACGAATTACTATCATCGCACTGCGTGTTCGTTGTACATGCGACCTCGCATTTACCTCCAACGCAGGTGCCCATTTTGTCGCCTTGGGCGAAGGAATAATCGTCCGGTAAAACTTGATTCGTAGGTATCCCCCCGGAACATACGTCCGTCGTGCAAGAATTGTTGTCATTGACAAAGTCTTGCGGATCGTCCTCCGTCATGGGTTGACCACCAACACATTGGATGCGTTTGCAATCGGACGCAATCTGCAACGTCGCGGGAGCAAGTCCATCCGCTTGGATCACATATTCACACACGAGCGTCGCGGTGGGACACGTGTCGGTCGTGCACGGATTTTCATCATCACAATTCGCCGTTGTCGAACACGGGGCGCCGGTAAACGTCGTTTCCCCTTGTTTGTACGGATGTTCGCCATCCAATATGGCCACACAACTGGCCCCGGACAATATCAACAACCCCGCCCAAAGCCACGTGCGTGAACGCATTAGAATGCTCCCTCAATCGAGAAATTTGCATTGCCCGGTAAAACCACCGTCCGCATTCGGACATCCATACCCGTCGCTACGGGCGTACGCCGCGAAACCAAGAGCAATGTTATCCCCACCCCGGCGAAAACTCCGCCCGCAATGAATGATACCGTGCTCGCAGTACCAAGCGTACGAAAACGATCAACTGCCGCATATCCCACGACATCACATGAATAATTGGCATCGCACCGTGCGTCCACGGTTTCTTTTTGCACCAATGCCATATATCCCGTAATTCCGCCGGCAATGATCCCCGCCGCCCCCAAACCAATGCCGACATAACCACCGACCTTCGCCGGATCGACCTTTTTCGATTTTTTCGCGCCAGCTCCACCATTGCCCCCCGAACCCGATCCATTCGGATCCTCCTCGCCAGGCTTCGCAGGCGTCAAGTCAATGATGGACGACCCGCCTTTGGCCAGCGTCACCGTGCGCTTGCGATCCGGTTCGCCTGGAAGCTGAACGATGATCTCGTGTGTTCCAGGATCGAGCGGCAGGAGTACGTCCAATGTGTCGGCGCGAAATTCCACTCCGTCCACAATGATCTTCGACTCGGGCGGCGGTGGAGCCTCCCACACGAACTTCACCTTGGGAATCACCGATTCAATCTCGGTCAAACGCGCTTGCGCCTTCGAAGCCCGCTCTTGATGCTTCTGCCGCGTAGCCCCGCTCATTTTCTCGAATACGCGCAAGTACGCGCGGTAATGCCCCATCGCCAGCGTCAACTTGCCTTCGAGATCCCGACAATTCCCGAGCGTAAACAACGTCCCATCTTTGGGATCGAGCTGGTAGCTGCGATCAAGCAACGGACAAGCCGAAGAAAACTTGCCCGCTGTCATTTCATCAACAGCCTGGCGAAAGAGCTTGTCTGCAACCACAGAAGCTTGCGCCAACGCAGTGTTCGCATTGACAAACACACCGGCGCACGCGGCGGCGGCCAAAAACCAGCGGTTTACACGCATCATGATCCGCATAGCGTGAAACACGAACTGGCGTCAAGAACTCAACCATCAATCTCTGGCGTCGTCGAACGAATCTGCATCTTCGACCTGCGCAGGATCAACGCGACGCGGCGTATGTGACGGCGCTGCCGCTCGCTCGTCCTGAACCTGCAACAAGGGATCCCGCGCCAAGCGTCTCCCCCGATCGGTCGATGTCGAAGCAACGAGGCCCACGGAAAACAAGACCCGAAACGATACAGGAGGATCACCTCGCAATGGCTCGGGCTCGACACGCGCCGACACGATTTCCATATCGACGCCCGCCGTCGAAGACCACCCCAATGCATGCACCTGACTCATTGCAATGCCAAGAGCCCCAGCTCGAGTCGATACATGCCCCGGCGCATTTTCTCCAGCAGAACTCGAAAGCAGCGTCCGCGCGGCCCGCATCCGCGCAATACCATGCACATACACGTCACGACGAGCTGCACCTCGAAATGGCCGAACCCACACGTCTACGAGAGCGGAATAATCCGTGCCAAACCCAATTCGTGGCCCGACCGATTGATACCCGAATG
>JBGAOI010000921.1:0-3276 GCA_044221885.1 Polyangium sp. (in: bacteria)
GCCGCATTGGCCAAAGCGCTCGAATCGATTTTGCCCGACCCAGATTGAGCCTCGGACGCTGCCAGCAGCCCTAATCCCAGCAGCGCACCAAGAATCGGCGACGCGCCAAACCCGAGCACCGGCATGGGAAATTCTCCCCAAAACGGCACGAGCATACTCGCGCCGAAATACGCCGCCAGCACCGCCCCGTAACGCTTCGTCGATTGGTTTTTCTGGGAACCATACGCGAACACGGCAGACGTCAACGGGAGCAGGGCCAACGCGCCGATGGCCGCAATGCCCAGCAACGGGAAGTAGGCCCAAGCTCGAGGCACGATGTATTCGACGAAATCTACGCCGGCCAAAGGATCCGGTCGCATCCACGCGCCCGCGACGCCAAAAACCGACAAACCTGCCAACACGGCGCGGGCGAGGGTTCGTTTGTCCGGGATAGCCACCAGCACGAACATTCCCGCCGCCAACGCGGTGGCTTGTCCAGCGTCGGGTTGCATCACGTGCACTCCCAAAACGAGGGCAAACAGGACGATCACGGCCGGCGTTTTTTGCCGTTCCCACAAAACCGTCCACGCCCACAACAAGGCCGGCGTCAAAAGCATCGCGACATGCAATCGTAATGGGCCGAGACGAACCCAGCGGAAAACCCCATCCAAGCCAGCGTCTAGAAATGACGCTGCAAAAAGCCCACCCAAAACCAACGCGGCACCCAACGCGCGACGCTCGATCCAGCGCGACAAACTCGCGGCGCCAAACCCAATTCCCACAAGCCCCAGCACTGTCGTGCCAAGGTTCATGATCGGCATCGTCCGCGGCGCGCCAAGAAGTACCATGATGCACACGCCCATGAGACTCGCCGGGAACACACCGACGATCATGAGGACAAACCGGTTCGAGGAAAGAAACTTCACGCGATGCCGCCCACTCTACACGAACGGTTCCAAGCCGCCAAAGATTCCAACAAAGTTCGTCGCAAGCCACTTGACGCGACAACCTTTTGGGCGTATCCACGAGACGTCGTGCGTCGAGACGCACACCTTGAAGATCTCGCCATGCAAATGTCCGGCTACATTGCCCTTTTCGCCTCGCTCGTGCTCAGTCGAATCATCAACGAACGCGCGGTTCAGAAACTGACGCCTGATGAAAAAGTGCGCTTGATGGACGGTTTTTCCCGGTCCCGAGCGTACTCGCTCGTGCCCATTTTGATCGCGATGATCGCCTTCTGGTACTTGATGACCCACACGGAAATCCACCGCGGGCTTTTGGCCATTGGATATTTCTGCGGGCTTTTTATTTTCGTCCTCGTCCACGCCATCCTCAATCAACGAAAACTCGAGCGGCTGTCCATGCCTGCCGAGTATCGCAAACTCTTCACGCTGAGCCAGATCATCTCTGTCGGCGGTATGGCCTGGTTCTTTTACATCATGTTCACGACCATCTGAATTCATCAGTCGAGAAACGCCGGAGCGCTCACATCCACATAATCCAGCGGAATTTTGCGCGCCGCGATTTCCTCAACGAGCGCGGTAAAACCCACGGCCGATTCAGGGATGCGATCGATTTCGCGCCCCCGCGCATCAAAAAGCCCCAGCGCATCTTCGAGCATCTTCGATTCGGTCCAATTGTCATTCTGGGCGATTCTCGCCCGGGCGACGCGTGCCCACGCATGCGAAACCCGCTTCGAGCCTCGCTCGATATGCAAAAACGCCGCATCCGTCGTGACATTACAAGGTATTTGGCTGCGGCTCATGAGTCCCCGGTGTTTGGCCACGAAATGCCACGGCACGAGCGCCAACACAGGGACAAACGGCCCGATAAAAACCAACGTGCCCACGAGCATACGAAGCCACGACGGCGTTTTCTCGTAAACGATGACGCCAATGACCAACGGCGACAACACGACAATCAGGACGATTTCTTGCCACGACCAAGGGAATGCGTTTTTCATGGCCTTGGCGTTTGTCGTAACTACTCGCGCAAATCTTCGAGTACTTCGTCGAGTTCGTCGGCGGCTTCGGTCAACGCATCTTCACGTGCACCCAGTTTTTTCGCCGCTGCCGGATCGGCCATCACGCCATGTTGCAGAATGAGCGCCGCGTATTGTTGGGCCAGTTTGGGCAATTCCTGCAAAGCGTGTCGCAAATCGAGCGCCAATTCGGGATCGTTCATCAATACATCGAGCGCCTGGGAGACTCGAACCGCGCGACCTTCGCCCGGTTTTTCCGCGCGCGCCGCTGGTGCTTGACGTCGTCCCGGCACGTCGCCTTGGTCTTCCTCGTCAAACCCCGGCAAACCCTTCATTTTGCGCAGTTTTGCCACGAGTTCTTCCGCGGGAACCAACGGCGGATCATTCTGCAACACCAGCGCACCCTCGCCCACCCGCGCCAGCAAATACCGCAAAATGGAAACCAGGACCCGCGAACCGCTCGTTTCGAGATCGTCCGGTTTGTCCAGGGTCAACACCGACTTGCACGCTCGGTACCGTTTGAGTATTTCCTTCGGCAAAACAAGGCCCAAGTGCTTGTACAAAGCTTCGAGTTCCTTGGCGGGAGGCATCATTCCGCCCGCAACGACATCGGGAATGCTCTCGTCTTCGAGTTCTTCGCCATTGACGTCCAGGTACGCCTCGAAATATTGCTCGAAGGACGTTTCGAGCTTGGTCATACCGGTGGGAGGAAGAGGGCTGTAGATGTACCAGGTCGCGCTCACGATGCGCCGCGTATATCACGAACGGAAGAACGCGCAAACAAAAGATTCGTCGCCGCAAACGATCGCTTGACGAGATTGTCTTGTAAAACAGCCAGGAAGAACGCGACCGAACGGTTCGAGGTATGCACAGGACTGCGCAAGATTGCTCGAGCGGCGACAAGCACACTCAACGTCACGGCAACACCCACGCCGCGTAACCGAGCGCCACGAGTTCAATCATGGCAAATCCCAGCAATCCCGTCGGAAGGAAGTCGAAAAACCCGAACGTCAAGCGTCGTCCCTCGGCATCCCTCAAGTCTGCGCGTTCCGTCAATGCCTGGGCCAAAGGACCCGCGGTCGCAGCCGTCAAAAACAGCGAGCTTCCCGCACAAACGGAGAGGGCCAACCCCACGTACACCGCCGACGGCGGAAGACGCTTCGCCAACGATTCGGCAACTTCGAGAAGTGCCGCCATACTCGGGCCAGCCGAAAAAAGCCCCGTGAGCACGCCGGCTAAAATCAAGAATGCAAACAACTGCCCAGCGGGTGAAATGGGCAAACCTTCGAGCGTATGCGCAACGAGCTCGAACAGGC
>JBGAOI010000922.1:0-3263 GCA_044221885.1 Polyangium sp. (in: bacteria)
GGTACACAACTGCTCGAATCGCTCGCATTGAATGCGGGCATGGCGCTTTCCGACAAATCAACGACGTTGCTGAACGACGGGAATATCCTCATTGCGGGCGGGACATCGGTTTTTTCTCAGCTCGAGCAGTCCGCGTTGCGCAATGCGGAATTGTACGTGGCCCCGATATCTCCCTGGAAAACTATCTTCATCCCACAACCTCATTCGTCTTCATCCACCGCCACAAAGCTCGAAGATGGGCGCGTTTTGCTCGGAGCTTGGTCGGTCGACTTTGCGCAATCGATGCTTTTTGATCCGACAAACGATTCGGTCGGTTCTCCCGCCTCCATGGTTCAACCTCGAACCAATCATCACGCAGTTCTTCTTGCAGATGGTCGCGTACTTGCGGTGGGAGGTTATACGACGACCGAGCCAGTCGCCTTGAAAACAACGGAAATTTTTGATCCCGCGACATCCAAGTGGACCCCTGGTCCGAACCTGCCTACCCCAATGGGTCAGCCGCGTGTGTGCCGACTAGCAGACGGACGCGTCATTGCCGCTCCGATGTTCACGGAGCCTGAAGCAACAGTGAAATCGATTGCGGTGTTGGATTCGCAATTAAAGCAATGGACGCCGCTCGAGCTGAAAGGCATCCCGGAGCAAACTCTTTTGGATATGATCGCGCTCGATCCCAAACGTGTCGTTTTACTGGGTCAAATATCAACTTCCGCTGAACCCATTCTGACCACAATCGATTTGGGGACGAGAATATCGACGTGGTTGACACCATCCGAATTGTATTCATTCGGCCAAGGAACACTCACGGCGCTTTTGGATGGCCGAGTGCTCGTTACATCGCACATCACCAAGAGTCGAATCGGGATTTTCGATCCGACGCAACAAAGCTGGAATTTCCTCGGTCGCTTTGACTTCATACCTCCGGTCGCACACCTCGTGGGCGACGATGTGATCTGGGTTGGTAGCGATTCGTCGACGCCCAAAGCGGGGTTGTTTGACCTCGAAACGCAAGAGATTGGACCGCTTGACCGTCCGGCGCTGTACGTTTCGCCATTTGATTCGAGGGCAACGGCATTGCAAGATGGTCGGCTCCTTGTCACCGCGCCCGCAGAAGGCATGAGTACGGCATTGTTGCTTTATGGAAAGAAAAATGGCTTGCAATGTACCGGTTCATTCGAATGCATGAGTGGTCATTGCGTGGACGGGTATTGTTGCAACACGGCTTGTAATGATTCGGGCGCGTGTCAAACGTGTAGCGTGGCTCGTGGTGCCCCAGCCAATGGCACATGCGAAACGGTGGCTCAATGCGCGCCATACCAATGCAAAGAACTCGTATCCACCCCGAGCGCGCAAACGGCGAAGTGCGCGAATACGTGTGCACGAGCGTCGGATTGCGCCGCTGGGTTTGTCTGCAACCTCGACGGCAAATGCGGCAATCCCGTCAATTACAACATTCCGCTGACGTGCGTCGTATCGAACGATCCGGCATCCCCAGGACCACGGACAGCGCTCGGCACATTGGCCATTTTGCTGGCTCTTTGGGGACGACGGCGCGGTCGTCACGCTGCATAACACGAACATCGTGACAACGACCCACAATTCCGATACAGTCGGGGAATGAAACTTCCTGCCGCATTTCGCCCTTACTTGCGCAAGCTCGCTCAATATGCCGGACCCATTGGAGCCAGCACGGTTCTTCGGGGATGCCCCTGCCCGGCCCCCGTATTTCATGCGCCGGCTCCTTATACAGCCTCGATGACCGTCGATAATGGTATCACCCTCACGTCGGATCCCGTTTCGTGGCAACCGTATTGTGAAAAATTCTGCAATGCGACTGCAACAACGCCGGTTCCCGACTGCCGCGTGAAAGTCAACACGAGTGAAGGCAACAGTCAGCCAGTCGCCATTGCCTGCGACAACGTTGGAAATTCCGTTGGTGCATTGACTGTAGCACCTGCACCATGGCTCGAACTCTGCAAAAGCACGTGCGGCGAGGAACAAGATTGCTTGATTGGCCCGGATGCAGAAAATGGCAATGCGGTGATGATCGAGTGCGTGTCTTGGTGGCTCAATTGTGCCGGAGGTCGTTCAACGGACGGAGTGAGCGCTGTGCCCAAAGTGTCGAATGAAGCCAACGAACTTGGAGCAATGCTGGCGCGTATGGCGACCCTCGAAGCCGAAGCTGTCCCCGCATTTCGTCGATTGGCGCACGAACTTGCCGCCTTGGGTGCTCCGCGGAAATTACGTCGTCGGGCCGCACGAAGTCGCAAAGACGAAGAACGTCATGCGCGGGCGATGTCGAGTTTGGCGCGGCGTAACCAATGCATCCCCGCGGCGATCATCGAACCGGCTCATGCCCTGCCCTTGCGATCGCTTGAAGAAGTGGCGCTCGAAAACGCGATGGAAGGTTGCATTCGAGAAACGTACGGCGCTTGGAATGCACTGAAACAAGCACGCGAGGCACAAGGTGCCGAGTTGCGGGCAACGATGAAGCGTATTGCTGGCGATGAGCTGCGTCATGCGGCATTGGCGTGGGAAATTCATGCGTGGGCCATGAAGCGTCTCGATCCTGTGCAAAAAGCGCGAATCAGCTTGGCCATGCATGCAACGTGGAAAGAATTGGTGACGAAACGCGACGATGTGCGGGAACTGGGAATTCTCGTTGCAAGCGTCAGGGTAGGCAATGGCAACACTCGCAAACGGTATTCATCATACTCTTCGTAGAATGCGGGAAGAGGCTCTGCATTCGCACAACGAACGGATCCAAAACAGGGGCGCGAGTCGATGTGCGTATTCATCATTGAAGCGTCAATGCCATGACGCACACGCCTCGAATCGCGTTGCGAAGTAGTTTGTTATGCACGTATTGGTCTCGTTGCAGGTCGCAAGCTTGAGGCACGCAGAAAGTTCACTGATTCCTGCATCGGCGATGAGGTTACCGGCGTAGCAGCTATCATCACCGAGTCCGCAAGCCATGGTCCGTTCGATGCATTCGCTGAAGAAAACCTCGCCGGCGCTCGACAACGGGACTTCCGTAGTCTTTCCCAAGCAGTTTTCCCAGTGGCAGGCTCCGCGCAAACAATCGAGAATCTGTAGTTCGACTTCATCCCGCACGAGGACCTGGGCGCATGTTTGTTGCTGCATGCATGCGGCGGGGTCAAATGTGGGGCATTGCAGTGATGCACGGGCATCGCAATAGGCTCCCCAATCGACCATAACGCCGCCAGAGGTCCCGGTGCTCGAACTGGCAACTGGGTTCTCATCAC
>JBGAOI010000923.1:0-3242 GCA_044221885.1 Polyangium sp. (in: bacteria)
GTCCTGCCATTGCAGGGCAAGAATGCACCGATCCGTCTTGGTTGTCCGAGCGTACCATTACTTGGAAAAACACGTCATGAAGTACCTTCACGATCCCGAGCGTCACAAAGAGCCTATTCTCGAAGCGTCGCCACGCGAAATCGACGCGCACCGCGATTGGCTTCGTCGTTGTTTACGTTCGTCGTGGAAGCTCGATGACGCGGACGTCGAGGACGCAGTGCAAAATGTCATCATTATCGCGTGTAGGCTCATTGCGGAAAAACGCGTTCGGGGAAGGTACGAAATGACGCCTGAGAATCGTTTGCAAACCCTTCTTCGCGTAATTCTCTGGAACGTCGCCGCAAATATCAAAAGGGCCGCGAAAAGCCGAGCACGTTTCATCGTGAACGACATATCGTCAATAACGTTTGTCCCTGACACGCATTCGCCCGCCGATGCGCAACTCGAGGCTCGCGAGGTCGTGGACGCAATTCGCGCCGACGACCAAAAATGCGTCCGCATGCTCTTGCGCGTTGCAATGGGCGACGAGCCCGCCGAGGTTGCTCGCGAGACTGGAAAACACGTGAACACGATTCACTCGGCGGTGCAACGAGGGCGGAATCGGGTGATGAAGAGGCATCGGAAGGGGCGGGGTTGAGAACGAGCACGTGACGTGGTCGTATTGCTCTCGTAACCCGGCCATTTGTTACTGCTTTTCGAGGTATCTTACCAAAGGGGACACGCCTTCTGAACATGCGCAATCGCGTCTCTGGCAAAGTCGTCGAATGTCGTCCACTTGGCTCGAATTTCATCGGCGGTCAATGCGTGCGTGAATCCGCCCTTCTTCGTGCCAACCGAACCGCCAATCGGATCCTCGTCGATAGACGCTTCAGGTCGAAGACGGCCTCCAATGGCGGCTCCAGCGGGCTCGCGTAAGGATACCGTCCCATTCACCTTTTCAATCGCAATCCAGTGGGTCGTGCATTGATCAACGCCTCTTTGTTGCGAAGGTCCGTGCAAATGTGTATATCCCCGTTCACCACCTCGGTCGCATGGTAATTGAATCCTTATATCCACACGTCTGAACGCTGCCACGATGTCGTCGTGATCCTGGTGAGCCATGATGTCCTCCGCCTTCGGTTTCCGCTCGTAGCACAGTCGCTCGATGGCGTGAAGTCCACGCCGTAAGGATCCGCGAGACAGACCTTGACGGCGAGCAACTGGTCGCGTTTCGCCCGGATCTATTCCAGCTTGATCCATCCGCTTGAGCCGCTCATCGTCGAGCACGGACCCTTGACGATGTACTTCTTCAGCGGCTCGAACGTCGATTGCCAGACGCGGACGACGGCGTGGCTGCGGACGCGGCAGCCGAGCGCGATGACCATATCGAGGCTGTAAAACTCAACGTCACGGCTTACTTCGCAATCGCCATCACTTTGAACTGTTCGGAATTGCCGAACAGTTGCGGCCGGGTCGAGTTCGCCGTCCTCGAAGATGTGCTTGATGTGCTCGCAGACCGTCGTCGATCGGGACGAAGGGCACGAACGCTCATCACGAAGCGCGGGGTGGTACATTGGTCACCAACGCTGGTCACCACTTGTCCCATTACGCGTCGTGAGGCGGTGAAATGACAACGCCGTCCCGGTTTGGCTCGAGCAGACCTCGCTTGTCCACGATCTGAAGCCACACTGAATCAAGGTTACTTCGTTTACAACTCGTACCGCTTGAGCAGTGGCCTACATCGGACAATTCATGTCCGACCCGCGAAAAGTTCGCTTGACCAGCATTTTCGTCGGGTGCATACCTGCCCGCGGTTGGGTTGTCCGACCAGCACATTGCAACGACAGGGCGGCGGGCGTTATCGCAAACGCGACCCTTTCGATTGCGGGAGGGGACGAACGTATATGACGTCATCGAAACTCACCAATCGGTTTTTCGCATCCTCGACGCTTCTTCGGCGGGCATGGATTTCCCACGGTCTTTTGCTCCCCTGTCGGCATACCGGCTTGGTCCGCAAGGACCGCGCGACCGTGGTATGTCTGCTCGTCGCTGCGATGATTGTAAGCTGTGACTCCGGCCCCGTATACGACCCGATCGATTATGCCGCCTCCCATCGCACGCCAGAGACCTTCGTAGCGCCCGAATGGAAACCCATCGACGGCGACAAACCAAGCATGGCTAAGCTCGGGCAAGAAGCGATGGACGCGCTTGGGTACGAGGAGATCATCAAGCGCGCCGAAAAGGCTGGCTGGATCAAAACTGTACGCATCGAACGAGCGCAGTTGCCCGCTGGCAAGGTGTTCATCGCCCAAGGAGCTGCGGTCGCGGCAGGTGGCGAGTTGGTCAAGCTGTTCACCAAGTATGCAGTCTGGGCAGGGATCTCGTCACAAGCGGATTCGCCGGTGCCTGGCCCAGGGGACGCCATCGCGGTGGGGATTATCGTGGTCGGGCTCGCTCATGTGGGTTATTTGGCGATGGAGGAGATCCTTACCGCGCAGCATGCTCAAGCCGCGACGGCATCTGCCGTTCCAACCGCCACAGCCACCACGACGACAACTTCGCCGCCCACGACACCCAGTAACCGTGATAGATGGCAATGCACGGCGTCCTGCAATGTTCAACAGATCAACCAGAAGGTCGATTGTCCTGCCCGCGTCACCGGGAGCGCGGGCGGACCAAACGAACCCGCAGCTTGTGTCGAGGCAAAGCGCAGCGCTACTCAATCGACCCCTGCTGGGTGCTATCCGCGACACTGTCAATGCCGTTGTTCCAAGAGGTGAGGATTTCCATGGTGCCTGAAAAGGTGGTTGAAGTGTTCGAACTCACGGTCCCTGTTGTCGATGGGGATGAATTGAATTTTAGGTTTGAATTATTGGCGTCCGGGACTGGGGAGCGCCGCAAGTATCGCTGTCGCTTGTATCGGCTCGAGTGGATCAGGGTTCGCGTACGGGGCAGCGAGACCAAGCGAGGCAAGGCGTGGGAGAATGCGGATTATCGCTGTTGGGTGGTTGATGACAATTTGGGCATCGAGGCTCAGTCATACCCATCGCTCGCGAAGGCAAGAAATGCTGCTGTTACGACACTGAAGACTCAGCTGGGTCTTCAGTCAAGGCCGTGAAAGCCGGTACAGTCCGCAAACCTGATACCCCGCTTTTACTTCCTCGTCGGAAACGCAGAACTTGATGCCGCGAGTATCCAGATATTCGACATCAATGCCTCCCATTCCCTTGATCAAGTTAGCAATGTGCTTCGCCGCGCCCGAC
>JBGAOI010000924.1:0-3238 GCA_044221885.1 Polyangium sp. (in: bacteria)
GCAGGGCCGGCGTAGCCTTGCGCCGTGATCGTGCCAGTGCCTTGCGCGCCGGTGCCGGGGGTGCCTGCCGTGCCGTCGTCACCGGCGGCGCCGCTCGTGCACATGCCCGCGTCGTCGAGCTGGCCGGTTCCGCCGTTCATCGTCCGGTACGATGCCGGCAGCGTTCCGGTTGGACAGCTCATCTTGGAGCGTCCCAGCGAGCAGCGTCGCATATCCAATCGCTCCTGCCAAAGCCAACGCGACGTACGGCGGCATAAACAGGCACAAAAACCAATTCAGCAAATGATAAAGCGGCGGCGCTCCTTCCAAACGCATCGCATGAATGAAACCCGACCACGGCACATGACGACCAAGAAGAAGCGTCTGCGCCGAGTCCGCCCAAGGCTCGTGATAACAAATCGAATACGCCAACAACAAAACCGACGGAATCAAAACACCCAGCGCAGAACCAAGACGAAGCGCCCCAAACCTCGCACCAGGTTTCTCCGACTTCTCGTGCCTCGTCATCGCCGAATCCGCAACGCCTTCCTTCAACCGCCACTCATACCACGCACCGCTTTGGCCGCAGCACCAAGTCGCCAATTCTTCCGACGACCACGTCCCCACCCGTTTGTCGTCAAGCCTCCACTCCCGCCTACACGTGACACGCCAAACTGAATCATTTGTACAGGTACAACCATTACAGTTGCTTGCTTCCCACCCGCCACGCTCCGCTTCCACCTTTTGATCCACCTTCTCCCACTTTTGAACATCCATGCTCCCCTTCGGTCGCTTCAAGCCCGAGATCACGCCCATTGGCGTTACATGAAATACTTATTTAACTGCCGTGACGATCCGCCAAACGTCCAAAAAAGTCCAAATTGTTGACAGAATTGGCTGAGATCCGTAGGGTGACGATGCCGCGTGGGAGAAAGTGGCAAACAAGCCCATGCCCAAGCGGAAATTCTTCGACTCGGTGGATCCGGGCTCGAAGGGTTGTCTCGACCAGCGGGTTTTTTCATGCAGACGATGTTTCGCGGTCACTTCGAGCATTCGATCGACGCTAAGGGGCGCACCAGCCTCCCTGCGCGTTTTCGCGATTTGCTCGCAGCTACTGGCGATTTGCGTCTCGTCATCACACCCGCGCTGTTTGACCCGTGTTTGCACGCGCACCCGATGCGCGCGTGGGAAGCGCTCGAAGAAAAAATCGCCGCGCTTCCTCAATTCGATCCGAACGTCGTGGCGTTTCGTCGTCGCTACATCTCGGCAGCCGTCGAGTGCGAACTGGACAAACAGGGACGTCTGCTCGTTCCTCCGGCCCTGCGCGAACACGCTGGTTTTCACAAGGAAGTCTTGTGGGCCGGCATGGGGCCAACGATCGAGCTTTGGTCGAATGAGCGATGGAAGGCGGCGCAGCAGATGAACGACACGCAACTCGCCGACTTCAAAACCGCGATTTCGGAGCAGTTCCGCCTATGAACGTCGTGAACGTGGTGCCCATGCGTCTTTTGGATTCGCCCCCCATGCCCAAAGAACACCACGTGACCGTGTTGCGTGATGAAACGGTGCAAGCCATTGCGCCTCGCGCCGGCGGCTTCTACGTCGATGCCACCCTCGGCGCCGGCGGACACGCCGAAGCATTGCTCGATGCCGCACCAAATACGCGGCTTTTAGGCATCGATCGCGACACGCGCGCTCACGATCTCGCCCACGAAAGACTCAGCCGTTTTGGCGATCGCGTGATGTTTGCCCACGGTCCGTTTTCCGAAATCGAAGCGCATCTTGAAAAAGTTGGAGTTCATACGATCGACGGGCTCATCGCCGACGTCGGTTTGTCCTCCATGCAGCTCGACGACCCCGAACGCGGCATGTCTTTTCGCGCCGAAGGGCCGCTGGATATGCGCATGGACCGTTCTTCAGGTGAAACCGTCCTCGAACTCATCGAACGGCTCGAAGACGACGATCTCGCCAACATCATCTACCAATTTGGCGACGAGCGGCGCTCGCGACGCATCGCGCGGTGTATCAAACAAGCCGCAGCGCAAAACGAACTTCGCACAACGCTCGACCTGCGAAGAGCTGTCGTGCGGGCTGTGGGACCGTCGCGTGTCGGGGGAGTGGATCCGGCAACGCGCACCTTCCAAGCCCTCCGTATCGCAGTGAATTCCGAACTCGATGAACTCCGAGTGTTGCTCGAAGCAGCAGCACGGATCGTTCGTCCGGGCGGAATCGTCGCGATCATCACGTTTCATTCCTTGGAAGACCGCATCGTGAAGCACGGGCTGCGTCTGGACGGCGTTTGGGAGCCGTTGACGAAGAAGCCGGTGCCTCCATCGGACGAAGAAGTAGCGACAAACCCACGATCGCGTAGCGCCAAACTCCGAGCTGCGCAGCGCGTCGAGGGAGGACCCAGCGCATGACGAAGACCGAACGAATGAAACAGCGGCCGTTTTTGGCCCTCTGGACGTTGGCCGTGCTCGCCACTGTGGCCGCGTTTGTCGTGCACCTTGGACTGCGCGGAAAAATCGTCGACCTCGGATACAAGCTCGGCCGCGTTCGTGCCGAGCAAGCACGCCTACGCGAAGTCAAACGCGCTTTGTCTTTGGAAGCCGCGAGTTACGAGACGCCGCAACGGGTCGAAATGGTGGCGCGAACGCTGCTCGGCATGACGCCACCGCCACCAGAACGCGTGATCCCGATGCGTGCGCCCGTGCGCATCCAGGACGAACCCACGGAAGAAGCCGCCGCAAACGTGGGCATCACGCCAGAAGTGGCTCCAAGTGCTGCGGCTGCCCCCGTTCCTCCCGCAGCTCCGACCGGAGGTACGCCATGAAAAACCTCGACCCGCAACGTGCGCGATGGATCCGCATCCGCATGGGCATTCTTTGCGGCATGATGGGCCTCGGCCTCGGCGTCATCGTTTCTGGCGCCCATCGCATCCAGATCGAAGACGGTCCGGATTGGTACGACTTGGCCGAGCGTCAACGGCAACGTCGTCTGCACGTCACGCCCAAACGCGGCACGATTTACGACCGCAACGCGGCCCCGCTTGCCGAAAGCGTCGAAGTCCCCAGTGTGTCGCTCGACGCAGTCGAGATGTTGCGTGGCATCGATCAGAAATACTTGCCGATGCGCATCAAGGACTACGGCGAACGTATTGCCGCAGCACTGAATTTGCCCCCGGAAGACGTCATCGAAAAAGTCAGCCGACGGCGACGTTTCGTGTGGCTCAAGCGGCGCGTGTCGGAAGCGGAAGTCA
>JBGAOI010000925.1:0-3238 GCA_044221885.1 Polyangium sp. (in: bacteria)
AGCTCGCCGCTTGACGCAATCCCCCAAGGAGCGGACGCTTGCCTACCTGAACGCGGGAAAACGCCGCTCTTTCTTGGAGGAACCCATGGCCACGTTCATCCGAACGTTTTCGTTTCGAGTCGCCGCGCTTTGCTCGCTCTTCAGCCTTGCCGCCATGGCTGGTTGTGGAGATACCGGCGAAACTGCGGCTTCGAGCACCGGAAGGCCCGGAACGGGCGGTGCAGGCGGCGTGCTCACGGGCGTCGGTGGAAATGGCGGCGACGTTGCTGCGTCCTCGTCATCGTCCTCTTCATCGAGCGGCGTAGGTGGTGCCGGAGGTGCTCAGGTAAAACTCGGACCGCCGTATCCCATTGTCCTCGCGCACGGGTTTTTCGGGTTCAACGACTTCGCCGGCGCTGGATTTCTCACGTACTTCTACAACGTCAAAGAGTACCTGGCGGCGCATGACGAAACGCTTGTTTTCACGCCTGCTGTCGACCCATTTAACACCTCGGATTTTCGTGGCGCGCAGCTCACGGCCGAAATCGAAAAGATCCTCAAAGCCACCGGGCACGAGAAGGTCAACATCATCGGCCACTCGCAAGGAGGTCTCGATGCCCGCGTCGTTGCAAACCTCCGGCCCGATCTCGTAGCCAGTGTCGTCACCGTCGCCACACCACACGGAGGCTCACGCGTCGCCGACGTCGTCTTGAAACTCGTCGCCGATCCCAACGCTCAAGATGCACTCAACGATCTCCTAATCCTGATCGGCGCCCCGCTGTACGACCAAATCGGCAACGAAACCAATGTGGTTTTGCCGTTGAAACTCTTCAGCCAAGAAGGAATTGCCGCCTTCAACAAGGCTCATCCGGACGAACCCGGGGTGTTTTACGCATCCGTTGGAGGTCGAACGGATTTGAGCCTTGGAGGTTCGGTCTGCAATGCCGATGTGCAACTGCCGTTCATCAAGGATTGGCAAGGCAAACTCGACACGGTGGATCCGGCCCTCTCGGTTTTTAACGCGATTCTCGATGGCAGCATCATCGATCCCCAACCGAACGATGGCCTCGTACGCGTCGTAGATTCGAAACGCGGCGAGTTCTGGGGATGTTTGCCCGCGGATCACCTGGACGAGGTTGGGCAGCTCTTTGGCGATTCACCGGGTCTGGGCAACAGTTGGAAGTATCAAGAGTTTTATGCCTCGGTCATTGCCGAACTCAGAAAACGCGGATTCTGAGCACTTTGGGTGAGTCGAGACAGACATGATTTTGACGCCCGCGTCCTCCCTCATTTCATTTCTGCAATGGGCCGAAACGTGAGTCGACTTTCGTCATGCGGCTCGTGTATATGATGGACGCGCGCGTTTGAGTGACGAACGCATGCGGAGGTTCGGTTGAACGACGGTGGTCAAACAGCGGAGATCGAGCAGCTAAAAGCTCGAATTGCCGCACTCGAAACGCAGCTTGCGGAGCGTGATCGTGCGCTCGCTGAAGCGCGTTCCGAGACCGCCGGATTGCAAGCGATGCTCAAGGACGTTCCTGTCGGGGTCACGGTCGCTGATCTCACGGGCAAAGTTACGCTCGTGAACGATGCTGCTCTCGCGATCATCAGCGATCTGAGCACCGAAAAAACACTCGACGAGATCGTCAACCCGTACGGGATTTTCGAAGCCGACAAGACAACGGTCATCAATCCAGAAAACGTGCCTCTTGCGCGTGCCCTGCGAGGCGAAATCGTTCGAGCGCAAGAGATGTTCGTCCGCAGCCCAGTTTTTCCTGACGGAATGTGGATCGAAGCGTATGCGGCGCCGTTCTCAACGCCGGACAAAGAACCGCTCGGGGCAATCGCAGCGTTTCTTGATTGCCGTGCGCGCAAGTTCCTCGAAGAAGAAGCAGCCACGCAGCACGAAACGCTGCTCGCTTCCGAAGCCGAGAAACTCGAGATCATCACGCGCTTGCGTACGGCCGTGGAACAGTTGTCGACGCCGATCCTCGAGTTGTGGGAGGACGTGCTGGCATTGCCCGTGATCGGCATCGTCGATTCGCGACGTAGTGCCGAGATGATGGAGCGTTTGCTGCACGAGATCGTTCAGAAGCAATCACGGTTTGTCATTATCGATCTCACGGGTGTGGAAGTGATCGACACGTCGACAGCGGATCACTTCATGAAACTAGTCAAAGCCGTGGGACTCATTGGTGCGCAGTGTGTACTCACAGGCATTCGACCTGCGGTTGCACAAACGTTGGTCGACTTGGACGTCAGCTTTGGACAACTCGAAACCCTCAGAAATCTGAGGCACGGGTTGCGTTACTGTTTGCGAGTGTTGGACGGTGAAGGCGTCTAGCGGGTGGATCGAAGGCCAGGAGGGCCAAGCGTCATGATGATGGAAGGGCAGCGAATTCCGATAGTGCGGCTTCAAGGAAAGCTCATCGTCTCCATTCAAACGGCGCTTTCCGACACCGTCGTCGATCGTCTGCAGCAGGACGTCGCCACCGCATGCGAACGAGGAGATGCTCGAGGTCTGGTTGTTGACGTGTCGGGTGTCGACATTCTCGACAGCTACATCACGCGCAGCCTCCGCGACCTTGCAGTCATGGCGCGTCTCATGGGCGTCGAAACGGTCGTTTGCGGCTTGCGACCAGCCGTCGCAATGACGCTCGTCGAAATGGGCATGGAGCTGCCTGGTGTCCGCACCGCGTTGAATCTCGATCGCGCATTGTCACTGCTCGACAGTCTCAATCCAACGGGTTCGTCTGGGAAACAAGACGATGACGAAGAGGATGGTGACGCGTGAGCGTGGTTTGTCCGACTGAACCGAGAAGGAGGAGGCGCGCTCGATGAACGAGATCGCGGGGGAAATCCTCGCCATCTTGCGGCGTTACTTGTCGGATCCGACGAGTCGTTCGCTTTTGAGTTCCGCTGCGCGGCGGGCCAACGTGCGCCTTGAAATGGTGTCACGTACCGACGTGCCGGCACTCGTCCGCGAACTCGGACCGGGGCTCAATATTTTCCTCCAAGAGCCGGAAAAACTTCAGAACTGCAAGAGCTTGCTCGCGCTTGTGGCCACGGAAAACCCATCGCCTTCTGCGACCTCGATGGGCGGCATGGGTGGTGGATTCTCGTCGCACGATCATCATCACGCTTCACACACGACGCACCTGTCGCACACGACGCACACGTCGCACTCGCCACACACGTCGCACTCTCCACACACGTCGCACTCGCCACACACGTCGCACACGTCACACCTGTCGCACAC
>JBGAOI010000926.1:0-3233 GCA_044221885.1 Polyangium sp. (in: bacteria)
CACCAACGACTGAACCTTACGAGAAGCTTGCGTGGTTACCCCCGAACCCAACGGGCATCGGGATCTCGACGTTGGCCAAGAAGGTCCTTGCGGCTGCGAGCAAGCGTCCCCGAGCTGCATCGAAACGCCGCAACGAAGCAACGCAAACGCCGTAATTGCCGAGACTAGCTTGCCGCTCGACCCATTTATCGTGCGCGCGGGTAGGCTGCCGCGGTAAGACCGCAAAGCCATTCGGATGCGCTACCACCGCCTACCGCAGACGATCGTCGCGTTTGTCTTGCTCGGATCAGGAGCGTCGACTGCATACGCCCTTGACGCGCCGGCGGCGACAAACACCGCCATGCCCCTCGAGCAACGTCAGGCGTTGCTCGATCGCTTGAACGCACCGCCTGGTTGGGACGCGCGTTTCTTGGTGGGTCTTGGAGCGGGTGGTGGCCTCCGATTCAACAATCCCTATCGCCTTGCAACACAAACAGGTTCGACCGGGGAATCGCTGAGTACGACAGCACCGTATGTGATGCTGACGACGGCGCTCGCGTTTGGCCCTGCCGACGGCTTGCAACACGGCGGATTCTTATCGTTTAGCTTTGCCCAAACGGGTGTGGATCAGACGTTGTTCACGCCTGGTTACATGGTCCTGTACCGCGGGCCTTCGCGATGGATGGGATACGCACGTCTTGGACCCGCCATTGTCTTGTTGCCGCAAGCAAACGTTGGGGGCGAACTGGCTCTGGGAGGCGCGTTTTTCCTGACCGGATCGTTTGGCGTGTCCCTCGATATGGCGGGTGATTTGTTTTACGGCGCGAGCACGTGGCAGAAGAAATACCCAGCATATCCAGTTCTTTCCGCAACATTGGGATTCATCGTCGACTTCGAGGTGCTCCCGTGAAGGTTGGTATGCAAAAGGTTCGTCGGCGAATCGAAGCCATTCCCCTCACGGCCATCCTTTTGCTTTTCGTTGCAGCACCAACAGTTGGCGACATTGGAAGCTGCGGCGAACCGCCCGTTGAGCTCGATCCAAAGAAGTTTTTCTTGGAGAAGGCTGCACTCGACTGCACACGCTGTCGTGAATGCGCCATCAAGTCAGCTACTTGCGCCCGCGCATGTGATTCCAAACTGGCGCCAACGGAGTTTCCCAAGGGCTGCTACCCCATCGTACACGACGGCGACGTCTGTATGCGCGCGCTCGAAGCCTCGGACTGCTCTGAATATGCCACATTCGTAGCCGATCAAGGAGCAACGATTCCGACCGAGTGCAACTTCTGTCCGCTCGAAGGTGCACCGTGACAAACTCCATGTCGTTTGCACTGCGCCTGTTTGTCTTGGCGCTCCTGTTGCAAACGCTGGCGTGTGCGTCGACTCGCGCAATGACAACGTCATCGGACGAATGGATCGCGTATCGGAAGACGCGCGTTTCGCCCACATTCGAGGGGCGCATCGTCGCATCAGCGCGGTACTTGGCACGGTATCCCAATGGCGCGTTTGTCGAACAGACGCGCCGGTTTTACGAGGTTGCCGAACCGTTATATTTTGACGAACTCCGGAAGACTCCAGACGGGCTGTACACGTATCTGGCAGCGTTACCGCGAGGCCCGCACGCTGACGAAGCGAAGCAAGTGCTGCATCGTTATGTAGAGAAGCAACGTGGGCCGACGGGGTTCGATTCGCGAATCATGGCCATGGACACGGCGATAGCCGAGTTGGCTGCGCGTAGAGCGGCAACGCGAGAACGGTTCCTCGAAGCGCTGCATCTGTGGCTGGACATCGACGCGTATACGCGCCCGATTGCCCAAGCCAAGGCATCGCTCGTGATTCCGTGGAGTTTGTCTCTACCACGACCTCGTTGTTCTCCGCCGGATGCTGCAACGAACGACGTCACGCGTGTATGCGTGAAGCTGCTCGAAGAAACGTACGAAGCGACCAACGGATCGACGACCGACGAACATCAACTCACACTCGAAATCACGGTTGCTCAAGATGCATCGGGGCGTCCGCGACGCGTGGTACTTGGTGGACCGGATCTGTTTGTCCGACTCGAAGAAACGTTTGGAGGTCGCGCAATTACGCCTGGCGATTCGCGAGGCAGGGCTGCAGGCGTGTCGCGTGTGACAGAGATTGTGCGTCGGGAGTTTGCCGCGAACGTCTCCGATGAGCAGACGTGCCGCCAACGACCCAAAGCTCCGGCGGTCATGGATCACGAGTGCAAGGGACTACATGTTGTCGTGGAAGCCGCACTTGACGCGACCAGCGACGATCGGATTGTGATCGAGCCTTCGGCTGCGCCATGACCCACGCGCCGCAGAGGTGCACATTGTGCTAACTCGAAAGAGTGGATGTCGGTCGAGTTCTTGCCGCACGTTACAAGATTCTCCGGCCGCTGGCTGAAGGTGCGATGAGCACCGTCTGGGTTTCGTTTGACCAGACAAACAACCTCGACGTAGCGATAAAAACCATCTCCCTCGACGCAGCAGGATGGCGGGCAGAAGTCCGGGATCGCTTCATGAAAGAAGCGCGTCTCCTGGCCCACGCTCGACACGAGCATCTTGTTGGTGTGCGCGACATGGGCGAAACCGACGACGGGTTTCTGTACCTCGTGTTGGATCTGCTGGAAGGTGAAACGCTCGCCGATCGTTTGGCTCGAGAAACCAAGATCCCCTGGCAAGAAGCGGTACGACTCGCGGTGGGGATTTCCAACGGAGTCGCCGCATTACATCGTTGTGGCATCGTCCATCGAGACCTCAAGCCGGCGAATGTCGTGTTGCACAAGACGCCCACTGGCGTGGTTCCGATGATCATCGACTTGGGCATCGGCAAAGCATCGGCTGTTGTTGGCGATCCTGAACTCTGCGCAACGCTCACGGCGACAGGGCAAGTCCTGGGGACGCCGCAATACATGAGTTACGAGCAAGCGATCGGACAAACCGACATCGATGCTCGCAGCGACGTTTGGGCACTGGGCGTGATGTTGTACGAGATGATCACGGGTGTTCGACCCTTTGACGGAGCCAACACGAACGCCGTCCTCGCCGCGATCCGACGTCGCAACATTCAGGAAGCACCAAGTCTCGGCCCCGATATTCCGAATCACCTTGGCGACATCATCGATATTTGTTTGAGAACCAATCGAACGGAACGTTTTCCCGACGCGGGAACCTTGTCGTCAAAGCTTGCTCGATCACTCACGACCCCAGCCGAGGCGCGAACAACTGTATCGGCGCCACGGCCCAAAGGAC
>JBGAOI010000927.1:0-3231 GCA_044221885.1 Polyangium sp. (in: bacteria)
CGACCCGACGCTGAGATCGCCGTCGACCTTCAGTGATTGATTGATGGCGAGTGGACTGCCAAGGGTCAACGAACTCTGCAGGTTGAGTTCGGCTTCCATCGTGACCGACCTTTTCGCGGTGAGTGGGCCATCCACCGTAAGCAAGCCATTGCTCTTGACTGTATTGGTATTGAGGTCGCCGGCCACGGTGAGGGCACCATTCGCTGTAAACTCGCCGTTGACATTGAGCGCTTTGCCGCCGCTGAATTCGTCCTTCGCGGTGAGGCTCGTATTGGCATTGAGGTCGCCCGCGACACTGAGCGAACTCTCGGCCTTCAACGTTCCGACAACGGACAGCGAACTCTTGGTGATGACCGGTCCGGTAGCTTTCAGCGTGCCTTTGACGGTCAGTTCGCCTTCCACTGCCATTTTGGACTTGGCAGCGATTTCCGCTTCTACCTCGAGCGTGTCCGAGATGGTCAGGGGACCTTCGTGGATCGAGCCACATTTGGCCTGAAAAACCAGTTTGCGCGAATCTGCACGGGCGCCCGCGCCGACGATGTCCAATCCGTCGCTGAGCAACTGATAACCGATTTTGCCCGCGTCGAAAGACTCGGATTCATTGCCTGCAATAAACTCGATGGGCCGCTTACCACGTACGTTCAGCCCCTCCAGCTCCACATTGGCCAGGATGGATTCTCCCCCGAGCTTCGTGCCTTTTTCCTGGCCGGAATGATCGTGCGTTTGGATCTGCTGGGCGATCTCCTCCCGCATTTTGATTTGCATCGCATTCCAATCGGCGGAGAGGAGCGGGTCTCCTGATTGGGCTTTGAAAAACGGGTTGCTCATACATCGCCTCTTATGCTCGGTGTGCGGCGGTCATTGGTGGTCGAATGGCCCGCCATTCAAATCAGCATTCCAAGTCACGTCCCAGGCACGATCTCGATGCGCGAGCGCACGCCAGCGGCACGACCGCACGCAAGCACGCGCTCGATATCGCGTACCAATGCGGTCATGCCCCAATTCGGTGAATCGGCCTGCCCCTCGGGCGCGTCGTAATGCGGCGGGACATAATCCTTCGGAATACGCAGTTCGAAGGTTGCCGACGTCATTTCCTGCCAGTGAAGCTCGAAGTCCGCACGCTGGTTTGCGTTCTTCGTCTCGAGGGCTGCTTGAAGCAGGGCCGCGTCGACAGGCTTGTCATTGAACCAACCCGCCAGAAATGCTTTGAGCTGAGCCCGGTCCAACGTATCCCACGACCAAATGCTTTCGCCCTCCGGCAAAGTGGGTATTTTGCTAGCGCTGCCCAATTCGTCGAAACGTTGGAGCGTCTCGAATTCAACACCTCCTGGAGAATCGTCGAATCGCGAATTTTCGTCGTCGAAGACGGTTTTCACATGCATCTTGAATACCTTGGTGCTGTCGACGGCTTTTCCATCGAGGAGCGGAGCCTCACCGGACCGCAGAACCAATGCCTGTCCCTTGGGGATCGTCCCGACAAAGACAATACGGTCAATGCCCTTGCCCAACGTGATGACCGGAACTCGAATATCGGCGTCGACGGCTTTCAGGACAATGTTATCCGGCAAGGTTTGTCGGAGATGCCCCTTGAGGCAACGGTTCGTCACGACGCACTTCACGCCTGACGGGGTGCTGCCGAACGCGGCTTTCGCCGGCAAGACAGGGTTGTCAATCAGCTCGACGCGATAGGACTTGGGTGCCGAATTGGGATCGGTTTTGACTTCAAATTCCCACGTGGCGACGAATTCGTCGTTGGCATTTTTGATCCAGCCAATGTTCGGTGGTTGCTCGCCCTGGTAGAGCAGAGACACCAAACGTAGAATCGCAGGTGCACTCGCGAGGCCCAAGCGATGAATCTCCACCATGGCATCGATGTGCTGCCGCAGGTATTCGGTCGTCTCGCCACGTGCGGGCGCGATACCAAAAAGCGCCGCAAAGCGACCCAACTCGCTGTCTGCCTTCATCAGGAGTGGGTTCTCTTGTGTGTCGGTGTCGTCTGGATAGCCAATGGAAAGGCGATACCATTTCGAGCGCATCAAGCGCGTCATCCCGGCATCGAGTGCACCCAGCTCGCCGGCAATGACGGTGAACAGCTCACGGATGTTCGAACCATTTTGGAGAATGAGCGGTAATGTATCTAGCATTCGCCGAACACGCGGTGCACGCTCGTCGGACGCCTCCACCCAGTTAGCCGTCATACCTTGCAGGTGATCAAATGGCGTGGACATGGGTTATTTCGCTCCCAAGGTGGCGGTGATATTGCCTGTAACCACGCGCCAGGACTTCGCCGTGATCGCCGTCGAGCCTCCCTTGACCAGGGTTGTGGTGGCGCTTTGCCCAGGCGTGGTGACGTGGAGCCGAGTCAGGGTCACGTCGGCATCGTCCTCGAGATACTGCTCGCACGTATTGAAGGTCATCTCGAGTGCCGCATCTTGCCCAGTCGGAGCCGCGAGAAGCTGCCTTTGCTGCAGCTTGAGGCCCGATTCGTAGGTTGCGATGGCCGCGCGCACGTCCTGCCGCACCTCATCCATCGTTCGCTTCTCGTCGGCCGAGACCGTGATCTCGATGTCCAACCGGTACTGGGTCGGTTGATACCGTTCAATCAACGGTGGACGCAGGTCGATGTCGATGATGGCCGTCTCATACAGGCCGATGTTCCATTCGCCGTTGCTGTCGAGGCGCATGGCCCGTGTGGTCAAGACAGGTTTGCCGTTTTCATCGGTATCGGTTCCGCTCTGGACCCAAGCCGACATTTCGACGGGCGTGACATGACGAACCGCGGGATTGTTGAAAAGGACCAGCTCCAGCCGCCGCCGGTTCACCGGTGCGCCGACGGGAAGTGCTGCTGCGAAGACTTGCAGATCCTTCTGCAACGAACGGCAGAGAAGCGCGAACGCTGCTTCGTCCATTCGCTCGTCGACCGGATCGACCTGGAAGGACGGTTCCAGGTACACGCGGCATGCGTAATACGTATTGACCCGAATGCCGGCTGCTTTCGTTTTGCGAATCGCGTCCTCCACGCGTTTCTTGAGCGACTCATTGCCAGCGACGAGCGGATCATCGATGACGGCTTCCACGATGCCTGGAGGTCCATCCGCCGGCTCACGTACGGTCGCTTGCTTGACGCCTTGTGCGAGGATTTCCGCCTGAATCGCGGCCCACGTGCCGCTTTCTTGGTCCCGCAGCGCCGTTTGCGCCCCTGCGCGGGGGTGCGCGTCGGGCTCGTCGTAG
>JBGAOI010000928.1:0-3227 GCA_044221885.1 Polyangium sp. (in: bacteria)
GGTGATTGGCCAGGGCGAGTTGCGTTCCCGCGAGGAACAGGATCGCCGCTATGGCCAGTTGCGCGAAATCCAGGAACAGGAGTTGAAGGCGAAGCTCGCCCGCGAAGCAGAACTTCCGTATGCCATCTTGGCGATGTCGACGGATTACGACTGCTGGCACGAGACGGAAGAAGCTGTGACGGTCGAAGCGGTCGTTGCGGTATTGCGTCAAAACGTCGAGCATGCGCGCAAAGTGCTGCATGCTCTTGCGCGTCGTTTGCCCGATCCGAAACACAGCAACGCGTCGGATGCGTTGCGAGGTGCTGTGATGACGCGTCCTGATCTCATTCCAGTCGAGGTCAAGACGCAGCTTCGTTGGCTGTTGCCGAATCTGTGATGGGAGACTCCCCAGTGACTGCAAATTCTTCCCTTTTGATCATCGGTTCCATGGCGTTTGACCATTTGGAACTGCCGTCCGGAAAGTTCTTCGACGTGGTGGGTGGTTCGGCAACGTATGCCGCCATGGCTGCATCCGTCTTTGCTCCCGCACGGATCGTGGCTGTCGTCGGCGAAGACTTTTCCGGCGAAGTGCTCCATGACCTGCGCAACCGCGGCATTGACACGAACGGTGTCGAACGCGTGCCGGGAAAAACCTTTCGTTGGGCCGGTCGTTACTCGCATGATCTCACGCATCGCGAGACGCTCGACACACAACTGAACGTCTTTGCAGACTTCCGTCCGCGTTTGCCCGAGGCATGGAAACAAACGCCGCTCCTCTTGCTCGGCAACATCCATCCTGCACTTCAGCTCGACGTTCTCGACCAGTTGCGCGCGCCCAAGTTTGTCGTGGCAGATACGATGAACTTCTGGATCAAAGGTGAGCCTGACGCCCTGTCCGCCATGCTTCGCCGGATCGACTTGCTCATCATCAACGATGAAGAAGCTCGTCTCTTGTCGGGCATGCACAACATCCGCAAAGCGGCGCGAGACATCCTTGCGCGCGGACCAAAACGTCTCGTCATCAAGCGTGGTGAACACGGCGCGTTGCTCTTCGATGAACAGGGCGTGTTTGCAGCTCACGGCTTCCCGCTCGAAGACGAAGTCGATCCGACGGGCGCAGGTGACTCGTTTGCTGGTGGCTTCGTTGGATACCTCGCGACGATGCTCGAGATCACCCCCCTCGCGTTGCGTCGCGCGATGGTCCACGGCACAGCGACAGCATCGTTTTGTGTCGAGGGTGTTGGAACGGCGAAGATGGCGAGTCTGACCAAACCTCAGGTGGGCGCTCGCGTTGCCGCGATCCGTGAACTCTACGAATTTGGCGCGCACAGCATGTGACGCGCGCATCCCGCACATCCGTTCACTGAGCACTCCGTGATAACCTCCGCACGTACTTTCCGCGGAGGAGATCCATGCGTTTTTCTACTGTTGCAGCTTCGCTTGTCGTTGGGTCGGTGAGCCTGTTTGGCATTGCCATGGGCTGTGGTGATGGCTCGACGAACGGCACGACTTCGGGCAATGCCACGCCCACGTGCGAACTCACGAACAAGTGCGTCACGGCCGATCCGACCTGTGTGGCCATCGTCGACAACAAGGACAAGAAGCAGTTCGGTCTGCGTATGTCGCAGATCTTGATCAGCAAGCCGGTATCGCTCGGACCATCCAAGTTTGTCGGGAAAACCGTCGCCAGTGGCGTGTCCTGGAAACGTCCGGATTGCTACCTGAACGGCGACGCGGAAGGCGGAACGTTCTCGTGGCTGCTCCATATCGACCTCGACACGAACACCGTGTGTACGGGTGGCGCGAAACCTCCAGCAACGCCTGAGGAGGGATATTCGTTCGTGAACGAGATGCTCATGCAGGCTGGGCAAACCTTTGACATCAAACCAATCAAGTTCACGTCGCCCGAGCTCGCGATGGGCAAGTTCAGCGTTGCCGTTGCTGATGCGCAGGACATCATCGTGCCGATTTACACGGCCGAGGGTGATCCCATCCTGTTGCCGCTCCGCAAAGCACGCATCACGAACGCCACATTGGGTTCGAACAACAACTGCGTCGGCTCCTTTAACGGCAAAACGCTCGATCCTTTGAACAACTGCGGACCAAGCCCGGCGGACAATCAGTATTCGTTTACGAACGCTGGCAGCCTCGAGGGGTACATCACGCTGGAAGATGCCGACAACATCGTCGTGGACTTGGCCAATGCATCGTTGTGCGCGTTGCTGACGGAAGACGGCGATGGCGCGATGCCCACGTCCAAGTGCAAGCGCGATCCGATGACGATGAAGATTCTGTACAAAGGCGATTGGTGTGACGCCACAAATGCGGCAGCGGACGCAACTTGTGCCGATGCTGTACAACTTGCTGCGGATTTCGCCGCCAGCGCTGTGCAAATCAACGGCGGGTGTCCGCTCTAGTAGAGCTTGCGGCAGGCGTGAGGGCACGCGTACGATCATAGGGATTCGTCGATGAAAACCGGCCTCTCTGGCTTTCGGAGAGGCTTCGTCGGCGACCGCCCTTGGAGGTCTTCGCCATGCCCCGCTTCCTCAAACATATCATTGGGATCATGCTCGTGGTCCTCATCGCCGGATGTGCCGGTGGTGGGTGCTCGAGTGGTTGTTCCGGGTGCGGAATGACGCCCCTGCCCGGTGGATTCGAGCCGAATTCGCGCATCGAAAACGCTGGCTCGGTTCGTCTTACCGATTCGGGCCTGACGTTCCTTGAACAGAACCTCGGACCACTCGCGAAAACGCTGCTTGGTTCAAGTGGTGGCAACGGCGGGGTGATCACCTTCCCTGTGCCTTCCACGGGCGGAAGCCAACTGGGCATCAAGTACGATGTTTGTCCGGGTGGACCGGATGCCAACGCCAATCCGCCCAAGTGCATTGCGGAACTCGACATTGGCAACGCCAAACTCAACATCGACACGACCAACCCACACAACATCCACATCACCGGCCCGTTGCCCCTGCGCATGCAGGATCTGCCGATCGACGTGACGTTGCTCATCATTCCGAGCACGACACATCTGCATCTTTCCAGCAACGGCTGCAGCACGCCGGCGGCGTACGCGAACATCGACCTCGATGTCGACATCTCGATCGAAGTCGACACGGATCAATCGCACTCGCGGTACGGGTACTCGAAGGTTGTCGTCAACAAACTCGACATCAACCAGGACCAACTCCAGAACTCGATCTCGTTCTGCGGTGGTGGTTTGGCGAGCGGAACGCTGAACACACTGAAGG
>JBGAOI010000929.1:0-3225 GCA_044221885.1 Polyangium sp. (in: bacteria)
CGTCGCCCTACAGCTACCTTGCCGCGACGCAATTGCCCGAGCTCGCTCGTCGTACGGGCGCGAAGGTCGAATATCGCCCGTTTGTCCTGGCCGCCGTTTTTAAGGCGACGACGAATGACATGCCAGCGAAAGTGCCGGCCAAAGCGCAATACATGTTCAAAGACCTGGAACGTTGGGCGGAAGAATATGGCGTGCGGTTCAAGTTTGCGAGCCGCTTTCCAGCGAATACCATCAAAGCCATGCGGCTTGTCATTGTGGCGGAGGAACATGGAGTTGCCGAGTCCGTGGCCCAGGGCTTGTTTCGAGCCTTTTGGGCGGACGATCGCGATTTGAATGATCCTGTGGTGCTCGGAGATATTGCCGAAAAAGCAGGGCTCGATCCGCAAAAGGCATTGGCAGCGACGGAGTCGCAGCCAGTCAAGGACCGGTTGCGAGCCTATACGGATGCGGCGATTGCGAAAGGTGCGTTCGGGGCTCCGGCCATGGTTGTCGGAAACGAACTATTCTGGGGAAATGATCGGCTCCACTTCGTGGAAAAGGCCTTGAAAGCGTAGACGTTGGTGCATTTCGCCAAGCAGGACGCGCGCGTTTGTCTTGATCATGTTCCGTCGGGGCGGCGATGAATCCCATTCACGAATCCGGATTTGCAAGCCTGATGGTCCTGTTTCTGGCGTCGATTCCAGGAGGCGTGACGACGCTCATTGCGTTGATCTTGTTGTGGAAACGTCCCAAGGGCGCCGCGGTCGCAGCCAATGTTACTGTCCTTCTTTCGTCGGCGATATGTGGGCTTGCGGCGCTCATCACGTTGAAGTTGCACGAACGAGTCGATTATTGGATCGATACGGGTGGATATGGCCCACCCGCTCAGGTACGCGCACAATATGGCGCGGATTGGCATGCGTCCGCGCGTCTAACGGCTTGGACTGGGTTGGTCCTGACCGTATTACCATTTGTGCTTTCGGCACTCGTGCACGTGTTTGCTCGAAAGAAAGAGCCGTCCGTCGATAAATCAACCACGGTTGTGGTGATTGCGGCGGTGGCGATTTTCGTATGCCTCTTGACGGCAATTCTCTGAGCCGCTGTTCTTATCGAACATCACGTCACGGAACCACACCCTGGAAGAAATATGGTGAAAACTATTTTTCCGGAAGTGGCGGCGTGTTATGGTGGCGCAATGCGTTCCTACAAACTTCTCCCCTTCGTTTTATGTAGCGCGTCATTGGTTGTTTTTCCCATGGCTTGCAGTGGTCCGGAAAAACAAACGTCCTCCACTTCGACTGGCGGGGCTTTTATCGATCCCGAAGAATACATCGTCGTTCCGCGCTCCTGCGTGTACGAGTGTCCGCATGCGGGGTGCGCCGAGTTGACGACGAACTACACGTGTCCGTCAATTGGCGGATGGAATGCGATTGGTCATGAAGACACGTGTGAAGCGTGGGACGAAAAGTATCCAGCGGTGAAGGCTGGCAAATGTACGGTGTCGGATCCTACTGGCGAAGCTGCGAAGTATGCCGGCACGGATCCCGATGATCCTCTCGTCAGGATTATGCCGGGAGGTCGCCGGCAAAAACCATTTGGCAAATCGTGGGCGTTTCGTGAACCGGATCTTTATGCGGGAATGACGTCCAATTTGATTACGATTCCCGGAACATCGTTTGTCGTGACCGTAGACACGGGTTATGGCGACCATGTTTTGCGTCTTGTCGACACGGCGAAAATGGGGCAGGGTGATCCGGTCGTTTCGCTCGTCAAGTATCCCAATCCCAAAACACTGAATTGGGGCATGGCGTTTGCCGCGCCAGACCGATTGTACGTGTCTACAGCCGATGGTCAAGTCGTCGCATTGACGGTCGATACTGTCGCCGGAACGCTTACGCCGGCGGACGCATTGTCTGTGAATTTGCCTCCGAGCACGAATTCCACGGGAAAACCCGTCGGCTGGTATACGTCGGGGGTTGCTGTCTCGCCGGATGGAAAACGCCTTGTGGTCTCGCCCGTGTGGGAAAAGACGCTGCTCGTGTATGATGTCGAGCCAGGAAGTCCGAATTATGGGACGAAACTTGGGCAAGTTGCTCTTGGGGAAAATGAAACGTTTGGCGTGTACATTGATCCTGCGGATACTACAGGTCAACGGGCGTACGTTTCCATGTGGGCAGATGGGTTCGTCGCGGAAATCGACTTGACGAATCCGGCTGCCCCGAAGCTTGCGCGCAAATTCACAACGGGCAAGGATCCAGAAAGCATCACGTTCCTGGACGAACGGTGGATGGTGGTTGCGGACGACTTGGGCGACAGTTTGTCCGTCGTCGATCGCATGTCGGGCATGGTAACGACGATGCCGATTGCGACTTCGGGCGCAGCGCATGGTCACGAGCCATCGGTGTTGGCTTATGACAAACCGACCAAACGCTTGTATGTGGGACTCGCCGCCATGGGGGCGATTTCAGCGTATGCGGTCGATGTGACAAAGTCTCCGCCCACGATTGCGTTGGAAGGGAGTTTGCCTGCGCAATGGTGGCCAAGCGGCATTGCCGTTTTACCGGATGGAACCGTCGCCGTTTCGAGTTTGCGTGGTGAAGGTCGAGGAGCGTTGGATACGCCCTATTCGCTTGAAACAGGATCAGACGGAGATTCCTACATTGGACTGCACGGCGGCATTCAAGTGTTTGCGAAGCCAGCCATGGCGGAACTTGCGACGGGAGCGCAGGATGTGCGGATGAGTAATGCCATCGGCGAGTTGCCCGGGGCGCCGAAAGTCGATTGCCCTGCGGGCGTAATGGATTTTCCCATTCCGCCGACGAATACGAATGGTCCGTCGCCCGCTATCGATCACATTTTTGTGATTGTCCGGGAAAACAAATCTTTTGACGCTGTGTTCGGAGACATGGCCAATGTAAAGGGCAAACCCGGGTTGACGTTGAAGGCAAAAACCGCCGATATGGATAGCGTTTGGCAAAACCTTCGTACGTTGGCCCGAACGTTCTCGTTCGGGGACAATTTTCATATAGGTGCAGAGATCTCGAGCCTCGGGCACGTGTGGACGACCTACGGCCGCAGCAACGAATACAATGAACGCACATGGGCGATGGCGGGGTATGGTCGTGGAGCGCGCCCCGGAGACGTGCAAAATGGCGGTGTTGTGGATGTCGGCCGTCCCGAGGAAGGTTCCATGTTCGAATGGCTCGGAAAAACCGGCATTCTTTACGATATTCTTGGCGAAGGTGT
>JBGAOI010000092.1:0-17361 GCA_044221885.1 Polyangium sp. (in: bacteria)
GGAGATGTTGGCGCCGCTGGAAATGGCGGGGCCGGATGGGACGCTGGTAAAGGCGGCAATGGTGGCAACGCTGGAAATGGTGGTATTGGCGGCACCTCGGGTGAAGGAGGAACCACTCCATCTGGCGCTGGTGGCAGTAACCCCACGACCGACGGCGGCTGCACTTGCCACACCGTTGGTCATTCCGAACGCGGCTCGAACCCCTGGGCATTGCTCGGCGTAGCGTTTGTCGCGGCACGACGATTACGCCGTACACGCGCCCGCTGAACCTTCGCGTCTCACGCAGTTCACTTCCGCCCAATCAACGTTGTCGCAGCCAATTCGATCCCGAAATGGCTGCCTGCCCTGCCCTCAATAATGAAACGTCACTTGATACGGAACGCACGCCTCGACGTCGGGGTTGTCGATACGAAACCAAACTTGAGCATCGTCGTTCACGCTGCCGCATTCGAGGCTCACCGAAAATGGGTTCGTCGAACAGCACCCAGATTGCCCATCGGGCGCTGTCTCAGGTGTCGAATTTCCTAAACACATGAGCGTCGTAGAGCCGCTCGAGCACTTGTAAAATGCGCAAAATCGCCCCTTTGTGCCATTGCTGATCGATTGAAACGGGTCGACTTCGGAAAAGAGTTGGTCACTCCCTTTGTAGGTAAACCAATCCACGTCGTTCGTGCCACTCAATACGGCGCAGAAACTTTGTCCTGCATTATCGGCATCGGAAATCGTCCCCAAATTGTTCGCCGTGGCTTGAGATTCGTTTGGCTCACCAAACCCATTGTCCGGGCAATTGAGGCCCGGATCCGGACACGAATCACAACGTCCATCGGGATGGCAAACCGCATTGTTGCTTCCGCATGATGTTCCCGTTGGTTTCGGCGTATGCACGGGCGTCCCTGCATTACACGTATCGATGGTACAGACCGCGTCGTCGGTCGGAGCATCCGAATTGTTCGGCGCCATGACCATATTGCCCATCCCGTCGCATTGCGCGCTCGTGCAGTCCCCAGGCGTCCCATTGTCCACGAGCGTTCCCGCGGCAATGGGCACATACGTCGGTACGCCAGCCATGCACGTGTCATTCGTACAAACATTGGCGTCATTGGGTTTGTCAGAATTATCCGCAATGGAACTTTCATTGCCCGCACCGTCGCATACACTCTTCTGACAATCACCCTTCAGGGGATCATTCACCACGGTACCTTGAGGTTTGGGCAGTTGCCCGGGCATACCCGACGAACACGTTGGCGTATAACAAACGTCAAGATCCACAGGCAAATCCGTATCGTCATGGGCGCTCGTTGGTTTGCCTGCACCATCGCATTCGATACGTTGACAATCGCCTATCGGCTCTTTTGTTACCACAACCCCCATGGGTTTGTTTTGGAAACCAATGGTTCCCGCGGAACATGTCCCGATCGTACACTCGGTATCCGCGGGTTTGTCAGAGTCATCAATCACGGACAAGACGTTGCCCGAGCCATCACATTCGCTTCGATGGCAATCGCCTTGGAGGCCCTCGTCCACATTCAACCCTGCATTCATCGGAAATTCTACGCAGCGTCCAGCAATGCATTTGCTTGCAGCACACGCAGACATCGATGCGGGACATTCCGTGGATGTCGAACAGTCTCGGGATGGAGTGGGGTAGGTTTTCACCGAGCAAGCCTCGGCAAGGCCCAAGGCCATGACAAACGCGCTCACAAAGAGAAAGGTCCCGAACCTTGAAGATCGTTCCACCATGACAACTCCCCACCGAAAGATTTCGATGGTTCATCCTATCTGAATGCGCAAGAAAGCGCCATGGTCGTTCTGCTTCGACACGCGGTTGTCCCCGCGGAAAACGACTTTCGTTCCGGCCACGGTCGACATCGCCAGCGTGGTATTCGCAAGGCTCTACCCTTTCGGTTGCGTTTCATGATACCCTTCACGCGTGCCAAGGCGAAGGCGTCAACGCCAACGGAAAACGGCACGCAACGGGGGTTGTCATGACCGATCGATGCAGTGGGAAAAACAAGGTGGCCATAGGAATGGTCCTTGCTGCACTTTTGCCAGGATGTGGCGAAGAAGCCCTGCCTTATGACGCTTTGCCACTGCGTGACACCCTACAAGCAACACCGGACGTGATCGCCGGGTTGCCGCTCGATTCGCGCCGTGAGCTCGCTCGAAGATTCGAAGAGTCACAATCGAGCGAGCACGAGGCCACAACCATACAACCACCGCGGGAGCAGGCCATTGAGGATATTGCGTGGGCAGCCGATGCGGTCCGCGAAGCCCACGATCAAGACGCCCTCATTCTAGGCGCCGTTGCTGCCAAGGAAGATACATTCGTCGTCGATGCGCGCACTATCGCCAACGACACTCCAAGCCAATCGCCAGAGGTCCGGCTCCAATTGCAAGGCCATCGAAACGAGGTAACGGCCGATTTCGAAGAAATGGCGTTGCGTGGACGCGCTGGTCGGCTGCTACGCGAGTTGTCCAGACGTACCAATACGGACAAACTGGTGCGCACGACAAACTTGCCCCTCGGCGCTTGGGCAAAAGACGAAACGCTCTACGTGAATGCCTCGTGGCTCGTCGCCATGTCAGCACTCGAAGTAGGGGTATTGCCGCTCGGCAGCGAAGCGCCATTTGTATCCATCGTCGAATCTCCCGGCTCGACGCCACTCACCGTCGACTTCAACCCGTACCGCCTTCCCGAAAGCATTTTGCAATGCTGGGATCAAGTCGAAACGACGTGCGAATGCGGGACGACCTGTTCTCACGAAGTCACCGATCCAACGTTCTCCAATGCAGTCGAAGAATGCGCGTGGGTCAATGCGAGTCCCATCAACGGCGCCGCCTTGTGCGTCTTGGCTTTGCTCAGCATCGAGGACGTACGTCAATGCGTCGCTTCCGGTGGTAAGTGCACGGAATTGCCCGTATCGACCCGCGAAGACGCCATACGGTTTCTCGGCAATGATACATGCGTGAATTTTCTCGACGCGTGTTTGAAGGACGGCTCGATACCGAGACCACAACCGCCACCCAGCAGTGGCGGTTCGAGTTGCAATGGATGCGGCGGTTCTGATATCGACTGCTCGGGTTGCGGCAATACTTGTTCGCAATGCAATGAAGATTGCGCCCAGTGCAACGAAAACTGGGATGAATGCAATCAGAACTGCAAGGATTGCAATCAGAACTACGAAGACACCAAGAACTGTTCCAAGTGCAGCGTCCACCGTCGAGCTGCACCGCATTCGACCGTTGGCCCTCTTGGGGCGATATTTTGGTTCACGGCTCCTCTTGTGTACGTGCTTGGCCGACGGCGACGCCGGAGGTAGGGCGAGACGCAAAAAATGATCCCATCGCGCCGGGCTTCGGATAAACTCGGCCCGATGGCTACTCGCAAAACCGCCGCGAAAACGACAAAAACCACAAAGAGAACGCGGAAAAAGAATGACCACGTGCTCGAGGGTTTGCCCGTGCTCTGGTCGCATCAACTCGCGACCCAAGCCGTTGGGTTTCACCTGGATCAGAACGAAGTCTGGTGTGGTTGGGAAAGCGGCGAAGTCATCGCGTGTACGCTTTATGGTGCAATTCTGCGACGTTGGCGTTTGCCGGCGGGAGTCGACGCTTTGGTGGCGGACGAAGTTTGGCGTTATGCCGGCTGTCGTGACGGCAATATTTACGACTTGACGGGAGAAGTTCCGCGGGTCGCGTATGAAGTGGACAAGACTGCGCACATTCAATGGATCGATATTTACCGCGGTAATCTTTGTGCATCGGACAGTCACGGTTCGTGCACGGTGATGGATGTCGAGCAAAAGTTGTTATGGAAACACGCTGGAAAAGGCACGAGCGGGTGGATGGTACGGGCTTCGGCGAGCGGCGTGTATCTTGGCAACTCACAAGGTGTGACGCGATTTGATTGGAAAGGCAACGTCGTTTGGTTTCAGCCCACGGATTGGGTGGGCTTCGGTTGGCCGGGCGAAAAAAGCGTTTATGCATTTACCGGCCCCGGAAGTCCGAGCGCAAGCGTGATGGAATTCGTTTGTGCAACGGGGGAAATCAAAACGCGCGGTTCGTGTTTTTCCCGCGGAAGACATTACAAGTCGTCCATCTCCGCCGCATCGTGCGCCGCATCGACGAGCGGCGATCGTATCTTTGGTGCGACATGCGAAACCATTTTTTGCTTCGAACCCAACGGACGTTTGCGCTGGGAAGCGCGCGCTCCTTGTGGAACCCCATGTTCGATGGCGTTCCAGGATGACAAACTGTACGTCGCGACGCACACCGGCGTACTCGCGTGCCTCGACGTGAGTGATGCCGCGGTGGAACAAGGTCGCGTGGGGAACGTGACGCACGCGCCAGTCAATACATTGCGCGAAATTGAGGTGACCGCTCGGGACGTGCAGGAAACGACCAACGAAGACGGTGGTGTCTTGGTCGAATGCGTGCGCGTGGGTAAAGAACTCCGCATTCGTGTCGTTTCCCCGGGATACCACCAGGATTGGTTTTGCCAATTTCCACGCGACATTCGCGAAGAAGGCGCCAAATACGTCGTCGATCAAGTCCGCGAAGCGACACAAGGTGGGTTTTACCGGGTCGTCGGCAACATTCGTCGCTTGCGAAAAGGGTGACGCCCACAGCAAACGTCCAACGTCGCGTCAAAAAGTGCAATACAGAGGAACGGTCCACGTCAAACCGTGCATCGATACTCAATACCCAACCCATGCCGCACAGATCCGCGAAGGTAGAACCTTACCGGGCAAACCTCGCATGTACGAATTCCTTGGCAAATGTTCGTTTTGCCCGTAGTCTGCGCCCAGGAGCCCTGGTTCTCGTACATGACTAATCCTGATCGTGATACTCCATCGCAGCTCGAGCTGGTGATTTTTACCGCGAGCGAAGAAGCGTTGATCCACCCGCTTCCTGCATCGGGCAAGGTCATCTTGGGTCGTGCCGAGGATGTCGACGTGCGCATCGATGATCCTTCAGTATCGCGCCGGCACGCGATTTTGCATCTCGATCCGCCCATGCGTATCGAGGATTTGGGAAGTTCGAACGGAACGCTCGTACGTCGACGCGAAGAACGTTGGAGTTTTGCCGACACGGTCAAGATTCGCCCGCAGCCGGGAAAAACGTTTTCGATCGATGTGGGCGGATGCGTGATGATTGGTTCGGTGGTGACGACAATTCGTCGTTCTACGACCCATCGACGCGGCTCGGATCGTGCACCAGCAATGGCGGGGACCGATCATGTGGTCGTCCAAGCGCCCGTGATGCAGGCGCTCCATGAACACGCCCGCAAAATGGCGCGTTCGGATATGAGTGTCCTGATATTGGGGGAAACTGGCGTCGGCAAAGAAGTACTGGCTCGAGCGATTCACAAAGCATCGCCACGTGCGAAAGGGCCTTTTTTGGCGATTCATTGCGCCGCGCTGAATGAGAACCTGCTCGAAGCAGAACTTTTCGGCCACAAGCGAGGAGCGTTTACCGGAGCGACCGAGGACAAACGGGGACTTTTCGAGGCCGCACATGGGGGCACGTTGTTCCTCGATGAAATCGGCGAATTGTCGTCGACCGTGCAGGTAAAATTGCTCCGCGCATTGGATGAACGCGCCATCATGCGGGTCGGTGAAAGTTCGACTCGGAAAATCGACGTTCGGTTCATTGCGGCAACAAATCGAAACCTGGCGACGGAAGTTGCCGCCGGGACATTTCGAAGCGACTTGTTTTTCCGGCTCGAAGGCGCCGCCATTACCGTACCTCCGCTTTGTGAACGTATTTCGGAAATTGTCCCGCTGGCTCGAGTTTTCCTCGATCAAGAGTGCCGCAAGAATGATTGTGAATCGGTCCCGGATTTGTCCTTGGAAGCCATTCGACTCTTGGAAGATTATGCTTGGCCGGGCAATGTGCGAGAACTGCGTAATGCCATGCAACGAGCCGCAGCGTTGTGTTCGACGGATCAAGTTTTACCGGAACACTTACCTCCGCGTATTTCCGGACAAGCGGCTTTTATTCCGCAAGCCCGTGGAAGTGCTCCAGAAGCGCGCCCGTCGCCGCAACGAGCCCCCAACGTGACGCAACCCATGACGAATTTGCCCTTGACGGTCGAGCAACTGGAAGAACGAGACCGAATCATCGCGGTGCTCGACGAATTCGCGGGAAATCAAACACGAGCCGCGGACAAACTGGGTATTTCTCGTCGAACGCTCGTCACGAGACTCGAAGAATACTCCATTCCGAGGCCGCGAAAAAAATGATGGGAGGCCGAATTTTCATAACGCTTGCCGCACTGTGGTTTGTTTCGACAATCGCGCCCTCCGTTGCGGCGCAAATGGGGTGTATCGACAGCACAGGATGCAGTCCGAGACAAGCGTGCGTCAACAGCAGTTGCCAAGATCCAATACGGTGCGCAACAGATGCGGAATGCGGAATTGGATTGGGATGCAATGTCGAACAACATCGTTGTTCATGCCAAAAAAGCGACGACTGTGGTCTGTCTGGAACATGCGACCCGCTTCACGGTTGCGATGGCGGACCTTGTGCATTAGGCGTTTGTCGAGCCACAACGCAAAATCCCGAATGCGGGCGGGCATGCGTGGAAAATGCAGAATGCGCTGGCGGCGCGATTTGCACATTCGACGACCTCAATCGCGAAGTGGGTTTGTGTTGCCAACCCATTGTTGGCACAAAGGAAGAGCCATTTCGTTGCTACGCTGGAACGCTCGCATCCTCTGAAGAAACGGGAAGCAAGCTGGTTGCGATTCTTTTGGTATGCGTCATCATGGGTCGTATTCGAAAACGATCTGGGGCAAGAAAAGAAAGCTCGATTGGTACGAACCCAACTCGGCAAAATTAACTTTGAATGGTTTGGGGGCTCCTCGATTCAATACTTTCGCTTCGGGTAGCAACGGACCGTCCTGCAGGAGAAACATCGCTCCGACAGAAAAACCGACTCGAATTCGTTCGACATGCCAAACAAGGCCCATTTCGAAGCCGGCATAGGGATTCACCGAATAGACGATATCTCGCCCTTCGGCCGAGTAATCAAATTTTTCATCATCAATGGATAATCGACGACCTCCGCTGTCGACTTCGATCACATTTTTTGATTGCGCACCGAACACTCCTATCCCAATTCGAAAAAGGGAAGCGAAACGCCGATCGACGTGCGGGTCCCATCCGACCGAAATGCCTATGAATTCAGCCAATGTAGGGCGCGTTCGGTAGAGGGTTTGGGCAAACTGCGTTTGCCTGTCTTCTTTGGGCTGAACGTAGAAAAAACCCATATTGAGCCCGACGGCGAGCTGATTTGCAAATCGATAACCATCGCGCATCTCGACGAGATAACCACTCATCGAAGACAAACCTGGAATCGAATTGGACTCGGCCCCCCCAATGGCTGGCCCCGCACTAGCTTGGACAAACCATTGCCCCTTGGATGGCGACGCCAATGGAGGGGGCGGCGGCGGCGGCAACGGAGGCAAACGTACCGTTCGAATAGCCCCCGCATGGCCATCAAAAAGAACACTTCTTTCGGGATTTTTTGAATGCAGGATCCGAAACACGTGAACCCCGGGAAGCAAGTAAATCGCTTCAGCTCGCGGCAAAGCTCCACACACGTCCGAATCGACCTTCAACGTCCCGGAACTTTCGTCCACCTGAATTCGCAGGACCCTTTTCTCGAGCTGCTCAATGGTTTTGGTAATTTGTTCACGTTCGTCGAGATTGATGTCATTGGGAAAATCACGCAAAATCTCTTCGTAAAATGCCAACGCTTCATGATAACGACCAAGGTTCGTGAGGCAAATAGCGGCGTTGAGTGTATTGGCCCAGTGATACCAAAGTGCACGAGATCGAAGAAAAAGATCGAGTGCTCCTTCAAAGTCTTGTTTCTCGAGCAATGCATTGCCCATTTGAAATCGGCGTATTGCAAGTTCACGATTGGCGACTGTCACATCCGCAGACGAATTCGGTGATTCCCGCGCCGGAAAACAATCACCCTTGGCATTGGCCACCAACGTAACCACCGTCAGGGCAGCGGCCATTGAAGAAAAAATGGCGCTGTGCATGACCGGGGGCAAAAAACGAGAATGCGTCTTCATGGGGCGGATCCGCGGGGACTCATTGCGTCACTGGGGGCTGGACGAACAGTCGGTGGGCCAAGTTCGAACTTCACCTCGAGCCCGCCCGACGACGACAAAGACGCAGAATTGCTCGGCAATACAACATTGGAAAGACCTGGTTCTGATGCAACCTTTGGGGTCGACGCAATTGGCAATGGAGCCACCGTGCCCGTATTCGGCGGAAGCGACGATTTCGAAGCGGTGCTCACCGTCGCCGGTGGAACCGGCCCGACACTGGAAGCTACCGACGCAGTCGGCGGCGCCGCAATCGGCCGATTCTGATACTTTCCCTCGAGCGCATCGAGGAGCATTTTTTCCAGCAATGAACCTTTTTCCGCATGTGCCCGAGTAATCAGATCAATATCAATGCGAAATTGCCTTTGCGCATTCACGTACAACGCCCCGGTCGTCACGATCGCAACGACTAGAAATGCCGCCATTCCCACAACGACAGCAAACCGCCGCTGGCTCGCACGGATGCTCGCCTGAATGAAATGCATAGCATTTTCCGACAAACCTGAACCTCGCTTGCGAATCATTTCTCGCGCAAATGCCAAACGCCGCCCCGTCCACCGTTCGACACTTTCTTCATCGACTTGCCAACGAGCCGCGTCTCGCTCAATTTCGTCGAGGATGATTCGATCCGCACGAGCTTCGGCGATCCACGACCGCAAACGCGACCAATGCGTGAGAAGCGCTTCGTGGGCCAATGTCGTACCATTCTCCATCGGAACGAGCAATCGAACTTGGGTGAATGTCGCAATGACCCTCGATACTCGTGCACCCATCTTCTGCACCAATTCATCCTGCGTACAAACGCGCCGCGTTCCCTCGGGCGTGGTGAGGGCCAGTAAAACCTGTCGAATGAGTTCCACGTTCTCGGGATCGGCTTCTTTTAACTTCTGCACGGTTGCTTCGGCGTGTAATTCGAGCGCGCCCTCGATACCGCCAATTTTATCAAAACTGGCTCGTGTAAGACGCTTGTTTTCGCGATCGCGTGAATTCCACATTTCAGCCAGGGCAAACTCGACGAGAGGCATGGCGTCCACGACGCGCTCGATTCCCCGAAAAAGTTCGTCCTCGAGGGATTCGTTTTCCAATTCGTATCCGTAGGCATCGAGTGCTCTCATAATCCTTTCGCGCCAATGGTTGGCCCGCAAGGGCTCGATGACACACAAGGACCGTGAAAGAATTTTTCCCAAATTGCGAAGACCAAGCAGCGATTCGAGCAAGTCCGATCGCGCCACAACAATCGCTCGCACGCCCGAAATGGCTCGTTCCCCGATTTCTGCCAAAAATGCGGCCGCCTCGTCGCGACTTTCTTGTTCGGCCACCGTCACCAATTCTTCAAGCTGATCCACGAAGAGGACGAGACCACGTTCTTCATCATTGGCTCGATCTGCCATTGCCGCGACGAGCGACTCGACATCCAGCAATCGAGCTTCGGGAATGAACTGTTCCAATGCGCCAACGATTGCGGCCCATGGATCGTGTCCCGGTTCGACAATCACGACATCCCAAGTTCGCGGCCATTTTGCCAATTCACCGTCGACGAGCGCTGGAAGCAAAGCGGCCCTTGCCAAACTAGATTTTCCACTGCCCGAGGAACCAACGAGCGCGACGAGGCCATTACCACGCAGCAGTTCCATTGCGCGAATGAGATCCTCACGCCGCCCGAAAAACACATCACGATCCGCATCTTCGAATCGGCGCAGACCTCGAAAGGGACCTTCTTCTTCCGACGGTAATAAACGTTTTCTGCCTCCGCGTTCATGCCGTATTCGTTCGAGTTCGTATTCGACATGCAATGCACCACGTGGTCGATATTCGGGACGAGGCGCAATCAAGCGATCAACCAATGCCGCCAACGAAGGTGGCACATCGGGACAACGAGACAGGACGGATCGAGGAGCGGTTTTTCCTGATAACACGCGCGGATCCCAACGCACCTGCCCATCGGCCGTTTTTTCCACTTGCGCCGGAAGAAACCCGGACAAACAGCGATACAACGTCGCTCCAAGCGCGTACAAATCACGCGCTGGCGTAGGAGGCATACGTTTACCCGCGCACGCGGGATCGACATATCCAAGCGTGCCGGTAATCATGCCCGTTGCCGTGGCCGTCGCTTCCCCAGGACCTTCGGGAAATTCGACGTTTGAATACTGTGCCGCAATGACATTTTCGATCGAATCGTCACTGGCCGACGCAATGCCAAAATCGATGAGCTTGTAGACACCTCGCGCGTCTTCGACGATGTTTCCAGGTTTGACGTCTCGATGCACGATGCCCGCTTGATGCACCGCTGCCAACGCTGACGCGATTGCAATGCCAATCTGCAAACATGTGTCGATACCGAGTTTAGTTTCACCAGACAAACGCGCTTCGAGCGACCGCCCCGCCAATAATTCCATAGCGAGTCCCATGACGCCGATGTCTTCTTCAATGACCAGGCCGTAAAATCGAGCCACGTGCGGGTGATCCACACGACCAAGGGCTCGCGCTTCTTCAACGATGTCGTCCCTGTCGGGACCAAACTCATCGAGCGCAAACAGCTTGACGGCGGCAAGACGAAGTTCGGTACGCCCGTACATTTCCCGAGCGAGCCACACCGGGGCGTATCCGCCTTCCCCGCGTTCTTCCACGAGCCAAAATTGCCCAATTTTCCGCAGAGAAGCGGGGCGTTCGAGCAGTCGCACCAGGGCCGGAGAACGGGTCTTCATCGAAACCGAATGGTTGCAGAATGCACGATGGAGAAGCGGACGTAAAGGGAAGCGTAGCAACCTCGACAAACGCCGACGACAGGTGAAGTCGGCGGCAAGAATTCATCATCATGAAGCATTTCGTGGTTGCAAGGAATCGGTCAATGCGGTCATACTTGAAACCATGGCGCGAGATCTCGAACTTTCCGCGCGCGAGCAGGACGTCAAAGACGAGCTACTTTCCGAGCTGTTCGGATCGCTCGAACTTGCCGCAGTGCTCGACAAGGCTCATGGACTTTTGGCGCAGCTCGTGCCGACGGATCATGGCGCGTTATGTGTGAGCCGCCCGGAAGGAGCGTCCGCGTATGATTGGATCGTAGCGGAAATGCCGGCCGCGTTTTTTGCCGCATATTCGACCATGGTGCCCCACGATTTCGTACGCGTCGCGGTTGCTGAATCGCCGAATCGAGTATTACGTGACACCGAAATGCTCGATCGGCGCGAGATCGAGGAAAGCTATTTGTATCGCCATTGTCGTTCGGTAGGAATGAACGTAGAACACGTGATGGCCGTGATGCTCGCGGATCCAGGTTCGTCTTGGCACGGAGGGTTGGTCCTGTATCGTGGTCGACGAGTGCCCTTCTCCAATCGGGAAAGGGCCATGTTGCAGCATCTTACTCGATATTTCACGGCGGCTTTGCGCAATTGCAAGAAGTTTGGCGAACTCGAGCGGCGCGGAACAGTGCTCGATACGCTGCTTTCTGCACGTAGTTTCGAAGGTGTCGTGTACGATGCGAGCGGTCGCGAAATGGTGCGTACCGCGGGTCTTTCCGCATTGATTTCCAAATGGTTTCAACCCGTAGAACTCGACTTTAGTGGTTTGCCCAGCGTTTTGGTGGAACGATTTGGCACAGCAGCGCAGTCCGCGCGTTTGGTTTCTCCTCCCAAACCTTGGTGGCGCAGTGGAAGTGCGGTTTCCCCCATGTTGAGCCATTTGGAATTACGCGTGAGCCTCGTGCTTTTGCCTCAAACGACCGGCGCATACGCCTTGGCCCTGGAGGAAGTGCCGCAACTCGTGCCGATTCCCAGCTCGTGGAAAAATATTTTATCGGCCGGAGAACTTAGAACCGTCGAACGCATTTGTTGGGACAATGCATTGATTGCCGCAGACTTGGGGATATCGGATCAAACTGTGAAAAAACACTTGAGCCGCTCATTCGATAAGCTCGGAGTTTCGAGCCGCGCGGCGCTCATTCATGCGGCATGGAGGCTTTGTTCGTCGATGTCACCCGCGGCACATGCGGAAAACATCCCAAGATAAAGCGACGTCGTAACGGCAGCGGAAAGCGCAATGGCTTCCTGGTCGGCGGGTAACGAAACCACAGAAAGAACGCGCCGCAACATGCTCATATGATGCTCGTCAGCGTCCGCGTGACCTTGGAGAAATTTCACACCTCCAGCAATGCCTGGAATGCGGTTTTTCTTGACAAGGTTTTCTGCCGTGACTCTCGCGCGAGCATCCGAAAGTGCTTCGAGCACGTAGGCAGTTCCCAAAAATCCAAGGGGCCATCCCGCTTCGACTTGAAAGTGATTCCACGCCAAATACGCCGCTACCGCGGTCGACGGCGTAGGCGCCAGCCGTTCGTCCAAAGCACGGCCAATGGCCGCAAGATCCTCCAGAATCCACGTTTCATGGCCTTCTTCTTCATCGGCCTTTTGCAAGAATAAACGCGCCAATGCAGGAGCTCGACGCATATCCAGCAATCGTTCGCCCGCGCGCCGCAACAACGGCCGCGTTTGACGCACATAAAGATACGTTTGCTCGAGAAATGCGACGTATTCATCGATGGTGACTTCCCCCGCCTGAAGGCGCTTGGCCATGGGGTGTTCGTCGAGGGATTCGAGCAGATCGCCAACAGACAAATCAAGAGTCTCTACGAGTGTATTCACGGTCGATTTCCTTTCCTGAATCAAGCGGCGAGAACGGCCCGCTCTTGAATTGGTTTTTGCTCGGAAACGGCAGCAATGAACGGCAAGGCGCACATGCGAAAGCGTTGGTCGAACATCGGAGGTCCAACGAATCGCGCTTTCATGCATCGAGCGTATGAATCAATGGTCCGAGGAAGCGGAACGCTCGAGTCCCCCGCAAGCGCACGCGAACGCACGCGGTCATCATAAAACGGCCGCCGTGGATACAGAGGCGGAACCAAAGCCGTTCTACGTTCCAAACACAAATCATCTCGGACAAACCCACGCAAAACAAGCGCCCGCTGAATGATCATGGCATCGTCAATCGCGTCGGTCTCCATGTTCGCTCCAGCAATCCAGTGCGTCACACCAAGCCGCATACTCAAACGAAGCGCACCCGCATGAAGAATCGATGCTACGGGCGAACCTCGATATTGGGACAATACGCAAAACCGCGTAGTCTCGGCTGGACGAAGACCCGTCCCAGAAATGGCGCGTAGGTCATAATGAGTCTCGATTGGCAAACCAAATAGCGTCCCATGAACCCGCGCAATCTCCGAATTGGGCAATAACATTCGTACTGCGCCCACGGGCGTTTGTCCGTCATAAGCGACAAGATGAAACGTAGTATCGAGCGTATCGAATGCGTCGCATTCGCGAGGAATGGTCCGCTCGTGGACTTCGATGTAGCCGAGTTCCTTGGCAAACACATCGAAACGAATCCGCAAAGCGTCGTCGATACGCCGTTGAGTTTGGGCGAGGATGCAGCGGATGTGAGACATGGCGTCCTTCGGCAGCGCGGGAAATACAACCGCGCGAGCTGTAAAGGAAATGCCCTGCACGGGTCGTGCCGATCATGGAAAAGATGAAAGTAACCAGTTGCCCCGGAAAGCGCGTAGGCCCGGTTTACGAATTGCGCAAAAAGAACCTTGCGCAACTCGGCAAACTGCACACGAAGTGCAAATGGAATGGGGTTGGAAAAGTACGCCTCGACAGGTGTACGCGTCCGGTGCCTCGAATGGATCACACGGTGCTTTGAAGTGTGGTCGCCACGCGCCGCGGTTTGAGCCAAACCGCAAGTTTCTTGGGCGAGAGGTCCATTACGGCCGTGGCGAGTTTTTCTGGACCATCCTTTGCGAGTCGCGATACGATGCGCCGCCGTTCTTTCGCCGTCAAGACGCGCCCAAGACGCCGCTCGACCATAATGGCAAGAGCCGCCAAACCTTCTTCGCGTCCTTCCTCGCGTCCTTCTTCGAGTCCCTCCTCACGACCAATCTTGATGCCGGCATTACGACCATCAACGAACCACGGATGGGCCATGACTTCCTCCTCTTTCTCAGCCGCTCTTATCACATTTTCAAACTCGGGTCGATCTTTTCGAACCCTAGCCATCGACAACATTGTCGCGACAACCTCAGAAAACTCTTCTGTCGTTGCTTCCCGACGAACCCTTTGCACAATCCGGCTAATTTGCGGTTCGTCCGCGTCAGTTGCGAGTGGGACGAACACAAGCCAGAAAATACCCGACCTGGCTTCGAGTTCCGCCACGGTACGTTGATAGACAGGTTCGATTCGGAACCGAATACCCGTAAATCGTTTGCCCTTGGGGGACGTTTGATACCGGCCAAACGCTTTCCAGGGTTTCTTTCGACCCGACAAGACCACGATGACCGTTTCAACGGTTACCAACAATCTGCGCTTTCTCATGCGCCGCCGATGCAACTCACGCCGGGCCGTCTTGGCGAGGAGAAGATGGTATTCCGCTGCACGCTCACGCACCGAACCATTCAAGCGCAACGTCCATTCGATATGCAGCAATCGGTAACCTCGCCGCGCAAGCCGAACGTACAGCACACGATCAAGTCGGCGCGCACGCGCGGACACCTGCGTTTCTCCCCAATGCATTCGCCGAATTGGTTCGTCCGGTGCGATGATGAGCTGCGCCAATACTCCTGGAAACAAGCGCGATGTCGAGCGCAAGCTCAGGTCGGCATCCGTGGTGATTTCCTTCTCCTCAGTCGCTTCTTTGTTTTTTCGCACGACAGCACCTCGCGGACAAACCAGTCCCCTACCGCAAGGCCAAAGCGCTCTTCGCCCTTGCAATGGTCCATCGTTCCGAGCGGCTGCTCAGTTGCGTAAAAAGTGACGGTCGCCGGTCGATTTCTGAAAAGCGCTTTAACTAAGACGATTCGCGAGCCCGTCGCTCGATTTCGGCCATGAGCCCAACCGACTCGACGTCCGCAAGAACCGCACGCGCTTCTTCGACTGTCGCAGCAGGACACGGCGGTTTCTTCCGTCGTGCCTCGAGAACACGATCCACCGCTTCGATACATCGAGCACGAAACGCTTCATCTCGCTCACAGGCACGGACGAGTGCCGCATGCGCGCGATCCTGAAGGTCCTCATCAGAACAAACGAGCAGCGCATCACATCCAGACCGAATCGACAGCACCGCGGAGTCTTCAATCGCATACGTCGCAGCAACCGCGGCCATCTCGAGATCGTCCGAGAACAAGACGCCTCGAAAACCAACGTCGCGCCGCAACAAGTCCGTACACACGCGCGGCGACAACGTGGCGGGGACCTTCTCATCGAATGACGTGACCACGACATGCGCCGTCATGATCGTCGCAAGATTTGCCTGAGCAAACGCTCGAAACGGAACGAGTTCGATCGCCTCGAGACGCGCTCGATCGTGATGAATGATCGGCAATCCGACGTGACTGTCGACGGAAGTATCCCCGTGCCCTGGAAAGTGTTTCCCGCAGGAAAGAACGCCGCTCTCTTCGAGACCCACCGCGAAAGCAACCGCCAGCGCCGCAACTCGATCGGGCTGCGTCGCAAAAGAACGATCGCCAATGATCGGATTGTTGGGGTTCGAATCAACGTCCAGCACAGGAGCAAAGTCGAGATTGAATCCAAGCGCAGCTAGCGCCCGCCCAAGATGCTTCCCAACTCGCGTTGCCATGTAAAAGTCGTTCGTTTGTCCAAGCAAACGCATCGGAGGAAGCGCCGGGAACCATCCGCGAAGACGAGCAACTCGCCCCCCTTCTTGATCCACCGCGACGAACGGAGGAAGTTCAGCCGGACAAACCGAACGAATCGCGGAACACAACGTATGTGTCGACACCACGTCGCTCACGTTGCGTCGGAACAAAATCGCTCCGCCGCGATGACCCTGGCGCAAGGACGATGCAAACCGTTCCGGAAGGTCGACGCCATCGAATCCGCCAACAATGATTTGACCACAAAGGACTTGGAGAGGAAGTTCAGCCGCCCGCATGACGCTCCTTGCGTGTTCGTCGGCGGAACATACCTGCACCTGCCAGGACAACGCCAAAAGCCATACCCAACGGTGTCGATCGTTGGCTCGCTTGGGTCGTACTTGCGGGAAGTGCGCATCCTCCTGAAGTCGCGTCGATCTTGCCCGACGCTCGCCAAACGTCTTCACCGATTTTCAATTCGCGCGGCGTTTCAATCGACTGCCCCGCGTAACGAACGTCGACGGTCATCGTCTTGCCGGCGAAGCCTCGTTCAGCGGCCACCGCAAAGCGAAAGAGACCATGACGAACCTTGACGAGTGGTGACAAAACGATGCCTCCCGTCACGGAAAGTTCGAGCTGCGTCCCTGCGATCCCTGTCGAAACTTCGCCCTTGTCGTTGCGTAGCTCAACCGTTCCCCACACGGGCCACGTGGGATCAGGACGCGCGTACGCACTCGACAAGACCCACCAGCTTTTTGCAATCGAAGGCTCTTGAGGTGTGGCTTGGTCATCCAACAACGAACGTCGAGCACCTTCGAGGTCAAGTGCCCCCACTCCGAGCTGCGTCTCATGACGCACCGTGCCCTCTGGGTAGTGCGCTCCGGCTTGAAGCACATTCGTTACGCGTTGTTGCGTGAGCGTCTTGTCGAGTTCGAACAACAACGCGACGGCTCCCGCGACATGCGGTGAAGACATCGACGTCCCCGACGTGATCGCATGCGTTGAATCGACGAGATAACAAGGCTCGCCGTCGGGACAACCAGGTCCCTCGAACAAACTGCCCGGACCTTTGCGCGGATCCGCTTTTGCACTCATCGCCGCAGCGACAAAGCCCCCAGGAGCGCTGATCTCAGGTTTCGCAACGCCAAACGGAGTTGGTCCTGCCGCACTGAAGTAACACATGCTCTCGAGCGCAGGATTGACCTCGCCTCCAAGCGACTGAAGCTCGATGGGCTCAATCGTCAGTGGATCCCATTCGAGTCGATTGAGCGTGCAACCAACAGCCAGAATGTTCGGATGCGCAGCCGGAACCGCGATCGTTCCTTGACGAACCGCTCTCTCGAACTGAAGTCCAAACGACTTCGACGGAGAAACATCACCAAGTCCCGTGACCCAAAGTTGAGCATCGCCGTGTCCCGACAAGATGATGTTGAACGAACCCTTGTCCCACGCGCCGCTGAACGCAACGACGGCACTGTTCGTAGCCTCGGTGATCGGTGTCTTGCCGTTGACGAGCTGATTCACGACAGCCGCCGTCGTACTGTCGCTGCCTTTGTATCCAGCTTCATCACCAGGTTCTACAAGACGAACCCACTGCAC
>JBGAOI010000930.1:0-3224 GCA_044221885.1 Polyangium sp. (in: bacteria)
TACATTCGGCTACCGGGTGGCCCAAACGGATCGGGAAGGAATCGTTGAGCGGTTAATGCGGGACGATTGAGGTAGCCCAATCCAACCTGGACACCCGCTATGTAAAGCTCTCCGGCGACACCTTGAGGTGTTGGCTGAATTCGCGCGTCAAAAACGTAGGTCCGTGTATTGGCGACGGGGCGCCCGATGGGCACGACGCGCTCGTGATGTTTGGGGCAGCATTTCCAAAAGGTGACGTCAACGGCAGCTTCGGTGGGACCATAGAGATTGTAAAGTTCGGCGCTCGATTGAGCAAAGAAGGCATCCCGAAGGTCGCTGCTAAGGGCTTCGCCGCTGCAGACGACACGTCGCAGAGAAGGACAAGCTGCTGCGGCGTGGGCATCGAGGAATGCTCCAAGCATTGAAGGAACGAAATGCAGAGTGGTTACGCCGTGGGCACCAATGATGCGGGCCAAGTAGGCGGGATCTTTGTGTCCCTCTGGGCTGGCTACGACAATGCGTGCTCCAACGAGCAAAGGCCAGAACAACTCCCAAACTGAAACATCGAATCCAAACGGGGTTTTTTGAAGGATAACGTCGCTTGCATCGAGACGCAGGAGGTTTTGCATCCACATCAATCGATTGACGACGCCACGGTGATTGTTGATGGCACCTTTGGGTTTCCCGGTCGAACCGGAGGTATAAATGACGTAGATTGGATCGTCGGGCCCAACCATGGAGACCAGTTGCTGATGTGCATTCTCGGAAGCATGTATTTCGAGTGCGTCGAGGAAAACCTGCGTTACGATTGTGGGAGCAACACGTTTGGTGAGGTGCCGAGCCGTGATGAGAATGCGGGCGTCGCAATCTTGCAGCATGAATTGTGAGCGTTCTGCGGGGTAGGTTGGATCGATGGGTACATAGGCGCCGCCTGCTGCGACAATGCCGTACAAACCAACCACCAATTCAATCGAGCGTTCCAAAGCGATGGCCACACGGACGCCCGGTCCAACGCCCAGCGATTGCAGATAGTGCGCCAATTGGTTTGCCCGGGTATTCAACTCGGCATACGTGATTCGTTCTTGCTCGAATTCGACGGCAATTGCATCCGGCGTTTTCGCCACCTGCTCCTCGAACAATTCGTGAATGCATTTATCCGCAGGGTAGTCTGCGGCGGTTTCATTCCATTCAACGAGCAGTTGATGCCGCTCTTCAGGCGTGAGCATTTCCAGGTCCGACAGACGTTTGTCCGGCGCTGCAACCATGGACGCGAGCACCCGGTGTAGATGCCCGGACATACGGCGTATCGTGTCGGGATCGAAAAGGTCGGTGCAGTATTCAAGGCTGCCGATCAAACGTCCGGAGTTTTGGGTCAAGCTCAGCGTCAAATCGAATTTTGCCACTGCGGCATCGAATTCCAGAGGCTCGAGCTCGAGCTGAGCCATTTTCATCGTTTCGAGCGGAGCATTTTGCAGCACGAGCATGACTTGAAACAAGGGTGTTCTGCTGGTATCGCGCGGAACATCCAAAACATCGACGACTTTTTCGAAGGGCGCATCCTGATGCGCGTACGCCTCGAGCGTGGTTTGTCGCACGCATTGCAACAATTCCGCGACGGTAGGATCGGTTTCGAGATTCACGCGCAGAGCGAGCGTATTGACAAAGAACCCGATCATGGGTTCGAGTTCGCTACGATTGCGGTTGGCAATGGGACTGCCGATGACGATATCCGTTTGTCGCGCATGACGTCCCAAAACGATTGCAAATCCGGCGAGCAACACCATGAAGAGAGTGACCTTGTGGTGTCGAGCCAAGTTTTCGAGTTGGAGACTCAGTTGGGAATCGAATTTAATGGGAAGAGTGGCCCCGCGATTCGAACGCAACGCGGGACGGGAATGATCCGTGGGCAAGTCGAGCGTTGGCGCGTTGGCCAACGTCTGTTTCCAATAAAGGAGTTGCTGTTCGAGCGCGCCTGCTTCGAGCCAATTTCGTTGCCAAACGGCAAACTCTACATACTGGACGGGTAATGCTGGCAGGGTAGGTACGTTTCGAGCCGCGAATGCATGATATGCAAGTGCCCATTCTCGCAACAAAATCCCTGTGGACCACGCATCGAAAGCGATGTGGTGAATGTTGAACAAAAGAACATGTTCGTTTGGGTCAACCTTCCACAACTGAACGCGCAGAATCGGCCCCTTGGCAAGATCGAAAGATCGTTGCGCTTCGTGTGCCAAACGGTCGCGTAGGCTGGATTCGTCAACATGCTCAATATCGAGCGGGACACCACTCGGCACGGTAATGCATTGCTTCGGTCCATGTTCGTCCTCGACAAATGTTGTCCGCAGAACTTCGTGCCGTGTTACCAAGCAGTCGAGGGACTGCTGCAATGCAGCGATGTCGAGATTGCCGCGCAAACGTACGGCAATTGGAATGTTGTATTCGGCTGTCTCAGGCGACAGTCGATCCAAGAACCACAGGCGTTCCTGGGCGAACGAAAGGGGCAGCCGTTGGTCCCGACTGACTCGTTCAATTTTTGTGAACGGTCTCTTATCTGAGAATGAGAGCAATTCGGCTTGCGCGGCTACAGTTCTGGCCTCGAATAAGGCTCGCAATGGTATCGTGCTGTCAAACTTCGACGCAATGCGACTCGCGAGTTGTGTGACGCGCAATGAATGCCCGCCAAGCTCGAAAAAGTCATCATCAATGCTGACGTCGTCGACGCCAAGGACGGTTTTCCAAATGTCGACCAATGTCGCTTCAGTGGCATTTCGAGGAGCGATATACGCTTTGGAAAGTGCGGTACGGTCGAATTCAGGAGTGGGCAATGCTTTTCGGTCGATTTTGCCGTTGGGCGAAAGTGGTAATGATTCTAGCACGACAAACGACGTCGGAATCATATAGTCGGGCAATTGGGCACGAAGGTGTTCGCGTAGTGCGCTCAGATCGTAGGTACCTTCGTTTGGTACGATATAGGCTACGAGACGTTTGTCTCCCGGAACGTCTTCGCGTGCGATCACGACGCAGACGCGTACGGAAGGATGGGCTGAAAGTGTGGATTCGATTTCGCCGAGTTCAATGCGGAAACCGCGAATCTTGACTTGGTGATCGATACGCCCCAGGAATTCGAGATTGCCATCTTGACGCCATCGGCAGAGATCTCCGGTTCGATACATTCGGCTACCGGGTGGCCCAAACGGATCGGGAAGGAATCGTTGAGCGGTTAATGCGGGGCGATTGAGGTAGCC
>JBGAOI010000931.1:0-3219 GCA_044221885.1 Polyangium sp. (in: bacteria)
GTCGCGCGCCCTCCAACAATCCAAGAAGTGTATCTGCTTGTCAGGGCCGCCGCGGGATTTTCGACAAACGCGCAAGTGGTCGAACTCTTCCATGCGTACAAGGCCAATGGCGCAGATGATGCGCTCACGCAATTTGTCATTTCCGCCGCGGATCAGTAGGAACATCGGCGAACCGCTTGCATCGACGGAATGACATCCATTACGGATGCGACCCATTCTTGTGCAGTGGCGTTTTACTTGCCGCACGACAAGTCTGGACAAGTCTGGACATGTCCAGACTTGTCCATGCGTGACAAACCGCCACGAGGCCGTTGGAGTACCCGACAACTGTTTGACGGTTTGTTCTCGCGTGTGAAAATAATTCATTATTTCATGTAGTTATGTTTGCGACTTTGGTTCGCGATGGTGCGGCATCGGCTCTGGCACGCCCGTTGCTCAATGCCTTATCAACGACGCCATCAAGTGCAAAGGAAATACGACCATGAAAACGCTCGCCAAAGTCACCGTCCACTCGCTCCTCGCAATCGTCCTCGGTTCTTCGCTCGTCGGCTGCAATGAAGCGGGAATCAATGAAGAAGAAAATCTCGGCACGGCGGAAGAAATGGTCACCTCGGGCCCCGCGCTGTTGAATGGCGGATTCGAAGATTCTGCGCTCGCTGCGGGAGGATTCGCCTATCAAGCGGCTTCGGGTTGGTGGCAGGAGCCTGGTGCAGGTATCGCCCGTCAAAGCGGCCTCTTCACGAGCGGCAATTTGCCCTTGCCCGAAGCGGATCACGTAGCCTTCCTTCAAGGCGCAACGTTTATGTTCCAAAACGTGGATGGATTCGTGCCGAATACAAAATACGCGCTCGAATGGTCGCATGCCGTTCGTGGCGACAATGGTGGAGCCAACAATATCAAAGTCGAAATCTTGGAGCTTTCAACCAATGTGCGCACGACGTTGTATCAATCGAGTGGGCCGCTTACCAGCACAGCTTGGCAATCAATGTCGAAATCGTTCGTGGCGCGCAGTGGGAGTTACCAGGTTTTCATGCAGACGACCAATCCCAATGGTGGCGATAACACGACGCTCGTCGACAACGTCCGTTTCGTCGAGCAAAGTGCTCCGGGAAGTGTCGCGTTTTCCTCGCTGCGTACGGGAATTTGGTCTGATTCGACCATGTGGAATCCGTCGGGCATTCCGTCGGTTCTCGAAAGCGTGAGCATTGGTTCGGCGCATCAAGTGACCGTGAATGCTCCAGCGGAAGCGAAAAGCATTACGCTCGTGGAATTGAGCGCCGCGAAGCTGATCATGAATGAAGACGTGACGTCGAGTGGAAATGTGTTTGTCGGAAAATACTGTAGCGTCGATATCAACGACAATGTGTTGCATGCGGCCTCGATGAACCTACGTCAAGGCGCTTCGATTCAGCGTGATCCAGGTGGTCGTGTCGAAGTGACCGGGCTTTTGGGGACATATTGGTCGGCGCCATTGACGTTGCAGCCGACCGACACGGTGGGAAGCTTGCAGGTGCAGCGCGGTACGGGGTCGACGACGGCGACGAGCAATGTTTCAGGCAGCGTCACGTTGATTCGGGATGGGGTCAATACGCTGTTGCACTTGGGCGCTCCGCTCGTTTTGACCGGCGGCATTTCGATTACCGAATCGACGCTCGAAGATGGCGGAAATGACGTGACGGCGGCTTCGTTTTACCTGCAAGGCGCGTTTTCCCGACAAGGCACGGGTACGCTGGACGTAGCAGGCAATATGACGGTAACGCGCGGTGCCCTTTATGTTGCGCGTTCGGGCGATGTCGTGCATGGCAATCTGATTGGAACGAGCTGGAGCACGTTTACGCGTGGAGACATCACGGTGAATCAAGTTGCCGGCGATAAAACGGGTTTGACCGTGGATGGTAATCTCAGCCTCGATGCGACGCTCGACAAGAGCATCTTGACGCTGAATTTCGATAGCGCATCGGCAGCAGGAATGGACTGGGCGTTGGCATGGAAAGGAAATCGTGTTGCGCAGCTCTCGACTTGGTATGCATCGACGGGTCAATTGGTTGTGAATTTCCCGGCGGGAATGACGTTTGACCCGGCGCAACACATCTTCTTCGACGCTGCATCGGGCTACACGTATGTGGGTTACACGCAGGTACCCGCAGGTTGCGAACAAATCACGTTGAGTGCTCCGGGATGTTTCTGGATGGAGAATACGAGCGGCAATTATTGCTGGGTACACCCGACATCGCTCGAGTCGTTTACCCAAGCGGATTGCGATCAAGCGGGGAGCGGGTGCCTGCAAGGCGGCGCTTGCTACAAGTGGGCCGCGTCGGCGTACTGAGATCGAATCCTTCAATAAACAACGCGCAGTTTGAGCCCTCGTTTCGACCATGAAGCGAGGGCTCGATGCGTTGTGGCATTTCTTTCCCGAAGGCCATTACGCACGTGATGGACGTCATTCGCCTGGAAGCTCGTAATCGAACACATAACGATGATCGCCACCGCTCGTGTCGATGCTCATGTGTCCTCGCAATCCCGTGAGGGCCCCAGTTGCCGTATCAGGTACGACGGTGACGGAGAGCGAAGCAACGCCTCGGTCCATAACGCCCGAATGTTGCAAAACAAAACTTCCCGCTCGCCCATCGAGTGTCCCGACGACTCGTTCGATTGCGACATATCCGGCTGATCCTTTGACGTTCGACATGGCGGCAATCATGTGCACGACGCTTGTGGCATTCAAACTGCCTTCGAAGCGTTTGTCGAAGCGGCTGCGGCCGAGTGTTGCCCCTTCGTTCGTGTCATAAGGCGGTTCAGCGCTGCGCGTGATATCAAAACGACCTTCTGCTCGGTATTTCATCGCGGCGCAAGGTACCATACGATCGTTTTACAGGGAAGATTTTTGTTTGGCAGGAGCGTCCGGCATTTCGTTAGCGCCCGACATGACCGTGATGCCAAACGATGCGATGGGCACCATGATCACGAGCGGAGATGCCAATCTTGATTTTCCGTGATTTGCTCTGCGCAGTGGACGTCAATCCCAGTCGTCGCTGCTGCCGCTGCTGGGAGCGCAGGCTGTCTTGACATTGTCGAGCACGGCGGAGCATTCGGTGAGATTGGCGTAGGATCGGGCCGATACGCTCGAGCAATCCAAAGCTTTGATCGAGGTGACGCAGGCGTTTACATCAACCTTGGGTGAGCAGCCGAGGTAACCAACACAATCGCCGATGCTGTAGG
>JBGAOI010000932.1:0-3214 GCA_044221885.1 Polyangium sp. (in: bacteria)
CAAATTTTGGTGCAATTGCGCAAAGCTTGGACGATTGGCGCAAAAACGTGGGCCTCGGGAGCGCTTCTGGCCATGCCGCTCAAGGACTTCCGCGCCGGAAAACGCGAATTTCAGGTTCTTTTCGAGCCCAAACCGAACACGTCTCTCGACGATTATTCGACCACGAAGTCACACATCATCACCGTGGAACTCGAAGACGTCAAAAGCTCGGTCTTTGTCCATACGCGCACGAAAGACGGCTTCAAGCGGGAAAAACTCGAAATTGGCGCCATGGGTTCCGCATCCGCGTGGGGCTACGACCGCCACACTTCAGATGATTATTGGCTGATGGAGGACGGATTCCTGAATCCACAAGCTTTGTCTCTGGGAACATTGGGCAAGAAAGACGCCGCGAAACTCGTCAAGAAAAACCCTGATTTCTACAATGCATCCGGGCTGGAAGTTACGCAGCATTTCGTAACGTCGAAAGATGGTACGAAGGTTCCCTACTTCCAGATTTCCAAGAAAAACCTACCGCTCGATGGAACAGCTCCGACCGTGATGCTCGGGTATGGCGGATTCGAGATCTCGATGAAGCCCATGTACATTGCCAAAACCGGTGCCGCGTGGCTCGAACGCGGTGGCGTGTTCATTGAAGCGAACATTCGCGGCGGTGGTGAATATGGACCGCAGTGGCACGACGCAGCGTTGAAGGGCAAACGCCAGAATGCCTACGATGATTTCATTGCCATTGCTGAAGACCTCATCAAGCGCAAAGTCACGTCGACGCCGAAACTCGGCATCGTCGGAGGTTCCAATGGCGGGTTGCTCATGGGCGTGATGCTCACGCAGCGCCCGGATCTTTTCGGAGCTATCGTTTGTCAGGTCCCGCTGCTCGACATGAAGCGTTACCACAAACTTTTGGCTGGTGCTTCGTGGATGGAGGAATACGGCGACCCAGACAAACCCGAAGAATGGGCTTGGCTCGAGAAATTCTCGCCCTACCAAAACGTGAAAAAGGGTCAGAAGTACCCGCGAACTCTGTTTACGACGTCCACGCGTGACGATCGCGTACATCCGGGGCATGCGCGCAAAATGGTTGCGCGGCTGCTCGCACAAGGCCAGGACCTGCTGTATTACGAGAATATCGAGGGAGGTCACGGAGGAGCGGCGAACAACGAACAACGGGCGTATATGGATTCACTCGCATATACGTTCTTCGCCAATCAGCTCGGGCTGAAGTAAAACGAATTCGCCCTGCCTGGTTGGACACTTGGGGCTACGAGTCGCCGGAGGCGCGCTACGCCCCAAGCCCCTACTTCAAGATCGTCTCACAACCCACGTAGATATCGACCTTGCCGGCTTTGGCATTGCTCAGGTCCTCGCAGGTTTTTCCGTAAATACGGACCTTGTCATCGGGCGTGTAATCCCAGCACCCGTCCACCGTGCACAAATCGAGGGGATCTTTGCGCTTCGGAAGAAGCGCCGTCGTGGCATCGACCGTGACGTTGACGTTGACCGCATTCTTGTCAATGGTTTGTCCTGCTGGTGGTGTTGGCAAATCGTACACACACCCGAGCGCCGCTCCGCGAATCTTGCTAATGGCATTGGCAAGCACGTTGGCATCGAATGGACCGGTCGACAGATCGATATGGCAAGGTTTGGCCGGTGCGGGTGCGCCTTGGGCAAACACCGCGTCTTTGGTACAACTCGGATCAACCGTATCGGGCGATCCACTGACGGCATAGGTCGATAAAGCCAACAACATGTTGTAGGGAGGCGTATCGAATGCACCGTCTTTTTGCCCCACGCTATTCGACCCGGGCACGCCGACGATGAATGTATTGATGGGTTTGCTCGGGTCCATTCGTGCCCCCGAAATCAGCGCATTGACGCTCGCGGGATATTCCCAATCGGGGCAATTGTTGAGGTCCTGATATCCAGCGCGCGGAGGACTGCCGACCGACGTGCAACTGAATCCTCCATCCGTAATGAGAACCGCGATGCGACGATCGATATTCTGCAGCTTCAAAACATCGTATCCATTTTTCAACGCTTGATACACGGGTGAACCATCGTCACCATTGCTCAAGGGGTTATTTTTCACGAGCCAATCATAGATTTGTCGACGTACGCCCGATGCCGCATTCGATTTGTCAATACCTGCCGGTGCCATGGGGACCTGCGGCAAGACCGATACACCACAAGAAACCCCGGGAGCCAAAAGCGCATTGCATGTTGCTTGATCAAGGCCGAGCGTCGTGCAAATGCACGAAGGCGGATTTACGAAACTGCTTGGAAACGTCATCAATCCAAGGGACATCGTATCGAATACGTCTTTGTCGATTGCATTGATGATTGCGAGTTGTGCCGCACTCCATTTGCCCTGCGTCGTCATACTCGCTGTCGCGTCGAGCGCAATCAACATCGCTGCCGGCGCTTGTTCGGCTTTTGCCGTAAACGTCGCACATGCAGGCAATCCCGCATCGCCCATATTGAATCCGCCCGCACCGCTATTCGACGACGCACCTTTATTGCCCGAATTGCCATTTCCACTCGTCCAGTCGTCCCCTCCAGCTCCACCCGCCCCCGTCGTTCGAGTTCCCCCGGCACTGCAACCGGATGCCATTCCAATGCCCACGGACAAGCTCAATCCGAGACCAACTCCAAGCCAATGCACAAAGCGCCCCATACCGTCCTCCTCGCAAAAAAACGCGCTCCAGCATATCAAACCCCTCCGTCCACGTGGGCACTCAATATCGCGCTATTTCATCAAAAACGAGGCCGCCCAAAACATACGTTTGCCCAAACCGAGCCCTCCCCTTGCAATTTGAGTAATTTATCACACGATTCAGTCGGGATGGGGACACCGCGCAGCACACCGGGGCAGGCGTCTTTCGCAGCACCTACGGCAAGGGACGATGTGCAGCATTTGGCGCACGAACGAACATCTGGGTTTGCCTATGCAAACGTCAGAGAGGGCGAATGTTGTTTTTTGGGTTCGCTTCACGAACTTGTCGCGATTGGCCTTTACCGTCCGTCGCTCGACGCCCTCGTTTCAGGTCAAGGTGCCATTTCTCGTCCACCGATGGATCGAGCGTACTTACTCAAAGTTTTGGAAGAAGAAACCCATCGGCAATTTGCGCATCCACTTCGACCCATCATCGAACTGATTCTCAACGCGGTGGATGCATCGCTTACGCAGCCGGCACGAGTGGACGTGCGTATCGGAAAA
>JBGAOI010000933.1:0-3197 GCA_044221885.1 Polyangium sp. (in: bacteria)
ATGATGACATCGTTCGTGGCATTTTCGGCCTTCTCACGTCCACGGCCGCATTACTCGGCGGCGACGAAGGCGCCCGATTGTTGAGCCTCCGCGACCAACTCATCCCCGCAGGACTCGCCACCGTCCAAAAATCTTATGCCGCCGAAGCCGGCGAAGCCGCGCAAGTCGCCACAGTCCTCACCCCCGATATTCGTGCCCAGCTCGACAAGATCCTCGTCGGCCCCAAAACGCCGCAGCATAAATTGACCGCGTATTTCGACGAATGGATCCAGCTTGGCAAACGCCTCGGCGAACTCGAAGCCGAAAAAGCCCGCTTGCAAACCGATGAATCGACCGGCGCGACCAATGTCACTCTTCTCAGCGCCCGCAACAAATGGCTTCGCGCCGTCAATCTCCTTCTCGCGATTGCCGAAGCTGCCGAACTCACACCCGAACTCGATAAGTTGATTTTTGGACCTTTGCGACTCGCCGAAGCGAAAGCGGACAAACGCGTCCGACCGAGCGAATCTGGCTCGGAATCTCCCGCTGCCACCCCCGAAAATACGTGAACCGTAGAACAAAAACCTCCGACGTCGGAAGGTCGACACGGTTTCGAACCGTGACGAAGGGCCGACGTTGTGAGGTGGATACGGTTTCGAAGGTAGCGAAGGCCCGACGTTGTGAGGTGGATACGGTTTCGAACCGTAGCGAAGGCCCGACGTTGGGGTATTGATCAGCAGTTGCAGTGATTTGGCGTTTGCCTTGTAGTGGCGTGATTCAGAGGTTGCCTCAGAAGTTGTGGCCAGCATTGTTCCCGCACGAACGCGCGGGGATAAGAGATTGTATCAGAACTCGTGACGCCGTTCGTCTCGACACACGCCCCAGGTTAAAGAGACTGTCTCAGAACTCGCAACATTGGTTCGTCACGTCCACCCGCGCGGGGTTAAAACCCCGCGCTACACAATAAAAAGTCCTCCACTGCCGTTCCGGACTACCATTTTCCTGTTTTGTTTCATTATCGAGATTCGCCTTCGTTGATCGATTGAAACGACTTCTCGCGGTGAAACCATGAAGCCAGTCCGGAATGGTAATGAAGGACTTTTTATTGAATAGCCCACGGTTTTAACCGTGGGCGGAGTCACGTGAAGGACGGGGCGAACGGTGTTTTGAGAGGGACTCTTCCGCAGTGGGTGGGGCTACGATGGTCGCCTCTTTGCGTACGCTACGAAAACCTGTTTTACTCGGTACGCATGATGAGGTGGAAGCCAGATTCGCTTTCCACGACGTCGCTCATTTGGTTCAGCGACAATTCGAATGCTGCGTCGGCAAAAGGCTTCTGCAAGTCTTTTCGTTCAACGCTGCCAATGCTCCCATTACGCGAAGCTGCACCGGGTTCGTCGCTGAATTCTTTGACCACCTCATCGAAATCTGCCCCGCCGACGATCTTGTCGCGCGCTTCGATCGCGCGCAAGCACGCTTCTTCGCGCGTGCGCGTCACGGATGCGACGGGATTTTTGGCTCCCGCATACTTGATGAGAATGTGTTTGACCGTCACCTTGGGTGGTTCACCGCTGAACTTGGCTCGTTTGGCATTTGCATTGGCCAAACATGTGGCGACTTTTTCCGGATCGGGGCCTTTGGGTTTGTCGTCGACAACCGGAGCCGTTTCGGCCGTCTTTTCCGGAGCTTTTTCGATAGGTTTGACCGGTGCCGGAGCACCGCCGCAACCGATGAACACGGCCGCAGCAACAAAAAGGGCAAAAGGTGCCAGGATCTTGTTCATGGCTCGAGTGTACACGCCACCGCCGCCCATTGTCACGCGCAAAATAACATCGACGAGTGACCCGCCCTTGACGCTCGGGCGAACCTGCGGCAACAGTCTCGGCCAAGCAGGGAGCGATGCATGAAGACACATAGGTTCGGCAATGGCGACACCATGCCCATGTTGGGATTAGGAACGTGGAAGTCCGCCCCGGGGGAAGTGTACACCGCGGTCAAGGAGGCGATTCGACTGGGATATCGCCACATTGATTGTGCTGCGATTTACGGCAATGAACACGAAGTTGGCCGAGCGCTTGCCGAATGTTTTCGCGAAGGATTGGTCCAGCGTAGCGATCTCTGGATTACGTCCAAACTTTGGAACGACAAACACACGCCGGCGGATGTCGTTCCGGCCTTGCAAAAAACGCTCGCGGACTTGCAACTCGAGGCGTTGGATTTGTACCTCGTGCATTGGCCCGTGGCGATCAAACGCGGAATGGTTTTTCCCAAATCGGGTGAAGACATGGTTTCTCTCGCCGAACTGCCGCTTTCCGAAACGTGGAAAGGCATGGAAGAAGCCGTGCAGAAAAACCTCGTACGCCACATCGGCGTATCTAACTTCGGTATGCGGAATTTGCTCGAATTGGTGGCCCAAGCGCGCATCAAACCGGAAGTCAATCAAATCGAATTGCATCCATATTTGCCGCAGCGGGAATTGCTCGAAACGTGCGAATCGCAAAAGGTGCATGTAACGGCGTATTCACCGCTTGGTTCGCCGGATCGTCCCGCGGGCCTCGTGCGCGCCGATGCACCAGTATTGCTGCAAGATCCAACCATAACGCAGATTGCCAAAGCGAAGGGCATCACACCGGCGCAGGTATTGCTGGCATGGGCATTGACGCGAAAAACGTCCGTGATTCCAAAGTCGGTGAATCCGGAACGCATGCGTTCCAATTTGGCCGCGGCCGAGATCGAGCTGGACGACGTGGATTTGTTGCAAATTGCGGGTATCAATCGGCACGAGCGGTACGTCGCGGCGCGGATGTGGACGATACCCGGAAGTCCGTATACGGAGGCGGATGTGTGGGGGTGATGGTGGGCAATATCGATTGCCGTAAGAATGTGCATTGTCCGCCCGGGAGGGTTCGATGTTTGGCCGTCGCGGCCCGCATGTGGACGTTACCAGGATGTCCGTATACGGAGGCGGATGTGGCGGGTAATGGTGGGCAATAACCATTGCCGTAAGAATGTGAATTGTCCGCCCGGGAGGGTTCGATGTTTGGCCGTCGCGGCACCCCGAACTCGCCCGCTCCGCGGGCTCAAACAGCGGGGGCCCGCCGCAAACGCCCAAACATCAAACCACTCCCTGGGCTGCCTCCATCTACCGTGCAACGCGCTCATTGCGCATCAGAACACGTGAGGTTACCGTCTCGCTCGCAATGAGGGCGTTTCGGTAA
>JBGAOI010000934.1:0-3192 GCA_044221885.1 Polyangium sp. (in: bacteria)
GTGGTCGTCGCGGGAGGTTATCTGGCGATCTACAATGGGGAAACCGGCGTTCAACGTCGTTTCATCAACCTCAATGCGGGAACCAACGGCGGCGCCCCCAACGTCGACGATTTCGACGGTGATGGTTTTCCCGAAGTCGGAACGGCCTTCGGATTGCGATACATGATGATCGATCTGCAATCGCCTTCCATGAATTGCCCGGCGTGGCCCAATGCCTTCAGCGACGCGATGATGGGCAACCAAGGCAATCCAGCACGTACGCCAGGAGCAACCTGCATGCAAGACGCCGATTGCACGGCGGGCGCTGTCTGCAACAAGATCAAAGGCGAGTGCACGTGTTTGCACAACGGTTGGCAACGCATCACGGAAGACGATTCGAGCCGCGTGACGTCGTCCAGCGTATTCGACTTCAATGGCGACGGTGCGGCCGAAGTCGTCTACAACGATGAATGCTGGTTCCGCATTTACGGCGGCACCGACGGGTCCGTGCTTTTCAAGAGCAATTCTCCGAGCCGCACACGTACGGAAAACCCGGTCATTGCCGACGTCGACAACGACGGCAACGCCGAAATCGTGTTTTGCTCGAATAACGACGCCAGTACCTGTTCGGTCGGCTTCAATTACCCCAATGGCATCGCGGTCTGGGGTGATGCGAGCGATACGTGGGTCAGTGCACGACGTATTTGGAACCAACACGCGTATCACGTGACCAACGTGCTCGAAAGCGGCGGCATTCCCATGAAGGAGCCCGAAAGCTGGAAACCGTACAATGGTCGCCAATACAACACGTACCGTTCGAATCCGCGTTCGTACGGTGTGGCCCCGGACTTGAAAGTCACGGGCATCCAATTGTCGTCGCCTGACGCAGCTTGTGGACAACTCTCGAAGAAACTGGACATCACGGTTGAAATTCGCAACGACGGCGACGAACGTGTCGGTCCGGGCGTCGTGATCGGCTTCTATGGTGTTTGGCCGGGTGGAATGCCCGACGAACCCTTGTACGCCGACATGATGAACACGAAACTCACGGCCGTGCTGCAAAACAACCTCGAACCAGGTGATTCGATCCTCGTGACCGTGAGTTACGATGCGGTCAACAATGCGCAAGGTTCGTTGCCGGAAACCGTGCGCGTCGTCGTCGACGACACGAATTCACAACGCGAATGCGTCGAAAACAACAATGCTCTGACGGCGCCCGTCATGGCTGGCGATGTCGGACCGGATCTGCGCATTGATTTGGGCATCGCCGACGCCAACGGTTGTCCCAAACCCACGGTGTCTACGACGGTTTACAACGAAGGAACAGCTCCAGCGAGCAACATCCTCGTGCGGTATTACGCGGGCGATCCCAATGCCGGCGGCACCGTCGTGCACGAAGAACTCATTCCCGGACCGCTCGATCCCGGCATGAGCATCATGTTGAATCCGGCGATGTCCAACTTCCCGCCTGGTTTGCTCGTGCAGCTTTATGCCATCGTGGATCCGGCCAATACGATCCAGGAATGCAAAGACGGCAACAACAAAGACGTTGCCGACAACAAGATCGTCTGCAGCATCAATTGAGCGTCCCCCGCGACTCGCTCGTCTCCCAAACGTAAAGCGTTCCCGCCCCTCGAAGACGCCAGCCGCGTCCCCGTGTAATCTTCGCCACGACTCAAAGGGCGGGAACGAATCTTGCTGAACTCTCGGCTGCGCACTTGAGCGCATTGCATTCGAGCCCCCATGACGACTCGAAATCGATATCCATTTGCCTTTTATTGCCGCGCGGATGTCGTAAAACCCTTCGACCTGCGGTCGCGTGGCCTTCGACGATGCGAACGGCTTCCATTTTGTACAGGTCATTTCATTGGCAGCCTGTTTTGGAGTTTTGCGCAACTGCACATTTTGCACCTCACTCGCAGAATTTTCGCCAGCTCGGTTTGGCGCCGACCACGACCAAATAGACATTATTTACACAGCAGACATATTTTCTCGGAAGTCCGTTTGGGAGGACAACCTTGAGCGACGTAACGGGCATAGAAGGATGCGACACGCAAATCGATGCGTGGGCGAAATCAGCCGCGGGCAATGGAATCGCCGTATCGCTCACGGATTCGACTTCGCTTGCTTCCGGCGGTGCGTCCGCCCAACCCGTTGTGGAAATTGCATTGATCGATGTGCAACCCAATATGGCCACGGAAACATCCAAGCGCCCCGTACTGCATGCGACATTGCGGTATCTCGTGACGGTGCGCGCCGATGATGTCCGCGCAGGCCACGCGATTTTGTCGAAACTCATCTTTGCCGCAATGGAGCAGCATGGATACGAAGTCGAGCGCGACGTACCCTGGTCTTCATTGTGGCCCGCATTGGGCACGTCCATGCGCCCTGCATTTTTGATTCGCACGGTGGCCGCGTGCCCCCGCGAGGTTCGTCCGCGGGCCAAAGCACCGGTACAAGGACTCCATGTGCTCGAGTTTGTCCTGCCTTCACCGCGATCCCCCCTGCAAGGCGTCGTCTTGCAGCGTTCGAGTGGATCTACTTTGGTGCCTGCAACAGGCGTCGTCGTCGATTGCGCAGCGGAAGGCGTGCAATACGTCACCGATGGCAATGGTTTTTTCGATCTTGGTGTGTTGGACCCCTGGCCGCCGAGAAAACGGATCGAAGTTCGCTCAGGGGATTCTACATGGCAATTCGAGGTGGACGTTTCTTCTGCACCCAACGTTATGCAGGAAAAACGCCTCACACTTGAGATCGGAGTAATCTGACATGACATACGGGTATCCTGGAGTTTACGTGCAGGAGACGGCTACCGGGCCGCGACCCATTGAATCGGTGGGCGTGAGCACGCCGGCGTTTATCGGATCGGCGCCGAAATCGTCGGAACATGTGGGAAAGCCTATCGAAATCAACAATTGGTCACAATTCGTCAAAGAGTTCTCCGACGATCGTCCAGGCGCAGCCCAAAGCACGTATCTATCTCATGCTGTCTTTGGTTTTTTCGCCAATGGCGGGCGGCGTTGCATCGTGGTCGATGTCAGCGGCAAAGACCCCACAGCACCAGATGGAACCGACGCGCGCGCGAATGAAATCACCAAAGCGCTCGATGTTTTGACCTCCAACGAAGAGGTCGCTTTGGTCGCCGCCCCGGGCGTCATGGACGATGCCGTACGATTGGCCATTGTGGATCATTGCCGCTCGCTGCGCGATCGC
>JBGAOI010000935.1:0-3187 GCA_044221885.1 Polyangium sp. (in: bacteria)
TGAACGATTTCGCTTCGATCCTGGCCGAACTTGCGCGCTGCGATCCTCGTGAATTGCTCTGGGGAGCGCCGATCGATTCCAACATTCGTCTCGGGATCTCCATGGCCGCTCCTCGCGCAGTGTTACGGGAGGACGAACCTTTGGCCGACGCAGATGTGATGAGCGAGATCGACGGCGCAGTGGCTGAACCGATCGCGGCGGAGGCTTCGGGAAGGCTCTCGCGCCCGGCCATGCGCGCGGCGGCCCGTGTGTTGCGATTTGCTCGCAAGTGCATGCCAGGCGGGAATCTGCCCGTGCGACGGATCGCGTTGCACGAGTCTTCCTCGACGATGCGCATTGATGAAACGGCGCAGTTGCACCTCGAGATCTTGCGCGGCGTGGAGGGCAATCGAAAAGGCACGTTGCTCGACACGGTGGATGCGACGGTGACGCCAGCGGGGGCGAGGCTTCTACGAAGGCGTTTGGTCGCTCCGCTGCTCGATGTGGCGACGATTCGCCGGCGTCTCGATGAAGTCGAAGCGTTCGTGAACAACCCGCGGGCTCGGGCCGAACTGCGTGAAGCGCTGGAAAAAGTAGGCGACATCGAGCGTTTGTCCGTACGAGCGGTGCTCAAGGAAGCGACGCCTCGCGATCTTGGCGCGTTGCGGACGGGTCTTGTTGCGGCTCCAGCTGCGATCGCGGCGGTGCACTCGATTGCAGGAAGTGATGTTGCAGAATTGTTTGGAGGTGAAACGGATCCGGTTGCGGACGTCGCGCAGCGGCTCGAAACGGCGCTCATCGAACGACCTCCGACGCTGGCGCGTGAAGGTGGGTTTGTCCGGGATGGCTTCGATCCGGAGCTGGACGAACAGCGGCGATTGGCGAAAGACGGCGCGGAAGAGATGAACCGTCTCGAAGCGGACTTGCGTTCGAAGACGGGCGCGACGGGTTTGCGTGTTCGTTACACGCGGGTGTTTGGCTGGTACATCGAAGTGTCCAAGTCGCACTTGGGCAAGGTACCCGCGGACTTTCGGCGCAAACAAACGGTGGCCGGTGGCGAGCGGTACACGAACGACAAACTTGACGATCTATCCGACAAACTTCAGAACGCCGAGTCGCGAGCGCTCGAACGCGAGACGTCCATCTTCGAAGGGCTCGTGAAGCTTGTCGCGGAAAACGCGGAACGGATCAAACGTTTGTCACGCGTGCTTGCGCAGTGGGACGTTGCCGCGGGATTTGCCGATGTTGCGCATCGCTACGACTACATACGACCCGAAGTGGATCATGGTGAAGCGCTGGTGATCGAAGGTGGCCGTCATCCCGTGGTCGAACGAGCTTCGGCATCGGGAAGGTTTGTCCCGAACGATACGACGTTGGATCTTGCAGCGGAACGTTTGTGGCTTCTTACCGGGCCGAACATGGCGGGCAAGTCGACGTTGATGCGTCAAGTCGCACTCATCACGATCCTTGCGCAGGCGGGGAGTTTCGTTCCGGCACAAGCGGCGAAAGTGGGCATCGTGGATCGGATCCTTTCGCGTGTGGGAGCGAGTGACAACGTCGCGCGTGGGGAAAGTACGTTCATGGTGGAGATGCGGGAGACGGCGAGCATTCTGCGGGATGCAACGCCGCGATCGCTGGTCATCCTGGATGAAATTGGCCGTGGAACGAGCACGTACGACGGTTTGTCGATCGCCTGGGCGGTGGCAGAACATTTGTACGACGTCGTAAGATGTCGAGCGCTTTTCGCGACGCACTACCATGAGCTGACGGAGATTGCGCAACACGGATCGGGCATCGCGAACTGGTCTGTCTCGGCACGTGAGCACGCGGGCGACGTGGTTTTTCTGCACAAACTCGTGCGTGGTCCGGCGAGTCGCAGTTACGGCATCGCGGTAGCGCGTCTTGCGGGCGTACCGGAGACGGTGCTGGCGCGAGCGAAAGCGATTTTGTCGACGCTCGAGAGTGGCGCGGCGCTTCCTTCGGGCAAGCATGCGACGATGCGTGGACGAACGAAAAACGGCAGCGTGCAGCTCGATTTGTTTGCACCGGCGCCGGCACCAGAGACGAAGACGAACGCGGCGGTGGAGATGCTGAAGGCGGTGGACGTCGAGAGGCTGACGCCGATTGAGGCGCTGACGTTTGTCGCGAAGCTGAAGGCGGTGTGTTGAGCGGCGATGACGGATGCTTTGAGGACAAGACGCGTCCTCACCGGCATTGCAATCGTTTGCATTGAAAAGAAATGGTTTTACGCCTGGATCTGTAGCTTAGGGCGCGGATAGCGGGGGCTTGGGGGCTTTGCCCCTATCGTCAACTGGGAGGGGGGAACCTGCCGAAAGCCGCATAGACGCTTGTCGGCAGGTTTTTTGACGGGGGTTGAACTATTCGCGTTCAACCGGTTCAACCATCAAGAAGAGCGGCGTCGACGCAAACGCAGGGCAATGGCGCCCATGGCTGCGACCAGCGAGCCCCATGACGAATTCGACGGAGCGCTCGGTTGCGCCGTGCAGAGAATGCCGTCACCCGCCAGGATGATGCCACCTGCTGCTCCACCGCCACCACCAGCGCCGCCAGCACCGCCGGCTCCACCAGCGCCGCCACCGCCATTACCACCTTGGCCCATCGAATCGTCGGCGGGATTGTTGGGATCGCCCTCCATTTCATCAATGGTGCCATTGTGGTTGCCGTCTTCCGTGCCGTCCGGAATACCGCCTTTATCCGTGTCTGGGTCGAGCGGGTTTGTCGTCGTATCTCCCTTATCGGCATCGGGTACGCAGACAGTATGGTCGGTATCTTTGCCCGAGCAATCCGTGCCCGTTTCAGTACCGTCCAAAATGCCGTCGTTATCGCTGTCGGAATCGAGCACATTGATCTTGCCGTCACCGTCCGTATCTTCGCCCGGTGATTGCTCTTGACCGTCCGAAATGCCGTCGTTGTCCGTATCGGCGTCATTCGGATCGCTGCCCAACGTGCCTTCTTCGACATCCGTCAATCCATCACCATCCGTATCGACTTTATCGTCGGCCGGATCGTTTGGATCGCCTTCGCCCATATCGATCACGCCATCATGATCGGCGTCTTCCGTACCATCCGGAATCCCGCCATTGTCCGTGTCCGGATCGAGCGGATCGGTCTTTGTCGCTCCCATATCGGCATCGGGCACGCAAACCGTCTGGTCGGTATCTGCACCCTTGCAATCGGTGCCAACTTC
>JBGAOI010000936.1:0-3186 GCA_044221885.1 Polyangium sp. (in: bacteria)
CGCTCCACGGTGTCCATGATGCTGATGGCGTCGTCGAGCCATTGCATCTTGCCCGTCAGCTCGAACAGATCAAGAAGAGCGGCTGCCAAAAGCACATGATCGTCGGAAAACCCTCGACCATGCGGCTTCGCGGCCACGAAAACATGAGGCAACGCCTGATTTTGCCGCAATGGCGCCACAAGGACTTGGGCCGCGCGAATTGCCGCGTCTGCATACCGCGTGTCTCCAAGGACAATGGCCGCACGGGCAAACGCGGAAACGGCAAGACCATTCCAAGCGACGATGACTTTATCATCTCGCAATGGGGGCAACCGTGTCGCGCGCCGCGCCAGCAACGTCGAACGAATACTCGTAATACGCTCGCTGGCGGAGGGCACCGAGATTCCCCATTCGGCAGCCATGTCCGCGAGCGGTCGGTCATTGTGCAATACACTGCGTCCATCGACGTGCCCCGCATCGGTCACGCCCCACCACGTTTGCGCAATTCGTGATTCATCGGGTCCAAGCGCCGCCCGCAACTCCGCCGGTGTCCACGTGAAAAAGAGTCCTTCTTCCCGTCGCCCATTTCCATCGGGACTATCGGCGTCCGTGGCCGAGAAAAACGTTCCATCCGACGCGACCATTTCCCGCAAAAGGTAATCGAGCGTTTCACGAACGGTTTGCTCGTACCGTGGTTCGCCAGTGAATTGGGCAGCTTCGAGGTAACTCACGGCGAGCAAGGCATTGTCGTACAGCATTTTCTCGAAATGCGGGACGAGCCATCGGCCGTCCGTTGCATAACGATGAAAGCCCCCGCCGACGTGATCGTAAATGCCACCCGCGCGCATGTGATCGAGGGTATCGGTGGCCATACGCCGCGCATCCGCATCATTGGCGCGACGCGCGATACGAAGCAAAAGACGAACGGGAAACGAAGAAGGAAACTTTGGTGCGCCTCGTGTGCCACCCATGGCGGGATCGAATCGTTGAGCGGCAGCGGATCGAGCATTCTCGAGAATGGAAACACTGGGATAGTCTCCAGCCGGTTCTGGGGCCCCGGCGGATTGCAACTTTTGGGTGAGGGATTGGGCTTCGGCGGCAACGGAGGGGTCTTTGGCAAAACGTTCGGCTTGCGCCTGGAGTTGCTCGATGAAACCCGGTCCACGGCCACGCGCGCCTGCACGGGGAGGGAAGTACGTACCGCCGAAGAATGGCTCACGCGATGGTGTCAACCACACGCTCATAGGCCAGCCACCTCGTCCGGTGAGCGATTGGACGAAGGCCATGTACACCGCGTCGATATCGGGACGTTCTTCGCGATCGACTTTGATACACACATAATGGTCGTTCAAATATCGGGCGATCTCGACGTCCTCGAAACTTTCCTCTTCCATGACGTGGCACCAATGGCACGTCGAATAACCTACGGAAAGAAAGATGGGCCGACCGAGTTTTCGAGCGTATTCAAACGCCTCGTTTCCCCAGGGAAACCAATGGACAGGATTGTGCGCGTGTTGGAGCAAATAAGGGCTGGATTCGAGAAGCAGACGATTGGTGTACGTAGGCGATCCGTCGGCACCTTTGTGACGCGTTCTCGGCACGTACGAGGGCCCTTTGGCCAGCAGGGCCTCGCTGAGACGCTTTTTCAGAAGCGATTCATCTTCTTCGGGGGCGGGTGCTACGGAGGCGACCGGCGTGGGTGTTTCATTCGGAGCGGTCGCGCAGCTTTTCGCTGAACAGTTGACGGTGCCGAGAGACAGGGCTGCGGCGAGTCGAAGCCATTTCATGGAGTGGAATCAGTCTTTGGTGCTGCAAATGGAGCCACGACTCGTAACAGGGCATCGATAAATGGTTTGGGATGTTCGCGATGCATAAAATGGCCTCCTGGCACTTTGACCACTTCGTATGCGTTTTGGTAGCACTTTCGCGCAAGTTCATAAACCGAAGGGTCGACGTTGTCGTCTGTGCCGGCAAAACCTACCGCTGGTACCTCGACTTTTCGTCGTTGTGAAGCCGGAAGTTTTGGCCTCAGGGCATGATAATAACCGATTGCGGCCTCCAAGCACCCAGGGTGCCGAAAAGCTTCCTTGACGGCGTCCGTTTCTCCGGGGGGTACTTTCCATGCAGGTGACCAGCGCTGCACCAATTCATCAATATGCGCCATATTTCCTTTGCGAATTCTGGCGGCTGCCCCGGGAAGGTTGAGCGCAAAAAAGTGCCGCACGGACCAGAGCATTTTTGGGGTAGGCTTGAGGGCTGCTGGATGCGGAATGGCTACGGTGATCAGCATTCTAAGCTTGCTTGGATCGAGTCCAACTGCAGAAAATGCGGCGCTTGCGCCCCAATCGTGGCCCACCACGATCGCTTGTGATTCTCCGAGTGCGGTAATCAGGGCCAGCACATCTTGGCCCAATGTGTCGGCATCAAAGGGGCCTTTGGCTGGGATCTCGGTGGGCGAATAGCCGCGCATAAAGGGGCTTACGGCGCGAAACCCCGCGGCGGCTAGCGCGGGCCTCACCTGGTCCCACGTATGCGCGGTATCCGGAAATCCGTGCAACAAAAGGACCAGCGGTCCTTTTCCCTCTTCAATGTATGCGAAACGTAATCCGTTGGCCTGAATGTACTGGTGCATGATTTTCTGTGAGCCCCTGCGTATCGAGACACGGTTGATGTTAGAGCATGTTTTACCAGGGGTGGCAACGTTTTCGTACGCATCGCGCCGAATTCGAGCGCGCCGTGGACGGAATACACTTTGACAAACCTTCTTTCCAGAGGAGCCACTTTCAGCCATTGGCAAAGAGGATTTTGTGCGAGGAAGTGCTTCTTGTTTTCGATATGGTTAATGATCTTTTTCACGGCAAATATCCACTTCCCGAAACTTCGAACAGAAAATCAATCCAAGCTCGAATTGAAAGCAGGGAGCGACAATGTCGCCCCCTATTTCATCGCGGAGTTCAATCCGAACGGACGTCACATACCCTCGACGTCAGTTCCTCGGGAGAAGAGACGGGAAAAGCTCTCGTCGGTGTCGGTACCGCGTAAAACTCGATCCAGCCCTTCTCCACCTGATTGCGAGCACGTCAGCGCATGTAAACCTCCATGTTCTCATTCGACGCCTGGTAGTCCCAGCGCGCGTGGCCGGAGATGACGTGCAAACCCCGAACATTGTTGCACGCCCAGTAGGTGACGTAGGGGTAGGGGCGGGGC
>JBGAOI010000937.1:0-3182 GCA_044221885.1 Polyangium sp. (in: bacteria)
GAGCGCTGAAAGGAATTTCTGCGGCTCGGCGGCATAGGCCTTTTCGTGGGCATCCAACGCGAGCTGCATCGAGACGACCGCGTCTTCGCGCCGCCCAAGCCGCGCCTGCAAGTTACCGAGGTTGTTCAGGGCGTTCGCGAGGTCCCCGAGGATGGCCTCAGGCTCGGTCTTCGCAAGCTCGCGGTAGATGGCGATGGCCTCTTGCACCGAAACGAGCGCATCTTCACGTCGTCCAAGCGCACCCTGCCGAGATCCAAGGCCGGTGAGGCTCCGGGCAAGCAAAGGCAAGAACGCAACTGGTTCCGTCTCGACGAGTTTGCGACGAAGGGCGACAGAGCGCTCGGCGATAGGCAGCGCGTCCGCATGTCGACCAAGCTCGGCCAAGCGATTGCCTAGGTTGTGTAGGGCCCCGGCAAGAAAACGTGTGAAATCGTCCGGTCGTGCCACCGCGAGCTTTTCGTACAGGCCCACGGCTTCCTCGGCCGTGGCAAGCGCGTCTTCGCGTCGTCCAGCCTCGCTCTGCATGTTGCCTAGGTCGTTGAGGTGCCGCGCAAGCTCTGGCAAGCATTCGTCTGGCTTTTCCGCAGCCCGCTTGCGTAACTCGGCGACGACTTGGGAGAGAGCCGCGAGCGGATCCGCCTCAGCAGCGGGCGGCGCGGCGATTGGTGCAGATTCCTTGGGTTTGGCGCGCGACTTCGGCTTCGACATGGCGGGGCATGGTTGTCGATTGGCGTTTGATGTCAAGAGCGCGGTTCGTCTTTTCGATTGCGCACGCGCGGAAAAGGCATGTTTCGTTGGAGGGAGTAGATCCAGACGAGGTCCTCGCGAATCATGCAGCAACGTCGTTCCCAGCAAGGCCTAGATGCAGGAGAAACTCGTCCTTGCATGATCCAACACAAGGGTGCTTAAAAGAGATATGCGCCTTTTCGAGATGCTCTTCGTGGTCGCCACGTTGCTCGCGCTTTTCGCCACGTTGCCTGTAAAGAAGCCTCGACCACAGCTCTTGCTTGGCTTTTGGATAGGCGCGGTTCTTCTTGCCGCACTCCAGGCGCTTGTGGAAAAGTCTCGTTGGCAGCTTGGCCTCGTGTACGTGGTTTTGGGTCTTTTGGCCATTCCCACGGTCTTGACGTGGCGAAAGCGACATGACGAGACATCTTCGGCAAAACGTCGACGTTGGCCCCGAATCGTCGCGGTCATTTTCGGTACGCTGGGGATTCTCGTGTCGGGGCTTTTGGCGACGCTGTTACCGGTGTTTTCATTGCGTGCGCCCACGGGTCCGCATCCCGTTGGCGTCACGTCCTATGAATGGGTCGACAACGAGCGTACCGACGAACGTCTCGAGACGCCGTCGGGTCATCGTCGTCTGGTCGTCAAAGTCTGGTACCCAGCAATCGCTTCGGATGCGCCTACGGAACCGTATGTCGACAAATCGCATGTAGAAGGAATCGCTCGAGACATCAAACTACCCGGGTTTGTCTTGAGCCATCTTGCACTTGTGCGCACAAATGCCCGTCGGGACGTCGGCATTGCATCTGGAAACGAAACGTTTCCCGTGGTGCTCTTTTCACATGGTTATGCCATGGCCCCCGAGATCTACGGGTTTACAGTCGAACAGCTCGCAAGCCATGGATATGTCGTGGTGTCCATAGCGCACACGTATGACGGTGCGCGTGTCGTTTTTCGAGATGGAACCCATGCGTCGTTTGAACCGGCAGGAGATATGAAGCGAATGGACACCATGCTGAAGTCCATCGAGCCGCGTCTTGCGGTTTGGATGGCGGACGCTAGGTTTGTCTTGAACCAAGTCACAAAACTGAATACCTCGGACGAACGCTTCAAGGGACGCCTCGACCTGGAACACGTGGGGTATGCGGGGCATTCGTTTGGAGGTGCCACCGCGTATGCGATTCTCGCCGTGGATCCTCGATTCAAGGCGGCATTGAACATGGACGGCGCGCTTTTTGGCTCCGTCGAGCAGGCTCAACCTACCCAGCCTTTTATGCTCATGAATGCGGATGTCCAAAACCTGACGGACAAAGACCTCGCGCGTGTCGGCATGACTCGACAAGAGTTCGATGCACTTTTCGAACGGCTCGAGAGCCATTGGGCGGCTTCAACGGCGCCCACCAAGGGACCGCGATATCGGGTGCGAATCGTAGGCACAACCCATGGGAGTTTTTCCGACCTTCCCTCGTTTCTTCCGGCCATTTTTTCCGGGTCATTGCCCACGCTCGATGCCTACCGACGGATCAATCAGTATTCGCTTGCGTTTTTTGATCAGCACCTCAAAGGTCAATCGAGCCCTATTCTCGTGGGCCCAGCAGCGGACCCAGCCGTCAAGTTCACTTCCCATCCGGCTGCTCCCACTCCGTAGGAGATCGGGCGAAATTTGTGCAATGGCACGTGTCGTGCCGAGGTAACAGCCCGTTGAATTATCGTCGCGAGCGCCCGAAAGCCAGGGCGACGGAGCGAGGAATACGCGGGTATTTTGAGCAATGTCGACCGACGATTTCGGGTGCGAGCAGATAAATCAACGAGCTGTTAACCTGGATATGCGGCCACTGCGTCGTCCCGCCGCTCGAGCCAAACATGAACTCGAAGTCGACGATCTGCTCGTACTGCAGTTGATCCACAATTCCCTTTTCGGGCCCGAGATCGATCCTCTCGATCCACATGCGAAGGCGCATGCGCGTGGTTTTGCAATAACGGCCGACCATGGCGTTGTTCAGGACGCCCCCTCGCGGACCGGTGGTTGGCATGTTGACCCAGGTGCCAACCATTTGCCCCTCCGGGACGAGCCGGCTGAGGAGGCCGAATTGAGGCGTTGACGGCGGGGGCGTGGGAAGCCACGGATACGGCTGGACGTCGGAGAACGGAAACGGGTTTGGGGAGTTACTGTCGTCATTCATGGTGGCCAATCTTTCGTTGATTGTTCTCAAAAAGACAGCACACCGTTCCTCGGTGGCTGACGGGTCGCTCGGTACGCTCCGCAAAAGCGGAAACCGGCCATCCTGGAGGTGCCTCCTCCAAGCGTGCATTGAGGACAAACACGCGCGGCGTTGTCAAGGCGATGAGCATCGAAAACACAACCACTTCCTCGGGCCCTTGACGCACCCCCACCAGGAGCAAATGCCAAAAACGAAAGATTGCATGAAGCGCCGTCTGGACCGGTAAAACCAATA
>JBGAOI010000938.1:0-3181 GCA_044221885.1 Polyangium sp. (in: bacteria)
CGCACTTCTTCCCCCGCTGTTCCGGCTGTTTGCCCGGGTCATCGCGCCGTTTGCCCCGAAAACCGAATTCACGTTTCTCGTCATCTTGGCGCTCATCTGCGCACTCATCACGCGACAACTTGGCGTCTATTACCTCGTTGGCGCATTCGTTGTCGGGGTGACCGCCATCCGGCTGCGCAAAGATCATCCTGAACTGAGCACCGAGAAACTTCTTGGAGGCATTGAACTATTTGCGTCCTTCTTCATTCCGTTTTACTTCTTCAAAGCAGGATTGCATCTTCGCGGCGAACACTTTTCGTGGGCGGCACTCGGAATCGCCGCACTCCTCCTCATCATCCTTGTCCCCCTCCGAATCGCTCGCGTTGCACTGCATCGCAAATTGGTCCTCAAAGAATCCTGGAGCATCGGCGCACGTATTGGAACCGCAGTCATTCCAACACTGGTGTTCACGATCGTCATTGCGGAGATCCTCGAAGAACGTTATGGCCTCGAACCAAAACTCTTTGGGGCATTGATTGTTTTCACCCTCGTGACGACGCTCCTTCCTGGATTTGCTCTCCGTACGCCCCCTGCTGAATACGAAACTCCGGAAATCCCGCGGGCGACACACGATGCCCATCCCGCAACCTGAACAGCACAGCGCTGCAGCTTGATCGCATTGGCGCTTTGCTTGACTGATATCGCGCCCTGAACCCCGAAAACGCGCGAATCTTCTCTCCAAGCGCGCACCTCCTGGTGTCTCGCCCCTCCATCCCTGGAGGCTCGAACCTCCATCCTGAGCCCCACACATCGCGCGAATTCGCACAAATCCCGCCATTTTCGCTTGGCATCGTCTTTGCGATGCCTCGAGACGAACACGGGAGACGCCACCATGAACCGATTGCGCGAAATCACTGGCCAAGAAAACCTGCTCGAAGCCTTCGTTGCCCATTATGCTCGCGCTGGTGGATTTCCGCTCGATGTCACGTATGCTCGCCGCTGCCGAGCGTTTGCATTCATGAATGCCCAAGGTCACATGGCGGGCGGATTTCTCATCAATCTTGCACCTCCGTTTCGTTCGTTAAATGATATGCCGGAAGACGAACGATCGCGCATTCTCGCGACCCTCGATTTGAATGAAACGTTCGAAGCGATGTGTTTTTGGTTTGCCCGGGAAATGCGCGGAAGTTTCAAAATGATGGCGATCTGGGCCGAATTGCTGCTTTTCCTCAAGCGATTCCCCCGTCGCGACATGCTCGGTTGCACCGTTTCCAAATCCTTGTTGCGCCAATACAGCGTTGTTCCGTTCGACATCCTTTACCAAGGAAAAATCCCCATGCCCCACCGCACGCTCGATAAATTCGTTTTTCTCTGCCGTGGCAAGAATGGCTTTTTCCAAGGCGTTATGCGGGAAACCTGGCGCCGCGCCAAGAAGATCCTCCTTGGTGTACGAACACCGCAATCATCCCCAGCCCAGCTTGCTCAGTAAACCCCCGAATGCGCAAAAGCATTTACGCGTTTTCGTCATTACCAACGCGGCTGGTCACGACAGTGACCTCTAAAAGAAACGTTCCAGTTGCATTATTTTGACTGTGCCCATGCAAGATTCGCGATATGCTGATTGCATGCGTCTTCATCTGGCTACAGCACTGCTCACATGTTTGCTCACGAGTTGCGGAGATGGTGGCCTTATTGCCGCTGTTCCCCATTTCGATCCGCCGAGTGCGACGACCCTCCCTGAAGTCGGGTCGCTCGTCAAGGTGATCAATCTCGACAATGAGTCGGTCATCTGCTACACGACCGATGGTTCACCGGCCGTCTATAGCGCCGATTGCACGAACAAACTCGACGCGACGCGGCAAATTGCGATCCCCAAGTGTGGATTCAACATCGTACGCATAGCGTGGTCGAAAGGCACGGACGAAGCGAATTACGTCGTCGAAAGCGAAGCGTGCAAAGCGAGTTGCGATCCGGTCGTTCCGTGGTCGAATGGAGAATTGGTCAAAGCGGCGACAGTTTGGCTGGACGAAGTCCGCTGTTTGATGAACAATTGCGAAAATCCATCAGGAACTGGCAATTGGTCGGCGAATTGCGATACAGGGAAAGTCGCTTGGGACGTGAGTCTCGATGGTTTGCGCGCGATTAGCACCCAGACGTACACGGATTGTGCGCATGCCGTGAACATTGAAGTCGAAGAAAACGGCATGACGATGATGAAAAAATCAATCTCGTCGTGAGCGGAAAAATCGTTCAAGACACGGATTTCAGCGGCAATGGCAACGAAGGTGGCACGATGACGGTGACCGGCGATTACACGGGAACGGTCGTTTCGCATTCGGTGATCAAGAACAAGACGCGTGGTGGTGGATCGTATGACGCATCGTGTTCGGCCGATCCTTTCGATACCAAAGAGTGCGCGCCGGCGGAAGCAAAAATTGCTTATGATTTCCCGGATTGGGCTTGTCACGGCAATATCTGTCCAGTCGCGGCCATGGGCGCCTGTACGAGCCCCGATACCGACAAAGACGCCATTCCCGATGCCTCGGACAATTGTCCCGAAGTGGCCAATACGGACCAAGCTGATACCGATAAAGACGGCATTGGCAATGCCTGCGATGACAAGTCGGACTTCGTTCTCTTGCGTTTCAAGATTTCCGATCGCTGTTTGACATTGGGTGACGGCCAAGTTCAATCGACCACCACGTGCGAGCCGCTGGATCCCGTGCAACAATGGCAAATGTCCACCGACGGAACGGCCTTTACGTTCATCAACGTGAGCAATGGCGAATGTTTGAGCCAAAAAGGCATTTTGATCGGCCCGTGGACGCTCATTACGGCCCCGTGTGACGGCACGGACAAACAGCGTTGGTTGGTCGAGAAGTACGACCAAAATGGATTCGATACGAACTTCCCGGTGCGTTTGCACAACGCCGCCGAGAATTTCTGCGCCTATACGGATTTCACGGGTAACGTGTTCGGAACGGCGGGTAACTGCGGACTTTTGGGTACGGAAAACAATCGCAAGGTCGGCATCTATTATGGCGGCGCCTTCGACACGATGCCTTACCAACCGCAATGATGAGCGTCCTCGGAATCCTTCTCCAATAACTTGGCCCATCGGGCCACGTTAGGCTAGATGCAGCCGCGTGTTATTCGATGCGCACGGCTGGGCCCAACCTCCCATCAATCCCTTTCCCGCGTC
>JBGAOI010000939.1:0-3178 GCA_044221885.1 Polyangium sp. (in: bacteria)
TCGTGCCGGGCACCGATGACAAGCTGCTTTTCTGCAATACGCGCTTGGATCACGAGGTGTACGCGGATACCGCGCAAGTAGGCGTCTACGAGCTGACCATTTCGACGAAAACCATTCGTCCCTTGGCATTACGTGTCCCGTTGCCACCACCGATCGCCCCGCCAATCGCTGGTCATCAAGGCACGGTGTTTACCGCGGATCAAGCGGTGCCGTTGGCCTTCAAGGACATGAACGAGACAAACAGCCGGACCATTGCTTTTTGCAATGACCTCGACGTGAGCCGCGATGGCAAACGCGTCTATATGTCCGAACCATTCGATTATCCTGGGGCATCTGCAGGGGCAGGCGCCGTCCCTGAAGCTATTTTGCTTGCTCGCAATGGTCGCCTTTGGCAATTCGATCTGGAGATGGGCACCGCACGCCTCGTTGCGCAAAACTACCATTTTCTTGATGGTATCTTGATTGATCCGGAAACCGATGTGGCAGGCAAGGAAATCTCCCTATTGGTCACCGAAACGCCCAAGTCGCGTTTGAGCCGATTCTACGTCAATGGTCCGAAAGCCGGGCAAGATCAATTGCTTTGGGACAATCTGCCAGGTTTACCGGATGGCATTGACCGCGATCCCGAAGGCCGAATTTGGGTCGGACTTCTCAAGGACCGCACCAAAGTGGCCACGTGGATTCATGCCAATCCGTGGATCAAGCCGCTGCTTTTGCGATTGCCGCGCGCACTGCTGCCCATTACGAAGCCCACATCCGTCATTGCATTGAGCCCGGACGCGAGTCAGGCGCTGTTTTACACACATCACGACGGCAGTAAAATCGGCGATATCTCGGTTGTCGTGCCAGGAAAAGACAAGGTGTATTTGCCATCGTTCGAACGCAGCAGCCATGGCCTGAACAGCATGCCTTATCCACCGCAAATGAAGGCATCACCAAAGGCGTCAGGCACCTTGTAGACGCGGCGACGCCCACCAGGAAGGTGTCATGCCAATCTCAAAGCCTGCCAATCTGTTCAACCATACGCATGGCGTCCGCAATTCAACTCGTCAACGTTTTGACGATGCCCAAGGGCCTTACCTTGAAATCGCCGGGAGGGCTGCTTTTTTTTACTCGACATCGCGCAAAAATTCGACGACGCTTCAGCCACCATGACCGCACGTGCCTCTGCAACTTCTCCGCAATCGCTTTTTGTCGAGCTTTCCTCGGATTTGTTTGTCTTACTCGAACTCGATGGGACGCTCATCGAAGCCAATCCGGCGTATCTCGTCTTGACGGGAAAATCGGCGGATACGCTTCGCGATCATCGTTTGGGGGACGTCGTGGTTGAAGGGGAACGCGCGGACTTTCAAACGGCGCTCACGTGGGCTGCAAATTCCGCCGAACGAGTCGATCATCAAGCGGCGGTTGTCGATGGCGACGGGGCAACCCGGCAAGTTCGGTGGGCGTTCACGCGCATTGCTGATACGTCGCACATTTGCGGCATAGGGCGCGATTTGACGCATGAACTGGCGGCCAAGCGGGAAAGGGCCATGTGCGCGGTGTTGAACCATGCTGAGAATGTGGCGTGGGCTATTGATCCCGATGGCACCATTTATGTGCATACGGGGGGTGGAACGAAAAACCTTGGAATGGTTCCTGGGCAAATTTTGGGCCTTAATTATTTTCAACTTTATGCTGATATTCCGCCGGTTCGCGAGGCTGGGAAAAAAGCGCTCGCGGGCGAAGTCATCATCGAACCTGAAAGTCGAGTTTTTGATCGCTTCTTTACGGCCATTACGGCCCCGGTTCGCGGGCCAAACGGGGACGTCATTGGTGTTGCCGGCTTGACCACCGATATCACGACGCTCAAGAGGACCCAGCAGGAACTCGAAGAAAAGCTCGCATTGATCGAGGAGCAACAGCGCACCATTCAAGACTTGTCGACGCCCATCATCGAGGTTTGGAAAGGAGTCGTGGCAGCTCCCGTGCTTGGCGCATTAAATGGCGACCGTGCAGATACACTCCTAGAACGATTGCTCGAATATATCGTTGCCAAGCAGATTCGTTATGCTGTTCTCGATATGACGGGCGCACTCACGGTCGATGCGGCAACGGCCGATGCATTGAGCCGAATTGTTCAAGCGATCTCGTTGCTTGGCGCCGAAGCGCTTCTGGTTGGTCTGTCACCAAGTGTCGCGCAAACGATTGTGTCCTTGGGCATTTCCATGTCGAGCGTCAAGACGCTGCGTAATCTCGAAGAAGGATTGCGTTATTGTATGCAACGGAAGTAATCGTCGTTTGGTGAGTAACATGTGAATGACGCCAAGCGTCTTTCACCAACGTGTTTCCTCCCCATTGACATTCGCCCGTCACCTGCGCGATACTCGCTCGTCCATTTTGCGAAAGGCACTCGTTTCATGAAACTCTATACGTTTCCCGCTGCTCCCAATCCGCGCAAAGTCCACGTCGTCATCGACCACTTGGGTATCAAGGATGTCGACATTCACATTGTCAACTTGCCTCAAGGCGAGCAACATTCGCCGGAATTTCTGGCCATCAACCCGATGGGCCGTTTGCCCGCTCTCGTCGATGGTGACTTCGTTCTTTGGGAATCCAACGCCATTTGCGAATATTTGTGTGACTTGCAAGGTGACACGTCGCTGTACCCGCGGGATCTCCGCATTCGTGCCGATATTTCCCGGTGGCTCTTCTGGCAAGCCAGCGATTGGATGTCCGCCTGCGGCCCATTGGCGTACGAAAGATTCGTCAAGAAGATGTTATTCAAAACCGAGCCCGACAAAGATCGCGTCGAGCGAGCCGAAAAGTTACTTCACACAACCGCCGCAGTGCTCGACAAACACCTGGCTACCCGATCGTTTCTCGTGAACAACCAATTCACGCTGGCCGATATCGCTGTGGCTTCGTTGATGACGTTCGCTGGACCTGCCCAATTCCCGCTCGAACCTTATCCGAACATTCGGGCTTTCGACGCGCGACTCGACGAGATTCCGGCCTGGAAAAACTCGGCGCCCAAGTTTGGCTGAGAGCTTTTACAAGACTACAAAATCCAAACTTTTCGTGGCTTGGGCCCAGCCGGCTCCGCGGGCGGTTTTTGCGGGGCGCGCGGCGCCGCGGGCGGCCCATGTACATCGTGCCGTTCGCCGACGTAGGACGGAAATCGCGGCACACCCGTATC
>JBGAOI010000093.1:0-17317 GCA_044221885.1 Polyangium sp. (in: bacteria)
GGGGCACAAGGTGCTCGCGGAGTTTTTGCGAGTGAAACTTTCGCATTATGTGACCGATCGTAATGATCCGGATGCCCACGTGACGAGTGGTTTGTCGCCGTATTTGCATTTTGGGCACGTGGGTGCGCACGAAGTTTTCGACGTGATTGCTCGCGCGGAAGGTTTTTCCGATGCCAATTTACAAGGTCGCGGTGGAAAACGAGAAGGTTTTTGGGGTTTGCGTCCGCCCGTGGAAGCATTTCTCGAGCAACTCATCACATGGCGAGAAGTCGGATTCAACATGTGTTCTCATCGCCAAAACGATTACATGAAATACGAGAGTTTGCCGGGCTGGGCGCAAAAAACGCTCGATGAACATGCCGCGGATCGGCGGGCCAAATTGTACACACGTGACGAGATGGAGCAGGCTCGAACGGGCGATGCCGTGTGGAATGCCGCGCAACGCGAACTCGTGCGCGACGGGCGAATTCACAATTATCTGCGTATGCTCTGGGGAAAGCGAATTCTCGAATGGACGATGACGCCACGCGAGGCCATCGACGTCTTGATTGAGTTGAACGACAAATATGCGCTCGATGGTCGCGATCCCAATTCATATTCGGGAATCTTCTGGATTTTGGGGCGTTACGACCGGCCTTGGGCGCCCGTTCGACCGGTGTATGGGTCGATTCGGTATATGAGTTCAACGAATACATTGAAGAAAATCGACATGAAAAAGTACCTCGTGAAGTATGGTCCGTAAACGGGCTTAGCCTCGGAGACAAACTATGGTCGGGAAACGTTTGCAGTGGATCCGATTCGTTTTGGCGGGCCGCGCCTGACCGACGAGCAGTGGGGGAATCTCGAAGAAGACGAAGGAAGTGGTGATTCCAGTGTCGAGAAGTGGATCGCCGGTGGTCGCGTCCAAAAATTCTGCATCCTTCTTCGAAACCACTCCCGCCCAGCTCCGTAGTGCCCTACGATTGAGCCCTCGAGGCTTGGCCATGGAGGTTCTTGTGGAGCGTCAACGATATCCCGAGTTGGAAAAAGCCATTGAACGTAGGACGTTCTTGCGTATTGCGGCGACGGGCACCGCTTTGACTGCATTGGGTGGAGGTACCTATGTGCTCGCTGCCCCGGATGATCCTCGGGGAAAACAACTGCGGCCCGACGGTCGTCAACGCTTGCCGCCGGGGCAACGGATCATTGATGCATTGAAACCCATGGGTGGCGATGCAGGCGATCCCAGTCCATCGGCATTTCGTTTTCGTGTTCATGGCGAAGTGGAGAATCCCTTCGAGGTGGATTTCGCAGGGCTTCTTGCATTGCCTCAAACCGAATTGACATGCGACGTCCATTGCGTGACGGGTTGGACGATGCTCGACGCGAAATTCACGGGCGTTCAAGTTTCTGAATTGGCCAAAAAAGCGCGCGTACTTTCTTCTGCGCGACACGTCATTTTCGAGGCGGCGAATGGATACACGTCGAACGTGCGCTTGGCCGAAGCGACTGCGCCGAGCGTGATCATCGCGCACAAACACCTGGGCCAACCATTGGCTCGGCCGCATGGTCCACCAGCTCGCGCAATCGTTCCGGATTTGTATTTCTGGAAGAGCGCCAAGTGGATTACCGGGATCAAGTTTGTCAAGAAAGACGCACCTGGTTATTGGGAAACGCGCGGATATCACAACCACGCGGACCCATGGACCGAGGAACGTTATGGCTGAAAACAATGCGAAGAAGTTTCAATGGCGCGGGCTTTTGCGGACCGTGCATCGGGACGCGGGCAATCTGGCCATTGGGCTTACGGTCATTTATGCGGTCTCGGGCCTTGCCGTCAACCACATCTCGACCGATGGCTGGGATCCCAACTTTACCAATTACCAACGAACGCACGAATTGGGAGGACCGCTTCAAGGGGAAGACCAGGCCGTTGCCGACCGAGTGCTCGAGCGCTTGAGTATCCGTGACAAACCGACCGAAGTTTATCGAGCCGCGCCGGCAGAACTCGAGATCAGCTTCAAACAACGCACGTTGCATGTGAATACGGAAACGGGCAAAGTGCTGGACGAAGGGCAGAATCCAAGGTTTTTCTTGCGTATGGCCAATTGGCTTCATTTGAATCGCGGCAAAAAAGCTTGGACGTATGTTGCAGATGGTTATGCCGCAGCGCTTCTCCTGCTGGCATTTTCCGGCATGTTCATGCTGCCCGGCAAAAAAGGACTGATTGGTCGAGGCGGGATCTTCGTTTTGCTCGGCATTGCCATTCCGGTGGTGTATGTGACCTGGTCCGGTGGTCCGTAGCCGCAGCCGTCGCATGCATCTACATGGACGCTCCCGCTACTCGCACAACGTTGCCCACAACGGGCTGCTCGAGCGCTTCTTTCGCGGAACGCGCTCCGATATCGAAAGCGCGAATCCCTTGTTCCAAGCGAAATGGACCAACCCGAGGTAATGCGTCAATGACGAACGCGGTCATGTGGGGCCGCTGCGGAACTTCGAGTGACGCGCTCCCTTTGCGGCGCCATGGCGACCGCGAGCTCAAATGGTGATAAAACAAGCGCGTCCCTTCGGGCATCCCAGCCAAACCATGCCGATCGAGAATTCCGCCGTCGAGCAACGGGCGTCCGTCCAGCCAAACGGGATGAAAAAGCCCTGGAACGGCGCAAGAAGCAACGATCGCCGGCGCCAGAGGACCCGCATTCACGACGCGGGTCGAGCGCGAATACACGTCATATACCGACAAACCCGCAGGCACTCGACAGGTATCGAAGGATTGGGACGGCAGCAATTGCTCGAGACGTGAACGAAATAGGCGCCCCGCAAGCAGACCCGGACCCAACCGTACATCCCAAAAATCCGCCCGTCGCAAACGGAGCAGTTCGTCCCGGATGGTTGTGGCATTCGCCCCGCTCGCCCAAATACCCCCCACCAACGCCCCGGCACTCGCGCCAGAAATACGCTCGGGCAAGAGTCCCGCGTCTTCGAGCACCGTCATGACGCCGGCATGCGCAAAGAAGCCGAAAAACCCAGCCGACATCGTCATCGAAAAGGGTTTTTCCGCGAGCCATTCACGCAGTGTGGGTTTGGCTTGGCCTGACATTGCGTCGTCGATGGATGTCATGATAGTTTCTGTTCCCAGGCAAACAAGAGCCGACGTCCTCTACGCATATCATGAAAGACATCGGTCCGCGACATTCGCGCACGCTTGCTCGCGATTCGTTGTTGGATGAATAGCGAACGGACACGCGTGGTCAGCCTTTGGAAGCTTGATCTCGCGGCGGGTAACACGCGAACGCAGCGTGCGTGCGCGAAGAACGCATGTGCTCCTTTGGTGCACGGTGCGCATTGCGTGGTAGAGCGCAATTGTTTTTATTCGTGGCAATATAAATAACCAAATCGCAAACTCACGGCGAATTTTGTAGGTGTGACAACTGATTGTAAGCAAATTTGTGGGGGCGATTCACATCATGGATCCAATGGTACGACCTTTGCAGTCGACGTGTTGATGCACTGTGGGGAGATGGGGCTGGAGCAAGTGGATTGAGGGGTAGATTCCATGGCGTCCGATGTTTTGCGTGAAATCGAGACAATCGTTGTATTGATGATGGAGAGTCGTTCCTTTGATCATGTGCTCGGACATCTGAGTCTGGATGGGGCAACCCATGAGGGACGTGTCGATGGTTTTTCCGGGCTACCTGTCGATGGTTTCCTCCTGGATTCGGAGCACGTAAATACCAATCAAGGGCGAATCTACCAACCCTTCGAATGGTGCGATGGTTTTTTCCGGGGTGATTTGTCGGATGATCGGGAATCGGTGAAAATGTCGCTCGGGAAAAACTCGAACGCCGGCTTCTCCATGGATGGGTTCGTCCGGGCGTATTATCGTCGGCCTGGGGCCTACCGTTCACAGCGCCCGTTGCCCATGGCGTTTTTGCGTGCAGCGAATGCTCCTGTGACGAATTTTCTGGCGCGAAACTATGCCATCTGTGATCGGTGGTTCGCTCCGTTGCCCACGGGCTCCATTCCCAATCGGCTGATGGCGACATCCGGGGTGTCCAAAATTTTTGACAACCCGTCCAATTTATTGGCCTATCATCCGACCGTATTCGAATGGCTGGCTTCACGCGGGTTGCGATATCGAGTGTACCACGACGGGCTGTCTTTCTTTACATTGTGCCCATGGCTGCTCGATGAAGTTGCCGGCGATCGATTTCGCGATGCGGGACGATTGGCTCACGATGTGTTGACCGAACCCGACACGACATTTCCACAATTCATTTTTGTCGAGCCCTCGTATTTTGACGGCCCTGTGCGTTCGGACAAAGAGTCCAACGACAATCGACCTCCATCGACGATGGCCGCAGGAGAAAAATTCCTGCTTTCGATCTACGAGGCTTTGCGCGCGAATCCCGCTCGATTTCAACGGACTTTGTTTCTCGTGACTTATGCGTCACACGGCGGATTTTACGACCACGTATCACCGCTGCGGATTCAACAAGAAGTTACGTCGAATACAAACGGTTTGGCGTTTGAAACCACGGGCGTTCGAGTTCCGGCCATTGTGGTTTCCCCTCATGTCGAGAGTGGAACCGTGTATCACGGTGCACTCGATCATACGTCGATCTTGCAGCTCTTGGCCGACAAGTTCGACAATGGTCGCCCTTATTCGGCATCCGTGGCGTCACGTGCAGCGCAAGGTATCGGCAGTGTATCTTCGGTGTTGAATTTGTCGGCGCCTCGCCTTGGGTTTCCACGGCCGCCTTCCGTGCCTTCGCGGTCTCGTCGCCGTGACAAACATATCGGCGCGTCGACGTCGGTGGCTCAGAATGCGTTTTACTTGGCCGCGCGTGCATTGTGCGATCATGCGCCGGCACGTGTGGCACGCACGTATCCAGAGTTTTGGCGTGAATTTGCCGGTGCTGATCTGATGTAACGAAGCGTCACAGCGTCACGTTGAATACTTCGTAGTCGGAATCGAAGTCGTTGCGCAATGCAATGTCCCAAGCCGACTCCTGAAAACACGTCGACATGGCGCTTCCGGTGGCTTCTCCGTCGATCGTCGCTTTAACAGCAACAATTTCTGCGCGTGTCGTTTCAAACTCAACCGTTGCATTGCGATTCTTGCCGCCACATTTCGCCAAACCGTTTTCCAAGAGCTTGCGCAAAAACTCGGCTTTGGTGTCAGAATACTTGATTGCGCTACCACCGAAGAATCGACCACCAGCTCGTCCAAATCCTGAACCAAATCCCACACCTGTACCCTCGAATTCTTCCAATCCTTCAGTGGACGGACGCACGCCGGGTTCAATGGCCAGGTAACTCGTTACGGGAGAAACGGCTTTACCAAGTAGGGCAATGGGCATCATTTCTTCCTCCGTGAGCGCGGAATATGACATCGAACCAAAGAACAAACCAGCCCAACGCTGATTCTCTGCGTTGTCACGCGTAATCACCTTCTTGATGGGTGTCGCCCATAATTCGCCAGTGATTTCGAGTTTGTCGACGCTGGAGGCAGGTAAATCCAATTCTTCAATGCCTTGACCTTCGTCCAGAACATCGGAAGTCGCAAAGTTCTTGTTGTTCAAACTCGGCGCATTCAGCGTGAAATTATGAATTCGCTTTGGGCGCGCCAATTCTTCATACGTGGCCAATGTTTCCTTGTTCCCGGGTTCGGTCGTATTGATCGATGCATTCCAAACCACCCCGCCCGATGGGCGCGTCACTTCATTCCAATTGTGCCCATCATCGCGATCGAGCCGCGATTCGAAGGCTCCTTTTACAACTCCGACATGCAGCAACGCACCGCTCTTCGTCAGTTTTTTCTTCAGGAATTCTGGCGTGATTTCTGCACGAGTACGCGTATCCGTGAGCAAAAGAATGCGTTTGGCGCTGCCCGTGGGCGCCTTGGTCAGCATGGCGTCGGCTTGGGCCAACGCTGCATCGACGTTGCTTCCATTGCGGCGATCGATCGTCATGGTTTTGAATGCCGAACGCGCTTGTCCCACAGTAACGAATCCCGCTGGCGCATATACTTTGCGATCGAATGGAATGATGGCGATGCGACCCGCTGAAAAGTGTCCGATGTACGCTTGAGCCATTGCCAATTCTGCTTCGACGTCACTCTCGGAAAGCGACCGAGATGCATCGACGAGCACCACGACGTGCGCGCCGGTCGGAACCGTTCCCAACCGAGGTGCGGCATCGATGTGGTAATGCATGATATTCTTCTGTGCATTGACGGGAATCGAGGCCAAAGCACCATCGAGTGAATTTTTGGTTATGGGCGCAACCGCAATATCCGTCTCTTGCTTCAACGTTACCCAACCAGGGGCCGACACGAGTTTGTTATCAATGAAAATGCTTTCGCCTGGCACGAGCGGTGTGACGGACGCTTCTGCAAAAAGAGAATCCGTCCCCATGCTTGGTAAACTCAAATGATGTCGGCCATCGCGATATTCGGTTGGAACACGCAAGGTGTATTCCACCGTTTTGTCTTGGCCCGGAGCACAGGGAAAAACTTGCAAAGCCAAGTGCGTTTGCGAACGCCACGACAAGAGTGCCGGATCCTTTGGATAATAACCGCCGATGCCCGTGAGTTCTTTATAACGCGCCGCGGCCGCCTCCGCTTCGAGCAGTTCCCCGTCAAACCAATGCGGTGCGCCGTCTTTCACGCCGAGCGTCCTCAGTCCAACGGCTACCGCTCCATAAGGCAGATCAATATGAAACATGGCTTGATCATGGCGCTGTCCTCCATTGTGCACGGTCCGTCGCACGCGCAAATCCGCATACCCATGGCCGACCTGAATGTCGATCTTGTGCGACTTTTCGACAAGTTTTTCCGAGCGCGTACCGACAAACGAATCGGCAGAAGCGGAGGTGGGAACAAGTGTCGTACAAGCGAGCGTCGCCAATACCATGGCGGATCCAAGGTGCTTTTTCATGGGTGCGCCTTCGACAGGCGTTGTCTTCGAAGGTTCCCATGAATTTGAATTCTTATCCCAGCGGATCGTTACGAGGCTGGTGCATACCCAAGCGGTTGCGGCTCCAGGACCGAGCTTTGCACGTCGCGAAGTCCCACTGGCGCGATACGACGTACCTCGAGAGGATTTCGCAACGGCCCCTTGCAAATCCGCCACGGGCGGCGTATCGAGTGCTCGCCATGACGCAGGCTTTGGAACCATCGAACGAACCGCCTTCGCGCTCCTCGAATACGCGAAAAATCGTGACGTTCGCTTTGGTTTTGCTCACGTTGCTGACGTGCATCACCGTGACCCTGCGGTTGCGTATCGATCCCAATGTCTCTGCACTCCTTCCCGACCAAGGTGAAGCCGCGGCTTTGCGGCGTTATGTTCGAGGGTTTGGCGGGGGCGATCTCGCGGTCGTTTTGTTTAAACGCCCCCCCCAAAACACCCAAGACCCGGTGGCCCAATAAATCGCTGATGAGCTTGGCCAGCGTCCGAGTGTTGCTCGTGCTTCTTCGCACGTAGACGCGTCCCGCGCGCTCGATCCGATGCTTGCTTTTCGTCATGCAGATCCTCGGGCAATGGATCGACTTCGACAAACGCTGACGCCCGAAGGAATGCGTTCTCGTTTGTCCGAAAGTCGCGCAATGCTTCTCGCTCCGGGCGGCGGAGCAGCGTCCGAAGTGATTGGCCGTGACCCGTTGCGCCTCGCGCAGCTCGTTTATGATGGTGCAGATATTGGTGTTGGCGTACGAACGCAGCCCGATGGTGCCTTTGCAAGCGATGATGGAACCGCGTATCTGGTGTTGGCCGAGCCCAAGGGGCAAGCATTACGCGGTGAAGACGCACAACAATTCGTGCGTGATGCCGAATCGGTGCTGGGACCGAAGCGTCTTGCGCATCCGGAAATGAAATTGGGTTTGACGGGGGGACATGCGATTGCTGCCGCGACCGAAGTGATGCTCAAGCGAGATTTGACCATTTCGAGCACCGTGGCGATGATTTTGGCGTCCGTTGTTTTTGCGCTTATTTTTCGGCGTATTCGGGCGCTTCTGGCGGTCATGCCGCCATTGGCGCTCGGGACGGTGTGGACGGCAGGAGTTGCCACGTTTTTTTCGGGCGGTTTGTCAGGGTTGGCCATTGCTTTCATGTCCGTCGTCGTTGGCGTGGGCGTTGATACGGGCGTACACGTGTACGCCGCCTTGTTGGAAGCTCGTCGCGCGGGTTTGGCGCCGCGCGAGGCTGCTCGGGAAGCGCGAACGAAGACGGCGAGAAGCGTGCTTCTCGCGGCGGCAACTGCTGCGGCCGCATTTGGTGCGTTGGGTTTGTCCAGTATCAAAGCTATGCAGCAGCTTGGGATTCTGTGTGCAGCTGGCGAATTATTGACTGCCGTGGCGATTGTGCTCGTTACCCCGGAGATTGGTGCGTGGCTCGAAAAAGGGCCGCCTCCAGCGGAAGCGCCCGTGCGGTGGACAGAGGGCATTACGTGGCTCACCGGTACGCGACGTCGTGCCGCGTTCATGTCGCTATTGGCCTTCTTGCCCATCGTTGCTTTGGTTTTCGGAATGGCGCCCGAGTTGTCCGAATCAATCGTGGCCGTTCGGCCCAAAGCATTGGAGCCATTGCAAGTTCAGCAAGCGGTCTTTGACGCTTTTGGTGGCAAACGCGGGCAATGGGTCATTCTCATTGGCGACAAAGATTTGGACGCCGCGCGAGCGCGCGGTGATCGCATTGCGGAAACGCTGGCGGCGATGAAAGACGATGTCGAAGCCGTCGACGCTCTGACCGCATTGGCACCCGCGAAAGCGACACAAGAGGCGCGGCTTGGCGCTCGCGACGTTCTGAATATGTCGGCCAAAGCGGACGAACTCGAGAAAGCGCTTGCGGAAACGGGTTTTGCGCCAGCTCGTTTTACGGAAGTTCTCGACAACATGCGCTCGCCATCTCGAGAATTCATATCGATTGATGATGTGCGTAAAGGTGCCGCGGCTATTTTGATGTCGCGTTATGTTGGCCGAGAGGGTGGGGAAGAACTCGTTGCGGTGTATGTGCGACCGCGGGATACACCAGGAGGCACCGAGCGCGTCGAACAAGCCATTTTCAAAGCAGATTCGGCAGCGTTGATTACGGGGTATTCGCGCCTCGAAGGAGCATTGCGGAAAAGTTTGGCTCAGGATTTGCCGAAAACCGGCATTGTAGCCGGCATTCTGGTGATCGTTGCGCTTTCGATGTCCCTGCGACGCGTGCGCGACGTATTGATTGCGGCGTTTGTCGTGGGCGCAGAAATCGCGACCGTATTGGTCTTGGTACGACTTTTTGATATTCCGCTGCATGTCTATGATGCGCTCGTGTTACCTGTGCTTTTGGGCATAACCGTGGACGAGGGGATGTTCTTGTTGCATCGGGCACGGGAAACGACCGGGGACGTCTTGCGCGAAACGTTGCGTTTGGAAGGACCACCCGTTGCGGCGACGGCATTGACCACGGCGGCGGGATTTGCGGCGCTTGGGCTTTGCCGTTTTGATGGATTGCGGGATTTGGGGTTGGTCGGGGCAATTGGCAGTGTTTCGGGATTACTCGTAGCGCTCGTCGTCGTTCCGGCAGGGCTGCGATTATGGCGTGACGAAAGTCGTGTGTCCCATTGACGTGATCATATACGTCAAAATACGCCTCGCATGGTCAGTCCAAACCCGTCTTTAGCCATCGATGGCTGAAAATCAACAATAGCCTTCAAGTATCGTGCACCGCGGCGTTCCGCGAGAAAGTCCAATCCGAGCACGGCGGCGCCTTGAACCGCAAGGCCTGCACCTACACCGGTCATGAAGGGCTTTTGATTTAATTCGCCGGCGGTAGCCAATCCAATTCCTGTTGCTACCGAAGCCAGTTCGACAACCTCCAGAATCACGAATTGCCGAATGACTCGCTGCATTCGTTTCTGTTCGTCGCGTTGAAACTGCGCCGGAGCGGTTGAGATTTGCGCTCGGCGCTCAGTAATTTGTTTGCTCGTTCGGATGGCCAATCCAAGACCGACCACGGCTTCGAGCGTACCGACGATGGCTACAGGATACGCTGCACCTCGGGACATTTCGTCGCCGCGCGTAAAGAGAAAGGCGCTCGTCCCCATCGAGATGAGACCTTGCCCAAAAAACACCGTTCCAGCAGATCGTTCGCCTTCAAAATAATCTTCCATCGCACGTGTCATCTGTTGACGCTCGCTGTGCGCCTGTTGTGCGGCTACGGAAGGAGAAACCAGGACGTTGGCAAGTCCCAAGATGAAGGGAGAAATGGTTTTGACGGAGAAGCTGCGAGCGAACATCGCATTATGGTACACCGAAAAACGAATGGGCGATCAAGTTCGTTTTACCGGTCCGCAGGCGCGTTCGGATCGGCTGCAATTTGAGGTTGTTGCGATTCCGGCACGGCGATCGACAAGAAATCACCGTCGCATGGTCGGTGAGAAAACGTGAATTTCGCGCCACGCATTTGGTTTAATCGAGTGGCCAGTTCGCAACCCGCGGCTTGATGAAATGCCGACTTCGCGCTGACCGTGAATGGACTTGGGTCCAAACTTTCTTTGCGAGATCGACCAATGACGGAAAATGGGAACGCGCCCACGACTTTCCATGAAGGCAAATAAATCAAGAAAGCTTCCATCGTGAGTCGTTCTGGTAATCGACTTTCCGCGACGCGTACAAGCACGAGCCATGGTCGGGTTCTGGCAGCATCGCATTCGTCGCCGAGTCCACCGCGGACGTTCCACTCATCGGGATGCAATGGGTTATTCGGGCCCGTCCACGCCAAACAGGCACTGATCGGACTACGGATTGATAACGTGACATTTTGCTGTCGTTCGCCAAAATAATACACTTCCGCGGTGGCTCGAGGATCATTCATGCTATCCTCGAAAAATACTGGCGCCGGAAACAACGCATTGGGAACGGTCCAGGTTTTGACCGAACCGGTTGGGGGCAAATTCACGATGAGATTGGCGAGTTCGTGGCGATAAACGTCATAAGCTGGTTGTAGTCGATGAATCGCTTGAATGTTCGTTTCGGCGCATCCGATTGTCGAGACAATCGAGACAAGGATCCACGGCCGATAGCTCATGGGTCGATGTATAACACGACGTCTGAACGAGGTCGATATCCGATCACGCACGCAGTGGTTGTGCGTAGTCCCTCGAAGCCGGCCAGTCGCGTTTCATGAGCAAAACCAATGCCCCGGAAAAACCAATCAACCAATTCGCTCTCGCAAAGGCACGGACGCAACACGCTTCGGCTCCGCAGCCCGGTCAAACGGGGCTCCCGATGCCTCGAGTGCCGTAACGGTATCGGCAGCAAATCGCATCGCAGCGACACCTTCCGCCGCCGATACAACGGGCGCAGATTTTTCGACAATGGTTTGTCTAAAATGAACCAATAGACGCTCGAGATCGCCACCTCGGGAAGGCGTACGCGTTCGCTTCCCACCCGCATCGGCAACTTCCACGACATCCACACCTTCACTTCGCGTCCACGAGAATACCCGCCCATCCGTGACCCGCACACGCACGTCGAGGGCATCCACAGGTTCGGCAAGGCGCAACTCGATCGCCACATTCAAATTGGGTACGTCGACAGCGCGTGCACGCACGATCACGCGCTCGGGACGCCCCCCGCCTTGTGCCGAAGCGCGACGCACCTCGAGGGTTTGACCTGCCAGTACCCGCGCCAAGTCTCCAAGATGAATGAGCAGTTCGTAAAACGCGGTGCGCGACCAAGCATGAAGACTCGCCGGCGAATGCAACGTTGCGCGATGAGTCACGTCGATCTCAACAGGTCTATCCGCACCAGATCGATCACCGACAAGCGCGAGCAGCTCGCTTACACCACCTGCCAATCGCAATTGCTGGGCCACCGTGATCGACGCACTCGTTTGTGTACAAAGTTGTTCGGCTTCGGCGATCGAGCTCGCTAGCGGCTTCTCGACGAGGCACGGGAGTCCTCGATCCGCTGCTGTTCGAACAACCTCGGCGTGATGCCGCGTGCCACATGCCACGATGACCGCATCGACGGGTACATGCCCTAGAGCCTCGTCGAGGCCACGAAACCTGGGCAATTCCGGCGGAATCTCAGGCAATTCTTTGTCGGGCGCATGCGGAGACACCACCGCCTTCAAGTCAAACCCGGACAAACGACGCAAGGTCGAGACAAACATCAATGCGCGCGGGCCCGTTCCAACAACCATCACCCGTGTACGAGGTGCATCCTGGGATGTCATCACCACCGGCAAGTGCACCCGTGTCGGCGCCGCCGTCGGCAACGCAATCTCGTCACTTGAAGGAACACGACCAACACCAAAACGCAGTTCGGCGATGCGATCGATGCCTGGCCGAAAGCGAGATATGCGTACGTCCGCAAACGCTCGTTCAGGTGTGATCTTGTCCCCAGGAACGGCTCGAAGTTCGTCCGTACCATACAGCGCGGCGTAAGGTTTCCACACGCCCGTGCACACGAGCTCGAAACGACACTCTGCACACGCCGTTCCCTTTTGCTTCTGCGGCGCGTCTTCCGTAAGCGCTCCACTGAGCGACACGAGTACGTCACTCCAGTACATGAACTCGTCGAGCTGACATGGCGGAACGCCTTGGCGTGACCCCACGACGACATTCATCCCAAGCTCGTTGGCCCGTGCGATCGCTCGTTTGAGATACGGCATTACGTCGCGATAACGGGGCACGAGGTCACCGAGTCGCTCGAGGGCTTTGTACTGAGGTGTTACGTACGCAAACGAAATACCGATCTTTGTGCCAAACTCGCCATGCAGCCATTCCACGAAGCGAACGAGGTGACGGTAGTTGTGTCCTGAGACGACGTGATTCACGTCGATGCGCAGCTTGTCGTGACGAACGAAATGCCGAAGGGCCGCCACCGTTCGGCCATGATCACCCATCTTGCGCGTTTCGAGCCGTGCGAGTGATTCCTCGTGTCCATGAAGAGAAATGAAGACGTTGGTCAGTCCCGCATTTACGAGCGCATCCACTTTGTCTCGTTTGTCGAGAAGCACCGCGTTCGTGACTAGCTCAATTGCATACACCCCCATGCGATGCGCGACCGAAACGTAGTCGACGAGATGCTTCGAAAGCGTAGGTTCTCCGCCGCTGAATGAGATCTGTTCGACACCCGTTCGGGCGAGGCGCGCGATACGCCGCATCATGCGCCCCGGATCATCCTCGACGTTGTGAGATGTTTCATTGGCGCTGCAAAACCAGCAATCTTGATTGCAGTGGACCGTTGGCCGAAGTACCACAAAAAACGCTGACTTCGCGGCGGTCTTGCGTTGTTCGTCCCAACGTTCGCGGCGAGCGGCAAGGGGCGAACGCGGTAGCGGAGACAAACCTTGGTTGCCGTGTACCGCAAGAACATGTTTTGTCGTTCCTGGGCAAACTCGTTCGGCAGCGCATGAAGAACAGATGGGCGCAAGCGACGAGGTCGAACGACGCGGCATTGGGCGCCCGCCTCGATCCGCGAAAAGACGCTCGGGAACGTGCACGGTCTTCTCGTCGTCGACACGCGCAACAGCACACATGGGAACACCGTCCCGCTCCGTGAACGTCATCTCGATCTGTTTGTCTCGGGCGAATTGAATGGCTTCGAGTAGCCCCGGACGAACCATGTCCCAACGCGGAGGCGCAAGTTCACGAGGCACGCGACCGTCTACGGATCGCAACGCATCGGGTGCGTAGAGACGAACATGACGTGCCGCTGGAGCAATTCTGTGCAGCAGGGCAAGCATCGAGGCCAGGTTCTGGAGCGACGGATCGAGAATCGGGATCTCGAAGCGCACGTCGAGGCCTGCGGCGACGAGGCGATGCAGCCCAGCCAATGCCGCGGCGTGCGCCCCGCGAACGCGAGCAATCGCGTCGTGAACGGCGGGACGTTCACTGGCCAAGAAAAACACAACGCCGTCGACACCCGTTGCGCGGAGCTGTTGGACACGCGCGTCCGATACGAAACCGACGCCATTTGTCCTGGCAAACACGTGGTGCCAGCCGGCATCGCGTGCCTTGTGCACTGCATCGCCAAGTGAATCGAGAACCGCGGCTTCGCCGCGCAGCTCGAGAACGCCGCCGCCACGCCGGAGTTCACGTTCAATCACGGGCGTCGCGGGAGCGGCTGCTCGGCAATCACAGACGGGACAGGCGAGATTGCAGCCGGGTGCGAGCAGCAGGCTCGTATCGGTCGTACCGGCGCGAGAACTCATGTCGACGTCATGTTCGTCGGCGCGACGGATGAACGCAAGCTCTCGCGCGTTCGTCACGACGTTGCGGTAGGATGCGCGCGATGCGCGTAGCGCGGGTGCTCACGAACGAAACGTGCAACCAGGCTTGCAGCTTCTGCACGGCACGTCGTCCGGTGGAGCGTCGGGAGTTCGTCGTTGCTTCGGCTGTGAAGCATCGCCTCCACGAAGCACTCGCGGGGGGCGCTCGAGAAGTCGTTTTCACGGGTGGCGAACCCACGATGCGTCGCGACCTCGCCGACCTCGTTCGTTACGCGCGCGCGCGTGGTGCCGAACGCTTGGTCGTCGAGACAAACGCTGCTTTGATCACCAACGAAATGGCTCGAGGTCTTGCCGACGCTGGACTCGACGTCGTGCGTGTTCACTTGCCGGGATTCGGACCGGACACCGATGCAATTACGCGGGACGAAGGTGGGTTTGTCGCAACGCTAGACGGGCTTCGTGCACTTGCGGCCACGAAACTGGCCATCGAGATCGCGGTTCCGATTGTCGCAACGAACGTGCACCTCGTGGGCCACATCCCTGTCGGCCTGCGACAAACGGGCGTCGATGTCGCGCGGATGGTCATCATGGCGGTTACCGATGCACCGGACCCAACGAGTTTAGCGAGTATTGCCGATGCAACGCGCGCCATTGAGCACCTTGATGAAGCGGCTCGGACAAACGGCATTCCCATTCAATTCGATCCGGGCGCATTGTTGCCACCATGCTTGTTCGACAAACCCGTCCGTATTGCGCATCTTTACGCGCTCACGCCTGGAGGAGGCAATCGGCACGGATTTTCGCGAATTCCCGCGTGTTCAACCTGTTTGGCATCGGACCGTTGCCCGGGCATGCCTTCTGCGCTCTTGCAGCGAACGCCGGACGTCCACGTAAAACCCATTGTCGAAGATCGCCTTCGACGCAAGCTCACGGTGATTTCATCCACGCGCGAACAGATTCGCCGGGAGCTCGTCACGCGCGACGTGTACCGCGCCCCCACGGGCGAAAAAGTGCCTTCGCATATCGTGCGGATACATTTTCATTGCAACCAAGCTTGCGATTTTTGTTTCGTTTCGACGCACCTTCCGGCGCCAGACGAAAACGACGTTCGAGCAGCCATTCTCGAAATTGCGCGTCAGCACGGCGTTTTACAGCTATCCGGTGGTGAGCCCACACTGAATCCACGCGTCTGTGACTATGTGCGTCTTGGAAAAACCGAAGGTGCTGTCGCGGTCGAATTGCAAACCAATGCGATTCGTCTTGCCGATGAACGCCTCACAAAAAACCTCGAAGAAGCGGGACTCGACGTAGCTTTCGTATCGTTGCACGCGGCGCGCGCCGAAATCTCCGATGCCCTGACGCGAGCGCCGGGAACATTCGATAAAACGCTTTTGGGCCTCGATGCGTTGGCGCGGACGACGATACGCATTCGGCTGAATTTCGTGTTTTGCGTGCCAAACCAACATGACTTTCCGGACTTTGTGCGTCTGGCAGCCGCGCGTTGGCCAAAAGCGGAAATCAATGTGTCCATTGCGTCGGCATTTACGGACTTGGTGCCACGAACGCCCGAATTGATTCCGCGTTATGCTGACGTTTTGCCTTTTCTCGAAGAAGGTCTTGCTTTGGCGCGCGAGGCGCAGGTGCAAGTGCACGGATTCGAATCGATGTGTGGTATGCCGTTGTGCTTGGTACCTCTGGACAAACGGGCGCACATGATGTTGGCCGAAATTCCTGCGGGACATGACGGTGGCGAATTCGTGCGCACGGACGCTTGTGGGCAATGCGATCTTTCGACGCGCTGTTTTGGACTACGCCGAAGTTATGCGGAGCTTCACGGAACGAGCGAACCGAAACCAATTCGTTTTACTGCCCCAACCACCTAACACAATTCACAAAGAACAATGACAGAAGAAGCCTCCCCTTCCTGGTCTCCTCGAACACATGGTGAACGCGACGATACGCGAACCGTGTTGTCCATGGTTGGATTACCTGCACGCGGAAAAACCTATATTGCGCGGCGGGTTGCTCGATATTTGAATTGGCTCGGGCATTCCACGCGAGTCTTCAACGTTGGCAATTATCGTCGAAACATCCTTGGAGCCAGCCAGCCTGCGGACTTTTTTGCGCCAACGAATGTCGAGGGGCGTAAGGTTTTGAACGACTTGGCCATGCAAGCGTTCGACGACATGATTTCATGGCTCGACGAGGGCGGCAAAGTAGGCATTTTCGATGCCACGAATAGCTCGAATGACCGCCGGCGCGAAGTCGAAGCTCGTTGCCGAACGGCCGGCATACCGTTGGTTTTCATTGAGAGCTTTTGCAATGACCCCAGTGTCATCGAAGCCAACGTTCGCGATACCAAACTCAAGTCGCTGGATTACGTATCCATGGATCCGGATGTAGCAGCGCAGGATTTCGTTCGGCGCATTGCCCATTACGAGAGCATGTACGAAACGCTCGACGATCCTTCGCAAAGCTACATCAAAATCATCGACGTCGGTCGGCAAGTCATCCTCAATCGCATTCACGGATATTTGCCAGCGAGATTGGCGCCGTTGCTCATTGACATGCACGTGTCTCCGCGTCCCATCTGGCTCACGCGCCACGGCCAGAGCATGTACAATCTCATGGGACGTATTGGCGGCGATTCCGAATTGTCTCCGGCGGGTGAGCAGTATGCAAAGTCATTGGCTGCATTCGTGAAGCAACATGCACCACGGGATCAGGAAGTCGCTATTTGGACGAGTACGCTCCGACGAACCATTCAAACGGCAACAACCATTACGCGCTCGCCGCGTGCTTGGCGCGCACTCGACGAAATTGACGCGGGTGTATGCGACGGAATGACGTACGATCAGATTCGTCTCGAAATGCCAGAAGTCTGGAGCGCTCGAGGCACGGATAAATTCCGCTACCGATACCCGCGGGGAGAATCGTATGAGGACGTGATTCAGCGGCTCGATCCGGTCATCATTCAGCTCGAGCGGCAACGTACGCCGATTCTGGTTGTTGCGCATCAAGCAGTTCTTCGGGCCATTTACGCGTATCTCATGGACCTGCCGCCCAGCAAATGCCCGAACATCAGTATGCCTTTACATACCGTGATTCAATTG
>JBGAOI010000940.1:0-3174 GCA_044221885.1 Polyangium sp. (in: bacteria)
AGCGGCAGCGAAGGACTTTTTATTGAATAGCCCACGGTTTTAACCGTGGGCGGGGGTCACGTGAAGGACGGGGCGAACGGAGTTGTGGGACGTTCTCTTTAACCCGGGGCGTGTGTACGGGACGAACGTGCTCACTTGAACCCCGGGGCGTGTGTACGAGACGAACAGTCGGCGCGAGTTGTGGGACAGTCTCTTTAGCCAGGGGCGTGTGTGCGAGACGAACAATGGTGGCGCGTTTGTCTCAGCAACACCGTCTCAAACCGGTTCCCCGCGATGTCGCGAAATCGCCAGTCTGTACATCGCTTCGTACTGGCGGCTCGCATGATCCCAACCAAACGGCTTTTGCATCGCCCGACGCTGCATCGAGCGGAAATGCTCGGTGTGGTAGCGATAAATGAACGTCGCTTCGAGCAACGTCATCGCCAGCGCGATCGGCGTGAGTTCGTCAAACTTGAACCCCGTGGCCATGTGTTCAACGGTGTCGTCCAAACCTCCCACGGCACGAACGACGGGCAACGTTCCATATCGCTGGCTGTAAAGCTGATTGAGCCCACACGGTTCGTAACGTGAAGGCATCACGAAAAGATCCGCGCCTGCTTCGATCTTGTGCGCGAGGGCGTCGTTCATGCCGAGGTACGCTTTGAAGCGATCGCTTTGGTGCGCGAGTTTCGAGAACGCGTCTTCGGCCCACTTTTCGCCAGATCCCAAGACGACGAATTGAATGTCGCGCGACAAAAGATGGCTCAAGGCACCAGCGAAAATGTCGATGCCTTTCTGTTCCACGAGGCGACTGATGATTCCGACGAGGGGTACGTCCGGACGCACAGGCAAGCCCATTTCTTTTTGCAACTCGGCTTTGCAGATGGCTTTGCCGCGCAAGTCGTCGGCATCGAAGTGCGCAGGGAGGTGTTTGTCCGTGGCGGGATTCCAGACTTCGTCATCGATGCCGTTGAGGATTCCAATGACGCCGCCGCCGCGATCGGCGAGCACGCTTTCGAGGCCGTAGGCACCTTCGCGCGTCTGAATTTCGCGGGCGTATTTGGGGGACACGGTCGAGACGACCGATGATGCGTAGATGCCGCCCTTGAGCAGGTTGATGCGATCGTGGGCCTCGAGCAGTCGGTGGTGGAAATACTCCCAGCCGAGGCACGTTTGGTAGAGCTCGTTTTTACTGAAATAGCCCTGGTAGCCCATGTTGTGGATTGTCAAGACAGACGCGGCTCGACCGACGGGCGTGTGGGCTTCGAGGGTCTTCATGTAGATGGGCACGAGGCACGCGGGCCAGTCGTGAACGTGAACGATGTCCGGGGCAAACTCGAGCGCGTTCGCGAGACGCAGCGCGCCGCGGGACAAAAACGTGAAGCGCGCGAGGTTGTCGCGGTAGTCGCCGTTCGAGTCGTTGTAGATGCCCGATCGATCGAAGAGTTCGTCGTGTTCGAGGAGGTAAACGCGGGCGTCGCTTTCCCCAAGTTTCGTTTCATACGCAGCGCCCCAGGCTTCGCCATGTCCGACGGGAACGCCGAGCGCGAATGGGAGTTTTTGCGCGGGGTGCTTTTTGGTGATGCGGTATCGAGGCATCACGACGCGGACATCGTGGCCACGAGCAGCGAGCGCCATGGGCAGCGCTCCGGCGACGTCGGCGAGCCCTCCTGTTTTGGCGAAAGGGACGCATTCGGAGACGACGTTGAGGATGCGCAGTCGGGCCATGTGTAATCCGTGGTCGGGAGCGTGAAGCTATCACGAGCCGCAAGTTGGGCGGGGAGAGATTGCGGGGGCGTCGGGTTTGGCGAAAACGGATGACGGACGATTGTCAATGTGCGGGCTTGGAAAGAAAAACCAATTCCGTGAGGATTAGGGCGTGGACTTGTCGAGGGGTACGAGCCGCGGCGTGTGTGACGTCATCTCTTCGTCCGGCATCCCGCAGGCATTGATCCAGGATTGTCCCCAAACCCATAACGAGTGATCTTCGCCGAGCGCAAATGTGCAATGGTCGTTAGCCGCAAGATGCACGATTTTGGGAATACCTTGCACGAGGACCGCAGTTGTCGAATCCTTGCCTGTGTCATTGCCAAGAAATAGTTTGTCGCCGAAGCAACGCACTTCGCCGCTTTGTTCGAGCGCGCATCGATGTTGAAAACCGCCGACAATCTCCGTCGCGTGGGTGAATCCACCGATGCGTGTGGGCGGGAAAAACCCTTTCGTCCGTTGCGGCCGTCCGACTGTGCCTCGTTCTGCCGAGCCCCAAGAATAAACTTCGCCTTTGTCGGTGACGGCTGAGGCATCGTGATTAAAAACGGCCAGATCAATAACACCGGATAATCCTCGACCGTCCGGAAAAACGAAGTTTTTTGAATTCGGGATTATTTTTCGCCGAGTGAATGCCGAAACCAATGCTGCGAGTTCGGGGCCAAAATCGTGTTGTTTGCCGACGAGACAATCCTTGAATGTTTCGTGGCTGTAACACCGGACGTCTCCGCCCGAAAGCAGCGCACAGACTTGATGGCCGTCCAGTTCGACGCGTTCGACACCTTTGAGAATGGTCAAATGGTGCGGGTCAAATGGTGTGGAGCGGGATCCGCATAATCACGTTTTGGATCGGCGGCCCATCCGAATCGATAAAGTTCGCCGTTTTTGGTCCATACGTGCGTATCCATATCCGTCACGACGACGCCGATGGCATTGGCGATACCTGGAACTTTCGTGGGGCTCTTGAAAATCTTGCCTACTTCCGATGCGCCGAGGCCCAATTGACCGTCGCGGTTTCGCCCCCAGCAATACACATCTCCATGCCCGTCAATGGCACACGTATGCGTCGTGGATACGGCAATATCGATGGCATTCGATATCTCCGCGACCAAGGTCGGCGTGTACACTTCGTTTCGCGTATCGTCGTCGAGAAAATCTTTTCGTCCCCAGCAATAAAGTTCGCCATTATGTCGAACCGCGCAGGTTTGGTCCTGCGCGAGCGCAACTTTTTTCACGCCGTGGAGATTTTTGACCCATTCCGGGTGATCAATTTTTTTTCGGCGCCCGACACCGAGTTCTCCATAAAGATTCAAACCTCCCCAGCATTGCAGCATTCCATTGTCGAATATGGCACAACCTCGCAGATCAGAAGCCACAACCTGGACGATATGTTGTGGTGGTGGAATGGGGGGAGGAGCTGGCGGGGGT
>JBGAOI010000941.1:0-3169 GCA_044221885.1 Polyangium sp. (in: bacteria)
GGCGATGAGCGTCCACCCTGACGTGCATCGGCTGCTCGCCGACCGGGACTGGTCAAAATCCAACATCGTCGGCCTGCGAAGAATTGCAGAACACGCAATCGGCACGGCGCGTGACTTTGCCGAGATTCTCATTCGTCACCTGCCCGTAGATCGCGGGCTTCCCCGGTGGGCCGGTGACGGACGCGCAAGCGATGTGCCCGCGGCAAACGTATGTCGTACGGAAGTCGCATCGGAAATGGTATACCCACCCAACGCTGCCGTAGCGCCTCCAATGTTCACGATTTCCACGAATTCCCCAGCCACGTCGCTACCTGGTTCATTCGCGCAAATCTCATTCAGCACGAGCTGCGCCGGAACTCCCCACGAAAATCGACTGAGCACGGGAAAGTGATCCGTCGTCGTCGTCGAATAGCTGGTAATGTAGGTATTGACCCGGTACGCGAGCGGAGAATCGAGCAAAAGCATCCCAGCCATTTCATTGGTGAGCAGGATATGGTCAATGGTAGCACCACCACTCACCCTCGTCGATGTCCCCGCATCAGAAAGCGATTTCGTCGCAAATTGATAACGAGCCGAGTCCGAGAGGAAATTCGCATACGGTGAAGCCCCGCCCGTAATCGATTGGTCCAAGTCATCATTAAAATCACCCAAGACCACAACTTTTTGCGTGGGATATGTCGCGTCGAGGTACGATTTCAAGGCCGTCGATGCATTCACCCGGCGCTGGTAGCTCGTCGCATCCGCCAACGCCTTGGCATGCAAGACAATGACCACCACAGTCTCCGTCGTGCCATTGAGCATCACGGAAAGCTTCACTTCCATCGGTGGTCGACCACCAAAATTGTAATCGCTCGACGTGAGAATAAGTTTGGCACTTTGAAACGTTGCCATTGAAGTTTTGTATAAAATGCCGACTTTCTGTTCGGACGAGGTGTAATACGATGAACCGCTCGTCACCGTCGCGTCATTCGACAAAAACCCCGCATACCCCGTCAATGACGATTTGAGGGTCGCGAATTGCGTTGCACTCACGACCTCCTGCAATCCCCAGATGTCGAGGTCCGCCCCCATAATGACATCGGCCACGTTTTGCCGCTGAAGCGTATCGTCCGTCGGACCCGCAGTGGTATCGCCGAACCATTCGAGGTTATACGTTGCGACATCCAATGTCGTCGCTGTCCCCTTGGCCGGCACGGCATAAGCAAACTGGGAAGTATCGACCGCCTCATCGTCATCGACAGCCCCGCCACATCCGGCAAGCGGGGTCGTGACACAGGAAAGAAGGAGAAAACGAGCGAAACGAGCACTGGAAAAATGAGGGTGCATGAAGGCACAATAATGGAAAATCGCGAAAGTGTAAAATATTTTTACGTGTGCTTGTTCACTTGGGGCGAAACGAGAACGTTTGAGAGGCCATGGTAGAAACGTTCGGAAATAACGTATTCGTAAGGAATGGCATTCTGGGCATTGCGAACAAGGCGAGATGTTTGGCGTTTAGCACTACTCCGCCACTTCATTTGTTGCGCTCGTCGAGGCTTGATTTCTCGGCATTCGCGGCGCCCCAAACTCGCCCGCTCCGCGGGCTCAAACAGTGGGGCCTCGCCGCTCCGCCAAGAAATCAAGCACTCTCCGAGCAACGCTTCGACTCATCTGGCGGAGTGGTGTTAGACGGCCTACGTTCATAATGGCCAGCGCCAAACCGTCACTTGAAGAAGCTCGAGCAATGCGCGTTGCGAGGCTTCCGAATCTGCGATTTCGTTCGATCCACGCGTCACGTGGACCATGGCGGCACACGAGCCATCCACGTACATAGCGCCCCCTGCGTCTTCATGAACAGGCGAGCGGCTCGAGGAAGATCTGCCGGGCGGTTCACATTCGAGATGCAATGAGATTCGGTCCTCACCTCGTTTGCCTTTGCCTACAGCGATGCGGCCATATTCATTGCCGACTTTGTCCGTGGGTGTTTCGGCAGAAGCCTCGATCGCTTCGTATTTTGCACCTCCGAGCATGGTTTCTACGAATTTGGCTTCGAGCATATCCTTGATTTTCCACGACGGGACGAACGAAGGCGTCACGATGACCGTGGGAATGGTTTTTCCCGCACTTGCACTCACCTTTTCAAGAAGATCCGCTGTCGCCGTCGGGTCGGGTTTGTGGTTCTTTTCAACGAAAACGGCGAGCACCAAACCCTCTTCGCGAAATAACGGCACGCCACCTCGTGCACGATAATCGGCATCGAGTCCCGGTGAGGGCGGATTTCGTGCGTAGACACGAACATTGGCAATTCGACCTTCGGGCCCCGGCACATCATCCAAAGAAAAGTTGGGTTTGCCCACTTGCGTGGATTGACTGCCGCCGCGATATCCGGCCTCGAAAAGCGCGAGTTTCGCATCCGAGCGTGTGGGAGCGCGGAGTTTTTCCGCTTCGCGAGACGTCGCCAATGGCATTGGCATGGCCGAAGGTTGAGCTGGTGCAGGTTGAGCGGATGCAGTCGACCCACCTTGCCCCAACGTGGGTGATTCTTTGCGGCAACAAGCGGTTGTCACGAGAAAGAGGGCCAGGAGCGCACGACGCATTGTTGCATGGTACGGAAAATCAGAACGATATGAAGTTTTTTCGTGCGCTCGGGTAGATATTTCTGCGGCCAGTCAATCGACGAATCCAAACCTATCGAGTTCTCGGCCCGTGATTCCCGTTACTTAGGTGGTGAGGTCACACAAATGTCCGATGAAGCAATGGCGCAGCGCACCCAAATGCGGTCTTGATCGTCAATACCGAGCACTTGGAGTTCGTCGCGAAATGCTGCACCTTGCACCGTCGGCGTCCACGCCGCCAATTCAATGCCGGCCAGATCGCGAACGACGAAATCAATGCGATTGCCGTTTGTCGTGTAGGTGATGCGCTGGGTCAGGACGCGACCATTGGCAAACATTCCCGATGCTTTGTCTTTGTACGAAACGTCGGAAAACGTCTGGCCGTCGGCCGCAAGCTGCGTGCGTGTGGCAACTTCCGAACGTGACGAGACACCCACGACATCGAGCCTCGTGCCATTTTCAATCGACGTTTCTACATCCTGCGAATACTTGGATTCGGCGACACGCGTGAAGGCGCTTCCATCGGAACTTCGCGACCAGTGATAGTCAATGGTCAATGTCCCGGTCAAACCCAA
>JBGAOI010000942.1:0-3161 GCA_044221885.1 Polyangium sp. (in: bacteria)
ATTGCACCGGTTGGTCCGATGGGACCCATGGGGCCAATGGGACCCGCCGGTCCGATATCGCCAGTGGGTCCGATGGCGCCGGTTGGTCCCTGCAAACCTTGCGGACCTGCCGGTCCAACATCGCCCGTCGCTCCCGTGGCTCCCGTGGCTCCCGCCAAACCATCCGCGCCTGCTGCGCCGGTTGGTCCGACTGGACCTTGGGCCCCGGTTGGTCCGATCAAACCTGTCGAGGGTCCAACCCATTCGCCGTTGTTGTTGATGACTTCCGTGTTGCCAATCGAAACGCTCGTCGGATGAATGTCTCCGTTGACATCTTGTGCGAGCAGTGCATAAGGAACGCTTTGTATCGGCGACCTTGGAAGAAGCTCCGGATCCGAACCAATCGTGATCCCGAAATATCGTAGCGATCCGTCGAATACTTTGTCTCCGAACGGATTTTCCGCGCCGAGCGATACCGAGTAGTACCCTTCCTCGAAGGTCACCGTGAGCGTCTCGGTCCAAATCGGGGCCGCCGCCGCAACGTCGTCGTAGATCGAAAACGTCACTTTGAGCGTTTCATTGATCGGCGTTCCGGCGCTGTCGAACAGGCGTCCTTGGTTCGTAATTGTCTGAGGAACTGCGGCGAACGTATCGGCCGTTCCGGTGGACAAACCTCCCACCAATGCCAGCGCCGCCATCCATCGTCGAATCGAATTCGTGTTCATGCTTCGTTCCTCTTCGCCACGACGCAAGCCTTCATTTGACGTTAATGCAGTTCAGTCATCCACCGCAAGACCTTCGTGCAACAACGCCAACACATCGAGTAGGACAACGGATTCTTGACAAAGCCCAGGTGAAAAGGTTCTTCTCTGCGTATGCGATCTGGCTGTACGAAACGTTCGACGCTTGTTGCTGCGCTGGCGACACTTCTCTTGGCGCGCGGGGCTTCGGCCCAAGAAGTCACAGCGACTGGAGCGCTCGAGCGTTTTCAGCCTTCGGTCCCCGGGGATGGACTTTTCGGAGTGGCTTCTCCCTCGGTGGGCGGGCATCTCATCCCGCGAGGACGCGCGGTGGTTGATTTTGGTTTGCGTCCGCTTTCGATTCAGGAAGGGGACAAGCGTACGCCGGTTGTTTCGCAACAGACGTTTTTGCATCTTGGCGCGTCGTTGCCGCTTTTTGATCGTGTGCTGGTGTCTTTCGAGCAGACGTGGGCGATTTGCGTCTGGGGGCGCGTGTGCGGCTTTTTGGCGAAGACACGAACCAATTCCAAGTGGCCGCAAGCGGGTATTTTTATGTGCCTTCAGGGCCGGCAGGATCGTATGCGGGGGATGGTTCCATTCGTGGCGAGCCGCAGATTATTTTGGGTGGTCGTGTAAAACAATTTTTCTACAACGTGTCGCTCGGGACGACCTTGCGCGCATCGCAGCGTCCGAGCACCTTTGATTTCCGAGCCGGTGCGGCCGTTGTGCTCAAGGACGGGTTTTTCCAGGTCGGGCCGGAATTCACGCTTTCGGCGCCCTACGTGAAAGACGTGCTGCTCGACACGGCAACGACCCGTATTTACACCGCATCGTCGGTGGCTGCGGAACTGTTTTTGGGCGCCAAGGTGCGACCTTTGCCATTTTTGGTTTTTGGAGCGGGCGGCGGTCCGGGCTTGACGCAAGGTTGGGGCACGCCGGTCTTTTTTGCCGTCGGCAGCGTGGGTTATGAACCGCTTCCTCCGCCACCGAAGAAGCCCGAAAGCGATCTCGATAAAGATGGCATATTCGACAAGGACGACCATTGCCCTACGGTCAAAGGCATCAAGCATTCCGATCCCAAGAAGAATGGTTGTCCCGGGGATATGGATGACGACTCGATTTTGGATGTCGATGACGCTTGTCCGACCGTGCCGGGTCGAGCGAGCACGGATCCGAAAAAGAATGGTTGTCCGCCGGATCAAGATGGCGACAAGATCCTCGATGATCAGGATGCATGCCCCGAAACACCCGGCGTCAAGAATGACGATCCGAAAAAGAATGGTTGTCCCCCGGATGAAGATGGCGATACGATTTTGGATGCGGACGACGCATGTCCCAAGGTTTACGGCGTCAAGAGCGAGGATCCCAAGAAGAATGGTTGTCCTTCGGATCGCGATGGCGATGGCATCATCGACATGGAAGACGCGTGTCCGGATCAAAAAGGCAGCAGTGACGAAGACAAAACGAAACACGGTTGTCCCCATGTGACGGTGACGAAGACCGAAATCGTGATTTCAAGGCAAGTCAAATTCAAGTTTGGCGAGTCCACCCTGAAACATACGATCGATCCCGTATCGGATGATTTGCTGACGGAAGTGCGCGATGCCATCGTTGATCATTCCGAAATCGAGCAAATCGAGGTGCAGGGGCATACCGACAACGTGGGCAAGGACGAAGTCAACAAGCAATTGGCGCAAGAGCGCGCGGAAGCCGGTCGCTGGTGGCTCGTGCAGCGCGGCATTCAGCCGGGGAAGCTTGTTGCCCAGGGATATGGATCGAGCAGGCCGATTGCGGATAACGGGACGGAGGAGGGGCGCCAGCAGAATCGCCGGGTCCAGTTCCTGATCATCCCTTCGAAGGACGATGGCACCAAGAAGGACAAGAAAGACAAGAAGGACACGAAGCCAAAGAAGCCTTGAACTTTGGGGTGGAGATCGGGTAGACTGCATTCATGGGTGCTTCGATGCGTGTTTCACTCGGGATCACAGCGGTCGTCATGTTGGTGGCGTGTGGGGGCCTTGGTTGTGAGGGCGGGACCGTCATTGTGGAAAACAAGCCGCCGGTGCCGCAGAAGAACGTGCAATCGAACGAAATGGTGTCGGGCGGTACGGTTGCGAAGAATGACAAGTACAAGGTTGTCTATACGATGGGGCAACCCACGCCGCAGAGTCGCGTGACGGGATCGGAAAAGACGCTCAACGGTGGCGTTGTGGGGGCGACACAGGCGCCGTGATATAGGCGGGCGGATCATTGCGAGTGATGGCGGGCGCTCAACCACGTTGCAGGTTGCGCGTGCGATACCCGATGCGCTTGTCCGTGCATTTGCGGTTGTTCGCGCCATTGGAGCGGTGGCAAGTGCTGTGGCGTTGGTTGTGGACGCTGATCAAAAACTCTTCAATGATGGGACGATGATCGTGATGATGCGTGAAGGCACGCGCTCCG
>JBGAOI010000943.1:0-3158 GCA_044221885.1 Polyangium sp. (in: bacteria)
CGAAGCCGCGATCAAAGCCGAGCTTGCTGCGGATCCCGGGCCGGAACGATCGCAACTCGAGCGTCGTTTGTCCCGGGCAGCCAAATTATTTCGAGCCGACGCTCTGGAAAAACCAGCGATCGTTCCGGCCTATCCGTGGATCGATACTTGGGGTCGCGAAGCCATTCTCGCGTTGCCCGGTTTGTTTTTTTCGACGAACCACGTCGATCAAGCCATTGCTGTCGTGCGCACGATGATCGCCTCCATGCAAGAAGGACTCTTGCAAAACCGTATTCCCGATCATGGAAACGGCTTCGATACCGCAGCGGCCGATACGACCCTGTGGCTTTTCGACATCGCCCGTTTGTTCGCAGATCGACTTGGAGAAACGCATTCGTTTGTCCGAGATGAATTGTTTCCTGTGTTGGTACACATTTTCGATCTTGTGTTGCGTGGAGCACCTCATGACATTCACGTCACATCCGATGGTTTGCTCGCGGCCGGGCGGCCAGGTGAGGCGCTGACGTGGATGGACGCGCGTGTTCGAGGCAAACCCGTTGTGTCGCGAGCTGGTTGTCCGGTAGAACTCACGGCTCTCTGGGCGGCGGCGTGTCACACGTTGTCACGATTGGCAAAATCGCTGGATCACACAGCCCTTGCCGATCGAGCAGATACTGCAAGTCACCGCGCGCGTACGGCGTTTCAATCTCGGTTTTGGTGCGCAGCTACATCCTACCCATACGACGTCATCTCCGAAGAAGCGCAGGGGGAGAACGTTTTTCATGACAATGCTGTTCGTCCAAATGCAATCTTGGCGCTCGCCATTGATCCGCAGTGCTTCTCGCCAGAACGCGCACGCGCAACGCTCGAACGCGCACGTCGCGATCTCGTGACGCCGGCTGGTCTACGCACGCTTGCGCCGCACGAACCCGGTTATCGTGGTCGTTGCGAAGGGAGCGTTGACGATCGTTACGCATCCCATCATCAAGGCTCGGTTTTTCCTTGGCTCCTTGGGCCTTATGCTCGTGCAGCGCGCGCCGTCTTGCCCGCGGAAGATCCCCTTGTCGTCGAACTTCCGACACTCATTGGCTCTGCTGCGACGCGTGAATTGGCGGTGGGTCACATTCCGCAAGTCGTGCACGGCGACGACCCGCATCAGCTTAGTGGATGCGTTGCGCACGCGCTTGGTGCAGCGGAACTTCTTCGCGCGTACAAGGGCTGAATTCGACCACAATAGCCCAAGGCCCTGCGGTTTTCCGTGGAGACGTTCCTATAAGCAACGCGTCGATTGCAACGAAATCGCTTCGACATTATGTCGATGGAGCAAGACGTTCGGCAATGACCCGTTTTGCGTGATTCAACAAGTTTTCACGCGTATTGTCTTCGGGTTTGTCCGTTACGATTTCCACCAGCAATTGCAAGATTTCTCCAACAAAAGGCCCCGGTGGAAGCTGCAAAGTTTTCATCAAATCTCCGCCGCGTAACGCGAGATCTTTCGGACTGAGGACAATGCCGGCCGTTTGCAATTGCGTCACTCGTTCGCGCAAATGCTCGATTCCTGCAATATCCGGCGCAACGTCATTCCCTTTACCGTGTAAATCGGCAATCACGAGGCGAAACAAATCATTCAACAATGGGACCGAGACCGTGCGAATCCATCGCCGGACATCGCCGTCGGTCCAAGCGTCGGAATAACGCACGACATGATGGCGAATCAATGCGCATATGTGCGCTCGTTCCTCATTGGAAAAACGCAATCGTGTGGCTATTTCTTCGGCCATTTCCGAGCCAATCGATTGATGCGGAAGGAGGGGTTCCGTGTTCTTGGCTCGAGGCTTGCCAATGTCATGAAGCAATGCCGCCGTTCGGAGGATCGGATCGCGATCGCAGGCATCCAAACAGGCCATTGAGTGATCCCACACGTCGTGAACATGGCGTTTGTCTTGGATACACCCTACCGTTGCGGCGAGTTCCGGACAAGTGATGTCGAGAATTCCCGTGCGACGCATGATGTTGAACGCAACGCTTGGACGTCGCGCTCGCATGCTTTTGAGCCATTCGTCACGCACGCGTTCGGCGCTGACCCTGCGAAAGGTCAAGTGCGTTCGTTCTTCAGCCATCGCCTGTTGTGTGTTTGCTTCGACCTCGAATTCGAGCGTGGCCGCAAAACGCGCCCCGCGAAGGATGCGCAAACCATCCTCGAAAAAACGTTCTCGCGGATCGCCTACGGCCCGCACCACACGAGCTTCGAGATCTTTGCGGCCTTCGAAAGGGTCGATGATGTGTCCATCGACAGGATCCAGAGCAATGGCGTTGATTGTGAAATCACGTCGAGCCAAGTCAGCGACGATGTCCTCGACAAACTCGACTTTGTCCGGCCTCCGTCCATCGGAATAGGCCCCTTCACCGCGTAGCGTGGTGATCTCGTAATGCACGTGCCGCAAAACGACCGTCACCGTGCCGTGCTGCAAGCCCGTGGGAATCACCTTGTGAAACATACGCATGACCTCTTCGGGTCGTGCGTCTGTGGCGACATCCCAATCTTTGGCAGGTTGACCACGGAGCAAATCACGTACGCAGCCGCCGACGATCCAGCCGCGTCGACCGTGCTCGCGCAGGCGGCGACAAATGACGAATACGTCTTCGGGGACGGAATCAATGAGGTGAGCAACGTCGGACACGTCGACGGGGTCTATCACTTTTGATGCGTCACGGGGAGCTTCACGGTGGAGCCTTGGGTCGACCAGGCTGTGGAGGCCCGTAAAGGTCGACAACATCGCTTCCGCCAGGGGCTTTTGTCGTCGCCGCTGATGGCGTTGGCGACGAACTCGTGCCCGACTTGGTTGACGTCGGCCGACCTGTCGGAACCTCGGGAGGTTGCGGTGCAGTCCCGGCAACGGGCACGAGTTTGACCCGGACCACGTCGGTTTTTCCGTCGAGCGTAACTTTCTGCGTTTCGAAACCTGGCGCTTCGACGTCGAGCGTCACGGGTTTGCCCGGCTCAACTTCGACCTTTTCGTCCGGGAATCTGATCCGTTTGCCGTTGAGGTTTGCCGTGGCCACAGCGCTCAGCGGTTCCACGATCACGACGACACGCGTTTTCGGGATCGCCGCGATCGGAGCCGATGTTGCGGGCGCATTGGCACTTGGCGTGGGACTTCCTGGCCTCGGTCCCGAAG
>JBGAOI010000944.1:0-3154 GCA_044221885.1 Polyangium sp. (in: bacteria)
CGTTCGCTCAAAGGCCCCATGACGACCCAGAGTTTGCGCGGAATGGCCAACCATGGTCCCATGCATTGGCGCGGTGATCGGACCAAAGGTGACGAAGAGCCGAGCGCTCAGCCCGACAGCGGCACATTCGACGAGGTTGGGGCATTCGACGAATTCCAAGAGGCAGTTGCGAATTTGCTTGGACGATCCGGACCGCTTGCAAATGACGAAATGGCAAAATTTACAGACTTCTCGTTGCAAGTCATGTACCCGCCAAACCCAATTCGGAACCTTGACAATACATTGACGGCCTTCCAAGAAGGAGGACGACAACACTTCTTCCAACCTGGTGTCGATTTGCATCACAGTTGCGAAGATTGCCATAAGATCGATCGCGACGCGAATGCCGAATATGGTGAGCGGATTCCCGGGTTTTTTGGGACCGACGGTCGCTACGTGACCGGTGAAATTCCACAAACGGCCAAGGTTCCCCACTTGCGCAATATCTACCAAAAGGTCGGTATGTTTGGCATGGCGCAGGTATTTTCCATCATCCCCGGCGATAACGGCCATCAGGGCGATCAAGTTCGCGGGTTTGGCATGCTCAACGATGGCGCCGAAGACACCGTTTTCCGCTTCATGATGAGTTTTGGCTTCGACAAACTCAGCGGCTTTCCGCCGAACGGATTTGACGATTCCCCCGGTGGCGACGGCGAATTGAAGCGCCGCCAAGTCGAAGCGTACGTAATGGCGTTCGATTCGAACCTCTTCCCGATCGTCGGTCAACAAGTCACGCTCCACCAGGCCAATTCTTCAGCAGCCAATACGCGCATCGATTTGCTGCTACAACGAGCGGACCTCAATGAATGCGACGTCATTGCCAAGACGCGTATTTTTGGTCAAGAATATGGCTTCTTGTACGTCGGCGCCAATCAATTCCTGGCAAGTCATGAATCGATCGGCACCATTCCACGCTCACTCCTCGCGCTCGTGGCACAAGCGCCCAATGGAGCTGTCACGTTTACCGCCGTACCGCCAGGTACGGGTACGCGCATCGGCCTCGATCGCGATGACGACGGCGAGTTCGATGGCGATGATTGATTGAGCCTGCCAAGACAAGTTTCGACAACCATCCACGTCGATCTCGGCCATCGAGGTCGACGTGGTAACTTAAGTGCTCATCTGCCACCCAACATATGTCACGGCGAAGTGAGCCAGGTTGCGTTCGCTAAAGTTTGTGCCGGAGTCACATAATTCTTGCAATGTCGGACGAACCACGGTAAATCTGGCGGTTCTGTCAATATATTTTCGCGTGTGGACGCACGTCTGAATTGAGTGGAGGAACTGAAGATGGTGGCGGTATCGCGAGATTCCGATTCTGGACCGGTTCAAGATTTTTCGCTGGATGGCTACGGTTCGTTGGAACCCATTTATGAAGGTGCGGAGACGTATGTCTTTCGCGCCAAGGCGGTTGCCACGGGCACGCCAGTCATTCTGAAGTGTACGAAAAACGAGTATCCCACCCAGCGCGAGTTGGGGCGCCTCCGCCGCGAGTTTCTGATTCTGAAACAGTTGCCGTTGGGGTGTGGGCCAGAACCCATTGCGCTCGAAGAGCGCGGTCGCGGGCTCGTGCTGGTGATGGCCGATCGGGGCTGGCCGACATTGCGCGAGGTGATTGATGCGGGGGTGCTCGATGTGCAAAGCGCACTCGAGTTAGCCATTTCGTTTGTGAATGTATTGGCGGTCGTTCATGGCGAAGGCATTGTTCACAAGGACATCACGCCGCGCAATGTACTCGTGGATCAGGCGACGTGGTCGGTGCGACTCATTGATTTTGGAATTTCAGCCCGCATTTCTCGCGAAACGTTTCGTCCTGTGGCGTCTGAATCTCTCGAAGGTACGCCGCGGTATATTTCGCCCGAGCAAACGGGGCGCATGAATCGAGCGGTGGATTCGCGTTCGGATCTTTATTCATTTGGCGCGGTTTTGTATGAGATGCTGACGGGCGTTCCGCCATTTACGGACGCGGACATCGATGCTCTCGTTCAACGTCATTTGACTGTGCTCCCGGTGCCTCCCAATGAGAGGCAATCCATGATTCCGCAGGTTTTGGCGGACATGGTGATGATGCTTTTGCAAAAAATGCCCGAAGAGCGTTATCAAAGCGATGCCGGGCTGCGCCTCGACTTGGAAGAATGCGTCGCCCAATGGAAAGCGAAGGAAACGATCGATGCATTTCCGCTGCGTCGCCGGGACAAGGCGCCTGCGTTGCGCGGCGTGCAGCGACTTTATGGTCGTGAAGCAGATGTTGATGCTTTGCGGCATTCATTCGAACGAGCCTGCGAAGCGGGTCCAGAATTCGTCATTGTACGAGGGTATTCCGGGGTCGGTAAGTCGTCGCTGGTGCACGAACTGTACCGCTTCATTGCGCAGCGCAAAGGCGGCTATTTCATTTCGGGCAAATTCGACAAGATTTCCCAAGATGTACCGTTGGCTCCGGTCCTCGGCGCGCTGCGCGAACTGATGAAGCAATTGCTCACCGAGTCTTCCGCGTCGCTTGCTCAATGGAAAACGCAGATCCTGAAAGCGGTTGCGGGCAATGGTCGCATTCTCACGGATCTCATCCCCGAACTCGAACTCGTCATCGGGCCTCAGCCTCCCGTCGCGGAAATCGACACGTTTCGTGCGAAAAACCGTTTTGAATTGACGTTGCAAGATTTTCTGCACGTTTTTTCGGTTCGCGAAAAGCCTTTGGTGGTTTTTTTGGACGACCCTCAATGGATCGATCCTGCGTCCCAAGGCTTACTCAAGTTGCTCTTGACCGACCCCTTGAGCCAGCATCACCTCTACGTGATTGCGTACCGCGACAATGAAGTCGAAGCTGGGCACCCATTGCTCACGATGCTCGAGGAGCTTGGGAAAACAGGGCGAAAATCCACGGAAATTGATTTGCTCCCGCTCGATCAAGGTTTGACGAGTCGTCTCGTTGCGGATTTGCTCACCAGTTCCACGGATGAAATCGCCGATTTGGCGGATGTTGTTTTCGGCAAAACGCGAGGAAATCCTTTCTTCGTGCAGCAATTCCTGAACACCTTGATTCATCGCGATTTGTTGTGATTCGATGTGGAACGCGGGTCTTGGGCTTGGGATGCAAACGCCATTCGCAGCGCTGACC
>JBGAOI010000945.1:0-3151 GCA_044221885.1 Polyangium sp. (in: bacteria)
GCAGCCGTCGTTGTCGCCCGGAAATCTTGTCCACCAAAACCATCCGGCGAATTACGATCAGCGTACGCGTCCACGTTGTTGCCCAACGTCTGTGTCGCCCCGGCCGCAAGCCAGGGATCGAACGTATTCATGGGATTTTTGTTGAATCCATCCACGGTCACGAGTGTTGGTGCAATAAACGCGGGAGCGGATCCATCCGGAATGCCTGTCGGATGGGGCGTGTAATCCGCTTGAGGCCCATCTTTCGGCGTAAAATTCGGCGCTCCGTCCGACCAAACCCGATACGTAAATGCCGCGTCCTGCGTAAGGCTCATACGCTTGAGCATGCGGCCATCGTCCGCAGCGATCACGTACGAATACAAAACCGACGAAGTGCTCGATTTTTTGCCACCGGCAATTTCCACATAATATGCAGGAACCAACGCGTCGGGCAAAGGGTAATACACTTTTTTGATCCGCGCCGGTCGCGCAAGACCGATGTCGCGCGTGGATGTTTCTGGTGTATCGTTCATCGTGTAAAACGAATATCCATGTTCGGGGTTCTTTGTATCGACAAAGGCGCTCGCAGGAACCTTGGTTCCGTAGAAATCATTGAAAGACTGGGCAATCGCAGCTTGCGGTGATTGCACGAACTTTGCGGCGCGGTTCATCGACGATCCGGCCAGAGGATGCAAATTGCCCGAAATCGCCACGAGGCGCAGATCCCGGGTCATCAAGACTTTGGCCGACATGAGATGCACGTAAGCCGACGCCAACGCGCCCGATCCCAGTCCGTAGAGAGCGGCGTACTGTTCCAAGTAAAACCGCGCAGCGGCTCCGGGTTGTTGCAACAAAGCCGCCGGAACCATGGGACCATTTGCAGGAGCCCAAAACATGGTGGGAACGCCGCGTTTTTCATCGACGCTCGCCACCCCAGCCAATAGGTTCGGCGCCAGTGCATCGTTCGACAAAGGACGCGCCGGTGTCGGGGGTGCATCGAAATACGCTTCATAACCGGGCAAATGGTGTCCTCCGGCAAAAGCGAATGATCCCGCCGACATCGTCACGAACATGGAAGCAAGTCGTAGTGTACGTTTCATTATTCCTCCGTGTCGCCGTTCGCTGCAACATGACGCCTTGGGCCAATCTCATGGCAAGGGATTTCGCCGCCTTGTTCGGTGTGCGACGCGACGACTTTCTCGGCTCGTTCTAGCTGAGTTCCTGGCGCAAAGGAAGCCCTTCTTGTGCGGAAAATCGGGGATTCTCCGCAGTGAATCTCACTCGGATGCGAGATTTGCAGCTCGATTGACTTTCATGACCAAAACCGTCCACACCTTCGCGTATTCACGCGCTAGTCCCACACCCACCACGCGCATTGCCCAAGATTCCTCAAAAATGCCTAGGATTCTGGCGAGCGGACATTGTTCGTCCGCTTTATGGGGCGGACATTCTTCGTCCCTGTGTATCCAAAAAAAACGTGCATCTTGCAAGGATCGCGTTAGAATTACGTCCAACAGTCGAAACGAAGCGACACTTCAGAGCTACCCATTCCGAGGAGGAACCTGATGGACCGCATTTCTCTCACCTATTTCGTCGATTTCATTCTTGCCACGGGCACCCCCAAATTGCGCGGCGTTCGCGATTACAAAGAACGCAAAGAAGATACCGTTTCGGATTTTTATCGCCCTTTGCGCGAAGCGATCATCGCCATGCATCGCGCCGGTTTGTCCGCTTCGACACTCAATGATGTTTGTCGAAACGAAACCGATGAAACGCGCAAAAAGCATTACGCCAAAGTCGTGGAAGGATATCGGACATTCATCGCTAGCGGACCAAAAAACTTTTTCGAGCCACCCCGAACGGGTTTGTCCCTCGGACCGCTGGAAGTCGACGTCAATCCGGAACTCGGCCTGGTTATCGACGGGAAAAAGTACCTCGTCAAACTGTATTTCCGAAACGAACCTTTGGCCCCAAAACGGACGGCACTCGTGTTGGCTTTGCTCACGCGCGGAATTTGCGAATCGCATCCGGATCTCTTGCCCGCGATTCTCGATGTTCGCTCGGCCAAACTTCATACATCCGCAATGACGAGTCCCCGCATCGACTTGCTTTTGCGCGGTGAAGCCGCATCGTTTGCTGCTATTTACGCCGCTGTCTGATCCCTCGGCAAACATTTGGGGTTTCGAATGAACCCATGGTTGAACATTTGGGGCTTCGAGACGCCTGCGGCGCTCTTCGCCCCAAACCCCCTTTACATTTGGGGCTTCGAGACGCCTGCGGCGCTCTTCGCCCCAAACCCCCTTTACATTTGGGGCTTCGAGACGCCTGCGGCGCTCTTCGCCCCAAACCCCACTTGAATTTTTCCCCGCCTCGCGCCACAATCGGCGCTTCATGCAACGATTTCTAGGACAAACCGTCTTCATCACCGGTGCTTCCGCAGGCATCGGCGCCGCGTTGTGTCGTCACTTCGCCCAAGAAGGCGCCGACATCGCCCTGCTCGCCAGACGCAAAGATGCCCTCGAATCCACGGCATCCGCTGTGCGCGCATTGGGTCGTCGCGCCATTCCCATTGCCTGCGATGTCACGCGGGACGGAGACCTCGAACACGCGGTGGACATCGTCCGCGAGGAATTGGGCCGCATCGACGTCGTCGTGGCCAATGCGGGCATCGGCATCGGTGGAGCGTTTTCCAAACTCACCCTGGACGATTTTCGTCGTCAATTCGAGACCAACGTCTTTGGCGTGGTGCGCACGGTACAAGCAACCCTGCCCGACCTCGAACAATCGCGCGGACGACTCGCCATCGTGGGCAGCGTGGCGCCTTATGCCATCGCGCCGGGCACAGTCAATTATGCCATGAGCAAAGCCGCGGTCGGGGCACTCGCCCAAGGCTTGGAAATCGAATTGGCGCCCAAAGGTGTCAGTGTAACGCTCATTTTGCCAGGATTCGTGGAATCGGAAATTCGGCTGATCGACAATCATGGTCGCAAACGCGAACATGCAAAAGATCCGGTGCCGCAATTCTTGGTGATGCCCACCGACGAGGCGGCCAAAGACATCATCGAAGGCATTCATCGCCGAATCCCCGAATGCGCCATTACCAACCACGGCAAATTCGGTGTATTCATGGGACGCCATGCGCCTCGATTCGTCGCCAATCTGCTCCGTGTCG
>JBGAOI010000946.1:0-3145 GCA_044221885.1 Polyangium sp. (in: bacteria)
GCGGCGCAGGCTTTGGTGCCGGCTGCGGCGCTGCTTTCGGCTGCGGTGCTGGTTGCGCTGGCAACGTTTCGCTAAGTGGTTCGCCCTCGCGCGACAACTGAACCAAGTCTTTGGCACCGTGCCACGCGGTCACGCAGCCATTGGCGACAAGCGGAATCGATCCCGACAATACGACAATGCCCGCGGGCGCGCCCCCTCCGGTCCCCGACATGCCCGCGCCTACGCCTATCCCCGCGCAACCCAAGACGATTTGACCCGTACCTACCGCCAGCTCCCCACACGCTCGACCTACGCGCGCCCAATACGTTCCTTTGGGCAATAATTTTACTTGAATACCCACTTCAATCGCTGACGGCGCCAAAGGCACGGCCCCCGATCCCACCCCAAACACAAATCCTTTCGTGTATTCTTTTCGGTCCTCGTCCCAAAATGGTTTTTCCGGATCCATGGCCGGCAACGCTGGCAATGTTCCCGGATCGGGCAATAACAACTTTTTCCGATGCTCCAATCGCTTTGGCGACGGATCTCGGGAAACTTCCAGCATCCACATGGCCGCGGCGCCGAGCAGCCGTATTTCCCAATTATTGAACGGAACTTCAGACGTTTGTCCAATAAATCTTGGATCGGGCCGTTGCTGCTCTTTCGCACGACACTTTTGCGTCGCGAAGGTGTTTTTCAACAAATCCCGCAATTCATCGGGAATCGCCTCGCGCTCCGCCTCCAGTTGCATTTGCAACGACGACGGCAACTCTGACGCAGAGGACATGATCACGTACGGCGTGCCGCATCCCCATAACGAAGTTACCAGCGTCAAACAGGTGAGCAGCTTCGTAAAGCCCAGCAACCACGTCCAGCTTCGTGCACGCATGCGGCCATCCGAACATGTCTCGAATGGGTGTGCAAAATTTTGGGCATGGGCCACGAATGTAGTGGATTTGTGCCCAGATACGCGCACGGGCACGTTCGCGGGAAAACCTTGGCGACAACGTGAACCGGGGATGGCACGTTGTTTGGCGACCGTCACCGTGGTCGAACCGCGACGTGCCCCGATGGAAGCGCGCGACATCATGCGGTATGCGCAGACAGCTCGCAATGCCCGGCAGGATACGTGAACCTCTCCGCCGAATGCGTCGTCGCGGCCCCAACGATGCGAGGATTGGATCCGGCAAGCAACATTCGCTACAACTGCGCACCGGGCGGATGCAGCTATGTGGTGCCGTTCGGACTGGGCGGGTGCTTTCTGCCATGGTGCGCGGTATCGTGCGCGTCGCCCAAGTTCGAGCTGGCGGCGGACGGGGCAAGTTTGGCGTGTGTGGAGTAGATCGACAACCAGCTTGAGCACCGATGTCGCTGAGGCGCGCCTCAGTTTCTTTACCTCCGGCTAGCCACGGCGCCTGCCGAATGCGGTGGAGTGATATCGGAATGTTTGTCGCGCGTATCAAGAACATGGTATGACGCGCGAGCTAACTTCCGCAGTTGGGACAGGGCAGAGCAATGATTCCGCACACATACGGTCCGATTGCGTCACGTCCTACAAGAGAAGGTCGTACTCGATGGAAAACAATTCGCCCATTCGATTGCGAAGATGTCGCTCGATAGCTTCCTTATGCGGCAAAAGATGATCATGCGCTCGATACAAGCAATCATCATTGACCCGCGCCACGGGCAAACCAAGAATATCGTCGAGCGCCGTTTTTCGATACCAATCTTCTGCAATATGCAATTCGCTGGATGGCTCGCAAAGTCGGGCAATCACCAAGACCGCGGCCTTCATCGACCACGCAACCGATTCTTTTCCTTCGGGCATGCGCGACGCGCATAGCGTATCGAGTTGTTATGCCCGCCAAAGCGTCCATCCAAGCCATACATTGCCGAAATCACGAGATCGCTCGGTGCGAATGTGGTCGATTCGCACCGAGTATCGTACGGGAAGGCAGAAGTCTACAACGATTGCCTTGATGTATGAGGAATTGAGGAGGGGGAGATTGACTCAGATCGCTTCTGAATAGGTCACGGACCAATATGCACGGACGCTGCTCCGGTCACAATGCCATTGACCCATGACGGGAGAGATGTACCCATGACCGTGGTGTTGTAGTACGAGCCATTGCTTCCCAAATACGTGTGACTCGTGCTGCTGTTGAAGAACGAACTCCAAGCGGACCAAGGTTTTAGGTACGTTTCACGCACTTCATTGAGTCCGGCGGCATATTCTGCTCCCGAAAGCGCCGTCGCGAAGGTGTCGATTCCTTGGCAGTTATTCTTGCCAAACCCGTAGAATTGCGCAATCGTGCCATCCTTGTCCGATGAAATCAGCCCCAAGTGGCGATCCGCGTATTTCTTTCCAAGCTGCGTCCAGGTATTGACCAATCCGCCGCCGTTGGGCAATGCACAGTCAACGCAATCTTTCGGCAGGGTATCATTCAATTTGTACAGTGTGCGCCAACGTTGCTGCAAGCACGGAGGCATGTACGTATCGCTCATGGGCGGACCCGAGTCGTCGATCAGATCGACGGGTGTCGGGCAAAACGCCTGCGCAATGCGATCGTAATTATAGAATGCGCCAAACCCGCCTGCGCTTTCACCCGTCACGAGAACCTGCGTCACATTGGGGAAGGTTGGAATGATGCGCTTCAAGTCGTGACCGATATTGGCATATCCCACGAAAGATTGATTTTTCGGAGCTCCAACACCAGGAACATCCACGGCTGTGGCATTGCCACCATGGACGTCACCCGTGCAATACGGGATATACACAAAGCTCCAATCTTTCAGCGGATTCGCAGCGTTATTCGCATCGAAAATGCCGCTTCCAGGGCCATTGCCGAGATTGTTCGCGCCATAAGACGACGGATTGCCCGCACAGGTTGCCGCATTGAAGCAAGCTCCACCGCCTTGCATGTAAATGACGAGTTTCGTCGAATTGGGATTGATTCGAATGCCAAACCCCGTCGAGCTACCATTGCGGCATTTCGCTTCAGGGACGTCCACCCACGTCCATTTATTCGCTTGAGCCGTCACGGGTGCTCCGTTAAAGGGTCCTTCCGGCGTGCATACAGCCATCATGCCGCCTCCAGAACCACCAGTGCCCATTCCACCAGTGCCCATTCCACCGGTGCCCATTCCGCCGGTGCCCATTCCACCG
>JBGAOI010000947.1:0-3145 GCA_044221885.1 Polyangium sp. (in: bacteria)
ACGACGATTCGTGTATTCGCTAGATTCTCGAGCTTTTCTTCGGTTGCTCTCGTCACGTCGCGGAGTGTAATACGAGGGCGTCGGAATGTCCATGTTGACGCCCTCGCCCCTCCGTCGGCCGTCCAAGTCATCCACCGAGCTTCCTGTCAGGGTCGAGCAGCAACTCGAGTGCAGTAATCGACGCGCCGTAAAGCCCTTCGGGACCGATATGGGATACGAGCTTCACATCGACTGCGTTTGCATCCGTGAGTAACGCTCGAAGCCGCGAAAGCGCGATTTCTGGGCCGACGAAGAGCCCGCGAACGAAGAGGAAGGATTCACGCGCATCACCAACTTCGATAGCCACGTATTCCCTCAATACCGGGAAAAACGTCATCACCTCGGGCAATGTCGCCCCCCGGATTTTGATTTCAATCGGACGATTCGTTTCATGGTTGGTCATGACTCACCTCGCTGGCAACAATCGTCGCGGCACGGGCCATATTTCGGGACAAGGGAACGACCAAGTCGCTCGTTGGCCACGGATTCTGGGCGCCCGAAACTGTCGATTCAACGTCGACACTTGGCGACAGGTCTTGCCCGAAGTCGAACCTTACCTCGACAACGATGGATACGATCACGGAAATGCGGTATTGAGTGGTCATTACAAACCTCGACGGACCTTGAGCCTCATCACATCGACTGCGCCGCGGCGCCTGGCGTCGCAATCGACAATGGGAATCTAGTACCGACTTCTTCCACGTCGACCGTTATTCTTTTCATTTCAGTAGGTTAACCGTTGACCAATGGTTGGCGACGAACATCCTTCCGATGCAATTGCGACTACAACGCGACGCTGCAACAGTAGCCGGTTGATGCGCCTCGCCGGGGTACGACAATCGCTGACCCGCCCTGAAAAATTTTGCGGCATTGCCCAGTATCTTCACACAAAACGACGTAATACCCACGCCCGTCATCAAGTTATGTCCAAGCCTCACGCTCCGCCTCGATACGCGCATCCATTCGGCGCTCGTTTCGCATAAGGCAAATGCCGCAAGGATTTCGGGCCCAAGGCGTTTCGCCAAACCTTCCAGAGCGACGAAATCATCGTCGCCACGCTTGCGCCCAGTTGTTACGCTGCGACAAACGTGAATCGACCGGCGACTTTGAGCCGGCGAGAGCGGGTGATTGTCGCGTTGTCAATTTGCGAACATGGGCGTTGATTGGCGTCGATTTCGCGCCAAATTGTCGAGCCCATCTTGGGATTCGTGATCCACCTGCAAAAAACAAGCACTTCTATGCATGGCATGACTCTTGATGTCGCATTCGGGCATGCGTGAAACAATTCTCCTGATTCGAAAACGGCAACGGCTTGCTTCGCGCGGCGTGACGCTCGTCGAAGTGCTCATTGTTCTGGCAATCATGGCGATCATTGCGGGAGGGGCGGTTGTGTTGGTATTTCCGCAATTGAAGAAAGCTCGGGTCAAGCAGGCTGTTCTGAGTGCCGGGGCCATCAAGACATCCGCTGAAACGTATCAACAGATTGACAATGCGGCGAACACAGGTTGCCCAACGCTGAAAGACTTGGTCGCTGCCAAGCAACTCGACGGCAAGAAGATAGACGATCCGTGGGGTCAACCGTTTGTCGTGCATTGCGACGGTCAAGAGGTTTCGGTGTCGAGCGCCGGGGCCGATCGAAAAGAAGGTACGCCCGACGATGTGCTCGACCATTTCAAAGATGCCGACATCATACGTGTCGCCGAGCTTTGAATCATGATGCACGTGACAAGCATTCAAGACGAACGTACTGCAAGCGTCACCCGTACCAATTAAACACGCTGCGCATCCGCCCGAGCATCGCAATTCCGCCGACGGAAGTCCTTCCGGTTCCGGCACGCGATTCGCGTCGTCGCATTCGAGGGCAATTTCCGGGACGTCGTGATACACGACGTTCACCCATTGCAATGCCGCTCGAGACGCATCAAGTTTGGCGTGACTTTCAGCCCCTTGCATTGTTTATCGGCCCAAGGTTCGGCGCAAATACCACGTTTCGGATTGCTGCACGTAATGGCTCATCTCCACGGATGACGGCGTGTAGGTTTCGAATCGATTCTCACGCTTGAACCCATGTCGGCGTGTTTCCTGGCGCCATTCAAGTGGACCCTACGACGGTCAGGCAAAAATCGGCGACAATTTGCGCCTGAAATCTCCACATCGACAAGATGGGCGAGTGTGCTAGGAACGGCGTCCGGAGTTTCTATGACGATCGATTCCCCAGACGACGAACTTGGTTGGCAATCCATTGGACCGCATTTGGCGCGCTTGGAATCGCCCGATGTGATCATTTTTCGGCCGATTGGTGACGTCAACGCCGACGAAATACGGCAGTTCTTGGCGGAATTGTTGAAATGGCCCCGCCCCGTGCGCGGATTTTTTTACTTGGCCGATGCTTCACGCTTGGGGCATCAATCGGTGCAAATTGCCGCCGAGATGCGCAACCTTCCCCCGGATGTTTTTCGAGCGCGAGCGATCGTTGGAGCCACATTCCAACATCGCGTGGCGGATGACCTCATGCGCCGGGCCATGTTCCGATTGTATCACGCCCGCCCACACTCCGAAGCCAGGCATTTTGGCAGTGAAGCCGAAGCGCGGGCATGGTTCGATTCATTGCGAACGCAAGGGTAGGGAATGTCGCGCTTTGGGTCGCTCTTGCCCGAGTTACCACGATTTCGTTATGGTCTGCAAAAAGAGTGGCGAGATGGCGAGCGAATTTCGTGTAATGGGTCAGAAATTCGCGTTCGAAGTGTCGCGTTCGGATGGGCTGGGTTGAGCTGTCGGCGAAACGTCGGATGGTCGGAAGGGATGATCGGGTTTGATGGGCCAAACTGTTTGATCAAGTTTGATCAGTACCTCGATACGTTGCCAGTTCGTTCAATGGCAAGCGATGGGCGTCGCGTGCTTCGAGCTACTCTTTTCGTTTGGCGCGCCGCACCACGAATCCGGCTATCCCGGCCAAACCGACAATACCTGCCATCCACGCTGCGCGTCCCGAAATGTCACCCGTACCAATAAAACACGCCGCGCATCCACCCGTGCGTCGCAATTCCGTCGGCGGGAGTCCTCCGGGCTCCGGAACGCGACTCGACCCTTCGCTCGATAACGCAAT
>JBGAOI010000948.1:0-3139 GCA_044221885.1 Polyangium sp. (in: bacteria)
CTTCACGACTGGCCCGTTCGCGCGAAGTCGTCGAGACGGCAGGTTGTCGATTTGCCTGCGGCGTAGACGCCCCAGTGCGTGTTTCCACTGGCGCTGCCGGTTTTGCTTCCGCTACCGGAGGAGTTGCTACAGGCGGTGTTGCCTCGACCAACTTTGGCGCTGCGCTTTCGTTTGATGTCAAAGCAACTTTCGTCACGGACTGCGCCGTCGCCTGTCCTCGTTGCTGAACCACCAAAACTCCCCCGAGCATCAACATCACCCCAACGGACACAACGGCGAACCACTTTGCACCCGAACTGGATGGAGCTGCTGTTTCGTCGGCCAAACTCGGCGTGGTTGTCGGTGGAGGAACCTGCGCCGGTATCGCAAAAAGTCCCGCCTCTTGCGGCGCCAGCACGGCCGGCAAGGCATCCGAAGACGGCGGAGCCGTAGCCATCAGTTTCTTCAAATCAATGAGGCCCGAATCGTCCGACGTTGAAGCACGCCGCGCCGACAACGTTGGATCCGCTTTCGACACAAGCGCTTTGAGGGAAACGACGGAACTGTCATCGTTCGTTCTGGACAAACCAGTGCTGGACGATGAACCAACGCGATCGCTCTTCATGAAAGCACCTCTCCCGTTCGAGGACGTTCATGAGACCCGACCGGTCTGAAATCTTTTGGTCCTACAAGAAAAATCTATGAGCAGTTGAATCCCGGGCGGCAACAAGCTTGGTCTTCGGGAAAGCCCGTGCTACCGAGCGCACCTGGGATTTTAGCATCTTTGACGTGGTCGATGCGGATACGGCGGCTTGCTGCGGGCGTGTTTTGGAACCTGGCGCTGGGAAGCGTCGTGTCGTGCCGGCCTCCAACAGAGCACGGCGTCGAGCATCGGCCCGTGGGTCAGGTGGGCGTCGAAGCAGCGATGTCCGATGCGTCCACGAATGACGCGGCGGCAGAGCCAAGCACGGCTTGCACGTCTGCGGAGGAACGCTGCGCAACGGACGATGTGGCCCTCGTTTGCGAAGACGGAAAACGTTGGGTCGAGCGTCCATGCGGTGCAGGATCGGTTTGTCTCGGAACTTCATGTTTGGCACTCAAAACATCGACCGGTGAAACGATCGCACCGGATGCGTTGCTCGTTCCGCGCGGTGAAGGTTGGCTCAACGCGTGGACATCGGTCGGACCCCTTGTCGGCGCGATGGGTGACGACACGGCTCCTGTCGTGGCTGACGCAGGCCCCGATGTTCTCCCGAAACGTTTGTGTGCCAAAGATGGACGTGTTGACGTTCATGAAAAACTCGAAGGCAAAAAGAACTCGCGCGGCACGACGCACCAACGTTTGTCTGGGTACTTGATCACGGGCCGTGCCGGTCCGATGGTTTTGGCGACGGGGTTTGCCGGGAACGTCCGGATCGTCCTTGACGGTAAGCGCGTCTTCGCAGGAGTGAGCGATGTCGATCCGCCTCCGTTTCGCGATGAGAAGCGTGTCCTGGTCGAACTCGAACGCGGCGTGCATCGTCTCGAGGTTCTCGTCGAGCAAGCGGCGAGTGCGCCGACGTTCTTCTGGCTTCGGGCACGAGCAGGCAACGGAGGACCCGCACGTGATGTCTTGTTTGCCCAAGACGCCGCGACAAAGTGTTCCGCGACAGACCTTTTGCAAACCAACGTAAATCTGCGCCCCACGATGGAAGGGTTTGTCACCGACGTGAACGTTTCTTGGCTGGGGCTCGGGCCAAGACAAACGGCGGACCTTCCCTACCAAGTCGAGTTGGAGATCAAAAAAGGCGAGACGAAAAAGCTCGCGGACGGGACCTTGCCCAAGGCGACGTTGGGTTCGTCCGGAAGCACGTTTTCGTTCGTTGTGCCGCTGGATCCTGGAGGGTCACACGATGTTCACCTACGTTGGGGCACCGACGCCAACAACGAAGCCATCGTGCCTGTCGTGGCGCGTCAAAACCTGCATCGACGCATCATGGCGCTCGACGGAAAGCGTCCCGTCATTGAGGGTTCCAAGGCGACGCGCGGGGAAAAAGACAGCGTTTTGTTTATCGTCGAAGATTTACTCGACGAACTTCGGCGCGGTGATCCCGATTCGACGTGGATGAAGCGGCGTACGGAGGAAGCCGAGGAGCTCGTCCAAGCGTTGGAACAGGGCAAACCTCCGTACGAGGGGCGTTTTGGAGTGGTTCGTCGCGCCTATCGGTCTCCGCTCGATGGGAATTTGCAGCCGTATGCGCTTTTTGTGCCGCGCGGGTATCGACCCGACGGAAAACCATTGCCGTTGGTCGTGGCTGCGCACGGTTTGGGGAATCGGCCCGAGGTTGCATTGCGGGTCGTGGTGGGTGAAGCGCCTCAAGGTGGGTTTCAAGGGACGCACGAAGCGCGACATTTCGGCGGCTTGCCTGATTTTGGTGCGTTTGTCGTGGCACCTTGGCAGTTTGGCAATTCGGGACAGCGGCATTTGGGAGAAGCGGATTTGTTACGCGTCATTGAAGAAGTGCGCGCGCATTATCCGATCAACGACAAGCGTATTTCGATCACCGGGTATTCGCTCGGCGGAACCGTGTCGTTTGTCCTCCCGTTACATTATCCCGATCTGTTTTCCGTATCGGGGCCTTTGTGTGGATATCCCGACCTGCTCAATTGGGGCAGCATTCGCACACCTCCGCACAAGCCTTGGGAAGATGTTTTGCTGTCCAAACGCTACATCGTCAATTGGGCCGAAAATGGCCTGCACGTGCCGATGTTCATGATTCATGGTGGGAAAGACGAACCTCGGCGTTCGGAAGTCATGGCCAAGCGTTATCAAGCACTTGGGTAATCGTACGATCTGGATGTGCAGGAGGATCTCGACCACAACGTTTGGGATTACGGGTACGGGACCGAAAGAGAAAACAAGGACGGCGTGAAAGAAGCCGATCTGACGCGACGTCTCATTGGTCGAAAAAAGCCGGATGTGCCGGAACACGTGCGGTTTGTCACGGGTGAATGGCGCTACGACAAAGCGTATTGGGTGCGCATTTTGAGTCTCGGCGCGCAAGACAAGTTCGGCGACATCGATGTTCGTTATGCCAAACGCGATGCGACGATTGCGGTACAAACGAAATACATCGATGCTTTTGCGCTGGAGCTGAAAGACCTCGGTTTGAAAAAGGAG